>NZ_CP010029.1:0-353369 GCF_001656035.1 Yersinia entomophaga
TTCGATTCTACTAAGGCTCCATGCTCTTCCGCTTCTACAAACTCGCCATTCTCATTCAGCGAATACCAAACATCCGGCTCAATTCCGTTCTCGCCTACTTTACTGGCACGGATATGAATTAGTTCGCCTTCGCCATTTCGGTAGCACAGGACGATTGCGCCGCTTTCTGACGCTTTAGCCTTTCCACCATCACCGAATGAAGCCGCTACAGATTGCGATCCAGACACCTCTGCCGCTGACCAGTCGCCAGTGTTGGTTGCCGCTGACCGGTTGCCAGTGTTGGTTGCCGCTGACTGGTAGCCAGTGTTGGTTGCCGCTGACCGGTAGCCAGTGTTGGTTGCCGCTGACCAGTTGCCAGTGTTGGTTGCCGCTGACTGGTAGCCAGTGTTGGTTGCCGCTGACCAGTTGCCAGTGTTGGTTGCCGCTGACCGGTAGCCAGTGTTGGTTGCCGCTGACCGGTCGCCAGTGTTGGTTGCCGCTGACTGGTAGCCAGTGTTGGTTGCCGCTGACCGGTAGCCAGTGTTGGTTGCCGCTGACCAGTAGCCAGTGTTGATTGCCGCTGACTGGTTGCCAGTGTTGGTTGCCGCTGACCGGTCGCCAGTGTTGGTTGCCGCTGACTGGTAGCCAGTGTTGGTTGCCGCTGACCAGTCGCCAGTGTTGGTTGCCGCTGACTGGTAGCCAGTGTTGGTTGCCGCTGACCAGTTGCCAGTGTTGGTTGCCGCTGACTGGTTTCCGGTCATGATCTGCTGTTCAAGCGACTTATCAACTTTGCTCCAGATCCAATCAATCCCGCGCTGAATAAACTGAGGGAGGGTTAGTTCTTCTGTGATGGTTATGCTGGCGCTTGCGATTTTTGTATCGCCATCATCTTCGCGGTCAATAACACCAAATGATTCAGTTACTGCATACCGGCTATTTGTTGGCGGGTAATATCCGAAAACATCAAATGGGCATTCACAAGCGTGGAAGCCAGAGCCGCATGCCTCGACCTTGCCCTCATGCGTATACGTTTTGCCAATTTCGAACTGGTAGCCACGGCACTGAAGATTTTGGTCGAAGCCTTTAAAGGTAATAACTGTTTCTTTGCTCATGCTGCTTCCTTGAATTTTTGGAATAAAAAAGCCGCATTAAGCAGCTCGTTGTTTGTTTCAGTGGTCTTATTGCTGCCACCGGTTAAGTGGCAGGGGTAAGATCACTGGGGTTCCGAGATGAAATCTAATACTTCCTGTAAATCACCGTCACACAGAGCTACATATCCATCCGCATGCATTCGCTGAAGCCATTCAATGCTTATGTTTCGATATTGACTCATCATTCATTCCTCATTTACCAGCCAATAAAAAAGGCCGCGTTATGCAGCCTTGAATCCTGTAACCTCAATCCGACATATCGGATAGGTATAAAGCTTGTTGTCCTGAACAATCTTCTGCGCAGCTTCCATGCTGTCAGCGCTGTCACAGAACTTAATGTTCTCGTAATACGCGCCGTCGTCGTTATCCGGCTTGCCAGCCAGAACAGTGAAAGAAAGTGTCATTCTCTTACCCCTTAACCATTTACCCGCCAATAAAAAAGGCCACCTAAGTGACCTCTATAATTTGAGCTGGGATATTTATCCACGCCCAGCCGTGGTTTCCCTGCTTTCCACAGTCAAAGGAAATTGATATGTTGGTTATTCCACAGTCAATATAGGGATTTAGAAATGGCAGATTTTACTGTTAGGGTTGAGTTGCATAATGCTGACGCTGATGACTACGAAACTCTTCACGAAAAAATGAAYGCAAAGGGGTATCAAAAAGAAATAACCACAGATGGTAAAACTTATAAATTACCGAATGCTGAATATGTCTGTAGTAAAGATTTATCTACACCTGAAATTCGTGATGATGTACTGAGAATTGCAAACTCGGTAAAGCCAAAGTCTGACGTATTGGTTACAAAATCTAGCGGAAGAGCATGGAGCCTTAGTAGARYCTAMTAATCTTGACCGAGCTTCTCCTTTTCCTCATTATTTTCTGTGGAATAAAGCTCAATAAATGCCTCTCTTACCTCTCGGGCCAGTGTTTTAACTGGCTCTATTTGCTCATCCATCCCCATACCTAAAGTAGAAAGTCTGTTTGAAAGCGTTTGGGCTGCGATTAACTGCATTTCAAGTGGTAACTCGACAAATCTCATAACTACCTCTCTGTTTAAATAAGTTGAATGCTGCTACTTAACAATGTGTGTTGCTTCTTTACGGTTGGTGCGGTACCCAGCGCTAAATATCGCTACCTGAGGTAAACACGTCTTACCACCTAACTTCTTTGCTGCTGGCTCCGTGAAGCACTTGCGACGTGCGTCGCGTATCTTCGCCAGCTCACAATCTTTCGCGCCCTTGTGGTGCTGCTGAATGTGCATAAGCGGTATCTTTGGGTTGAAGTCCAATCCGCACACCGGACAACGAATTTCATTCTTCATTTGCCACCTCTCGTTTAGAGAACTTATGACTGCCGCCTACACCTGACAGCGACAGGGTATAAATTCACTTTCTCCTTAAAGAACACTTAGCGGTCGATCCCTCTCGGGGCCGGGGGTGATTACATCGCTCACCCCGTTGCGTGCTGCTTAGTTGGCGTCCTGCCGTGTTGATGGAATAGATAATAGCTTTGGATATAATACATGTAAATAGCCAAAGATATAATAATATAGATTTAGCTATTTAATTATTGATTGATAAAGGTATTTATTTTTAAAAATAATTCAGGCGTGACCATTCGCACCGGCTATCAGGCGTGAAAAGTGTGAAGTGAGTTGTGTTTAATACGGGTAGAGTGGTGAGATTGTCAGATTACAGGCACAAAAAACCCGGCAGCGGGGCCGGGTTATTTTAATATTATCGAGAAAAGTGTTGGCCCTTTATTGTCAGAGCTCATCTGTCAAATTTAGCTCCAATGTGCCGTTTTTCTTGGGCATCACTTGGTCTACCGTTTTGACAAATCGATTCCATCCATGTCCATTAGATATAGCCAACCTTTGTAGCATAATTAACGAGTGAAGGTGCTGAGATAGCATTGGATTCCCAATATCTGAAGTTAACCATTGGTGTAATTTATTTTTTCTATTACCTTTATCGTCTTTGGGGGATTTTTTTTCAAGCTCTGAAAGAATACCATCTCCCAATCGGTCATAAACCAAATCTCTGGTGTAGTGTGAAACAACGCTATACCTGTTTTTACTCATCCCTTGCCATGGCCAATTTTTTAGCTTGTAAATATTTTCGTAGAACTCATCAGGGAATTTTTTAGCCCAAGCAGCAAGTTCTTTACTTATTATTTTATTAAGAAATTCTTGAAGTGCATCCCTTGGTCTTACCTCTTGATACCCAGTGGCCTCATCAACCAGAGATACAATACCAACCCTTGCAAACGCCCTGATAAGCATGTCTGAATACTGAGCATATCTAAATTCCTGCTCTGTGGTTAACAGGTTCCCATCTCTGGCAGCAAGGATGGCCTCGCATAACTCCTGAAGAATGGTAGCTTCAAAGCCATCCGCAAAAACATTGGTGTTACTTGAACCCTTTATAGGAAAGGCCCCAATGAACTTTATTGGGTTTTCGATGGCCAATATTAACTCTTTGTTTTTGCTTGGGTTAAGCATTTTATGACCCGCTAAACGGGCAACCCCTTGGCCACGGCCTTTCATACCTATTGACGCCGTTAAGCTTCTTCCTGATATAACCCTTCGACCATCATCAAGAACAAAGCATGGAATCTTTATCCCTGAAATATCAATCTCGCCTTTATGGGTAGCTTTAGGCACATTTTTAGCCACCGCACCCATTCTAGCTATTTCCTTTCTTCTTTCTGACGAAAGGGAGTCAGCTCTCGCTACCCCTCCCTTTGATTGCTTGCTTTCCATACACTCAGCCTCTCAACTTTGATGATGAGAACAATCTTTATACAAAAGGATAATTCTAGCAAGCAGTTTATGTAATTGTGCTTGCTATAAACATTCCGGTCGGGTTGGTTCTATTGGCGGCCTAATGCTATCTATGAACTGGGATGCCTCTTTTTTGACTGCGTGAAATTCCAGATCGTTAAATGCCATTATTCCTCCTTGAGCTAGCAGTAGGTTAGCCGTGGGTTAGTAATCTATCTCTGACCACCAGAACACGCGGCCAATAATTTCAATATCTTTTAGATTCTTCTCTTCATCTGGATATTCAGACTTGTTGTAACTCCGCACGCTGACACGACCAGGGCCCACACGATAAAGCATTTTTACTCGCTTCCATCCATCCTCATTGATCGCGTACATCTTACCGTCAATTATCTTTTTATCATCAGTGTTAATGGCGACTGTCGCACCATCTGATATTTTTGGCTCCATGCTATTACCGCGAGCTGGGAAGCAAAGTATTCCAGATCCATCAGTGTTAGCCCCTATTCGACGTAGCGTTGCCTTGGAGAATCTGAGCATAAACCCGTTGTAGTCCTCATCAGAGACGCTTCCATCGCCACATGCAAATTCAATATCCCTAAGGAATGGGACTTCAACCTCATCATCGTCAAGAGGGGTATTTTTATCCCACGCCTTAACTCCAACCCATTCACTTTCAGGTGGGATTGTTGAGTCAGGATGGTGTGGGTTTACACCGCTTTCGCGCATTGGCTCTATTCCTTCACTAAGCCATTCCGGCCGAACACCTAAAACTCTGGCTATTTGAACGGATTTCCTTGAAGAGTTGGCTTTTCCTGAAGTTAGTTTCCAGACGCTAGGCTGTGCCATGCCTACGGCCTCAGCGAGAGAACCCTGAGTAAACCCACCTTCTTTCATGGCTAAATTTAGCCGATCTGCAAAAGTCATTTTTTCCATTTACTTAGTCTATAGCCATGGCTATACCCAATCAAATATCTAAAGCTATTTACAATATGAATAGCTTTGGCTATTATCTGTGTATCTACAAAAGCAGGAGTTATTTATGGTCAACGAAGCTATTAAGTCGGCTATTAACATCGTAGGAAGTCAGCAGAAGTTAGCTGAAGCTTGTGATGTTAGACAGCCTTCCGTTTGGTCTTGGTTGCATGGGAAGAAAAAGGTTTCCGCCGAAAATGCGAAACGCATTGAAAAGGCGACCAAAGGACTAATCCCTGCATACCGAATCAGACCTGATTTAACTGACTTGTTCCCTCATCCGGAAAAAGCAGCTTAACAACCAACAGCATTAACCGAACGCCCGGTATATGGCGGCCCCGAGGATCTGCCAGGTAAGGCTAAAAGTCGGAGGTGAGCGTAACTAGGCTCGCCATAACTAAATCACTTAAACAACATGGAAATCATACGAAATGGATAGCGCAAGTAACAGCAAGAGAATTATGGAAGTTGAATCTGAGCTACGTAGCCGAATGGCTATCAAGGGGCAGAGCAACTTTGCACGTGAAGCTGGCTGGGCTGAATCAAAGGTCAGTCGGTTAAACGTAAGAGATATGGCTGTGACGTTTGTTCTTCTGGAAAAGATATGGGAGACGAGCGTGATAAGGGAAATCGCAAGGCAGGCTGTGATTGCGGTGACCGGAAAGCAAAAAGCCCCAACACGAACAAAGACTTCAGAACAGCAAATTTCAATCAGTTTCTGAGGTGATAAGCGGAGAAATATATGGCCCGTTCAAGAAATATTAAGCCGGGATTTTTCACTAACGACGAATTAGCAGAATGCAGCCCATACGCTCGTCTGCTATTCGCCGGATTGTGGACTATCGCAGATAAAGAAGGGCGGTTAGATGATCGCCCCAAGAAGATTAAAGCGCTTGTATTACCGTTCGACAATGTTGATTGCGATGAACTACTACAGCAATTGCATCAGCACAACTTCATCACTCGCTATTTAGTGGATGGAGGCGCTTACGTTCAGATTAATAACTGGAAGAAGCACCAGAACCCCCACTGCAAAGAAAGTGCTAGTGAGATACCTGAACAAGTAATGCAACTTATTGAAACTAAAGAAGCACCAGAAGAGCACGGTGCAAGTACGGTACAAGAACCAGAGCAGAACAATTTAAATCCTGCTGATTCCCTTAACCTGATTCCTGATTCCCCTATCCTGATTCCCTTCAACACCCAAGCCGCTGACGCGCCTTGCCAAATTGATGATGAATTACCACCTGCAAAGCAAGAGGAGTTATCGCCAGAGCCTCAGGAAGCCGATGTTCACCAGATGGCAAGCCGCTATGCATTCGAGGGTTCTGTTGTTCGATTGAGCCAGAAAGATTTCGATTGCTGGAAGTCTCTGTTCCCGAACATTGACCTGATTGTTGAGCTGACAAGGCTAGATCTGGAGTTTTCCCATGAGAAGCCAAAGAGCTGGTTTACCACTGCTAGCGCCAAGCTTAACTACCAGAACAAGCAATCAAAGCCAGTGGCAACAAAAACGAGGGCTGTTGCTGATAACTTTTCCGCAAAAAATTACGGAACCACCGACACACCCGGGTGGATGGAGGGGTAAATGGACCTGTCTGAAAAAATTAGTATTCTGAAAAGCAAAATCTCAGAGCTGAGTAACCCGCCGAAAGAAATACCCCATACGACAGTCGCTATCATGTGGGCGGAGTGCGACCATCATGGGCTCTATGAGCAGCGACAACGCAGTATGGCCAACCTTACAACATCTACCAAAAGCGAATGCCCAAAGTGCCTAGCCGAGCGACTTAGCGAACTTCAAACAAAGCAATCAGATCATGAACAGTGGTCCAGATCGCGCCACGTTAGTCAGTTGATTGATGGGCTTAATCTGCCCGAGAGATTTAAATCGGCAACTTTAGAAAACTATGAACCGGTCAATGATGCTGCAGGTCATTGCTTACGAGTGTGTCAGGCTTATGCAAACAAGTGGCCAGAGCGTTTAAAGCAGGGCGGCGGCATGGTTATGTGTGGCAAGCCCGGCACTGGAAAGAATCACCTCGCACTGGCCATTGCTCAATATGTGATTAGAACTCATGAATCATCAGCACTATTTACAACCGCACTACGCATCGCTCGGGCATTTAAATCAACATGGAGTAAAAATGCAGACCGCACTGAGTCTGACGTTATCAAAGCCTACACAGATCCCGACTTGCTCATCATTGACGAAGTTGGCGTTCAGTTTGGGTCTGATACTGAAAAGCAAATCCTCTTTGAGATCATCAACACTCGCTACGAGAAAATGCGCCCGACAATTTTAATCAGCAACCAGACGAGAGCCGAGCTTAGCGATTTCATCGGTGAGCGAGTGATTGATCGGATGAATGATGGCGGCGGTTGTACGCTGGCGTTTACGTGGGATAGCTACCGGTCGAGGGCTGCATGAATGCCTTGGGCCAATACATCAAACATCAGATAGAGCAGCAAGAACGCCACGAATCAGACCTCCGTATTAAATTCCTAAGCAAGTTACCTGAAAACACCTTCCAAGCCATTTATAACCAGTTTATTCATGATGAGTTTGCAGGTGGCGTTACATACAACGGAATTTACTACAGCGAGTGGGAAATCTATTTCGCATCACATGATCGTGACAGTGACGCGGAAGTGCTGCTGTAAATCAATTCGAGGAAATCATGATGGCTTTTGTATCCATGGCTGAAATATCACGCCCACTCTCCGAACCAAAGTTAACTGTCCGTAACACCGGTCTTTGCTCAATAAATCGCTCGGTATCTGGTGAGTTTGATTCTATCGAGGCTGAAATATGCTTCGAGACAAAAACTTTCCGGTTCAGAGTTGGTGATGGGCTATCAAAAAGGCTGAGAGACGGAACAAGTTTCTCGATACCAAAGGCTGCATATCTGGAAATTTTAGATGGTATCGGCGGGAAAAAGGTTATGCCATTAACAAATGGCCAAGACGGTTGGTGGTATGCCAAATACGAGCAAAAAGGGGTCGCATGATGGACATAACAACATCGCGGGAAGAGTTTGAGAAGTGGCTGGAAGACATTCACGGTTTGTATGGGGAAGATATTGATTGGGAGCCAGAGAGAAATTGTTATCGAATTTTTGGCGTTCATCTGGCTTGGTGCGCATGGAAAGAATCCAGAGCAAGCATTGCGGTGACACTTCCAAAAACTTGCAGAGATATTGCGGGGGAAGATGCGCACCTAGACAGCGATGAGACATCGTTTGATTCCGGCATAATTTTATGCGCCGAAGCCCTCCGCTCTGCTGGTCTAACGGTAAAAGGGGATTGAGATGGAAATTCCAAGCCGAGTAAAGAGCGCTCTGGATGCTATGGAGGCAATGATTCGTACGCACGAATATCATTTTGAAGATGGCACATTCTGGTCACCAGTGGTTAAGCAACAAATAGAGGGTCTGCGTATTGCCAATAAAACCAAAGCCATTATCTATCACGATAGAATACTAAGCGGGAGGAAGTGCTGATGAAAGAACTAGACCAATTTACAGTAGAGCAGCTAAGCAATTTCATTGAATCAGACCATGCTCAATGTGGCGATGTGGCAGCACTGGCAAGAATCGCGCTATCAGCAAAGCAGGCCGAGCCGGTTTATCAGGAGCGTAGGTATCAATTTTCCGGCAAGAAACAGATTGAATATTGGGCTGACATTAACAATTCAACGTATGGGTACCTGCCAAAAAGTGAGCGTCGTTTAATTTATACCACTCCACCATCAGGCCCTCTGGAAATTCCTGATGGTTGGATTAACTGCAATGATAATCTTCCATTAGAAGATGATTTGTGCTTGGCAATTGACGACCAAGGTGTGATTTGGACAATGATTTTTGAGGATGATGACTTTGGTCCAGACACAGGCGGAGTCTGCCCTAACGAAATTACCCACTGGATGCCACTCCCCGCCGCACCCACCTCACTTCTAGAGGGAGAGAGTAATGGCTAAATCTGAAATAACCCTATCCAAGAAGCAATACCGCCAACTCTGCGATGCTTACATCAACACAGTAAACATGATGCCTCAGCTTCTGATGATTACACCCCTTCAAGATGACAGGTCACCAGATGCCTTGTATGCACTACAAACGGCATTGCAGATTGTTCAGCAGCAACTGAAAGGAGTCGTTGATGGAATTCATGGCTGACAATATGGGGAATATACCGCTAACGATAATAGCATTAGTCATTGTTGTGGTGCTGTTTGCTTGCTTATGGGAGTGACTATGGATAAAAAAGTTTTTGTTTTATGCGGTGATCAATACAAGCGAAATGCCATCCAGTTTATAAATCAACTCCCTGTTAATCCTGATAAACCACTCCTGATCACAATCCAAGAGCGAACCCGCACATTAGACCAGAATGCCAAGCTCTGGGCTACTTTAGGCGATATCGCTACACAGGTTGTATGGCACGGTCAGAAGCTTAGCAGTGAGGACTGGAAGCACATATTCACCGCATCACTGAAAGGGCAGAGGTCAGCACCGGGGCTCGAAGGTGGCTTTGTAATTCTGGGCCAGTCAACCAGCCGCATGACCGTTGGAGAGTTGCGCGACCTGATAGAGCTAATTAACGCTTTCGGGGCTACGCATGGCGTTAAGTTCAGCGATGAATCACGGCTTGCTATCGAGTGGGCTAACAGGTTCGGCGATAAGGGAAAGGTGGCAGCATGAATAACTGGGACATTGGAATCAGGGCTTTCATAGATAAGCCATACTCCGCAGTCAGGCAAGGCTACAAACCGTCGGTTCTCGATTGTTGGGCTATATCTGCCAGTGTCATATTCGTAGTATTCAAAGGACTATTTTCACACGCACTTGATATTACCGATTTTTTTGACATGACAATCAGAGAGATTGGCGAGTGGTTCATGTATTTGTGCTTAAAACTGATCGTGGCATCAACATACCCATTCACATTTTGGGCATGGGGTACGCTTATATATTTCTTGCTGAGGAATGAAGCGAAAACGCACCGCACCAGAAGTGAAAAGTTATCTAACCTGATTTAACCCCCAATCCCCGCCAGCGAAATACCCACATATGACCACATATGCGTTTTGCTGCGCGCCAAATTTGACCGAGTAAGGAGAACGCGATGACTCAGTTACCGCAATCCGTATGCGTGTATTGATTTGATGCTTAACAAGGGTGAAACCTACGCTCATCAGAAATGCGTTGATAAGGCAGCGAAGGAGGCCGGGAATGATAGCCAAGCTCCCGAAGCATCGAAATTGTAAAGTGTGTAAAACGAGATTTAAACCAGTCGCGATATACGAGTGGTGGTGCTGCGAAGAGCACAAAATAGAATACGCGGTTCTGGTTATGAAAGAGAGGCGAAAGCAGAACTACGATAACGAGATTAAGCAAAGGCAGGAGCGGAAAAAGGAGGATCGGAAGCAGCTAAAAGTCAGAAGAATTAATGCCCAGCCCAAAACGTATTGGATTAAGCAGGCACAGCAAGCCGTCAACGCCYTTGTAAGAGCACGTGATTCAAGCCTGCCCTGCGTATCATGTGGTACCCATTTAGCGGCACAGTGGGATGCTGGACACTACAGAACAACCGCAGCAGCACCTCAATTCAGATTCGACCCCCGGCAAATCCATAAACAATGTTCAGTATGCAATCAGCACAAGGGCGGGAATATCGTTCCGTACCGCGTCGAGCTGATTAAGCGCATTGGAATTGAGACAGTGGAGGCTATCGAAAACAACCACGAACGCAGCAGTTACAGCATTGAAGAGCTGAAAAGCATTCGAGATTACTACCGGCTGGAACTGAAAAAGCTAAAACTTCTCCAGGAGGCAGCATGAACGTAACTCAATTAAAGCTCACCAAAGAACAGCATGATTGGATTAATGGCTGGCTTGAACTGTGGGGTTCATGGGTTTACTCGGGGAGATTAGAGAAGCGCATGAGCAGCGTTATAGCGCAGTACATGGCTACAATAGAGCCGCAGAAATATCCAGATAGACCGATGTGTAATGACGATGACGGAATGTTGATTTCTCAGGTCGTAGATTCTGTCATGAACATTGATACAAAGGCCTTTGGGATATTACTAAGCTATTACGCGAACAATTCCACTGAATACGCAATTGCAGTTTATAGCCACAAGAGTGCAATTCCTCGCAAAATAGTAACTCGCGGCGGGAATAGATTAAAACGCCCATCGCTATCAACCTGTCGCCGAGAGGTGAAGGAAATTCTGGATGCTAGCGTCTTTATGATTTACCAACCGCYGCTATCTGCCATGAACAGCCGCAAACGTGTAGGGAAAATTAGGAAGGTTGCATAAAACGTGTTGACACATTTGAGCAAATGAGCAATGATAAGTAGGTAAGGTGCCGTATCTGTCTTAAACGAACGCCTACCCAATTTAAAGCCCTGACTCTAACCGGTCGGGGCTTCTTGCATTTGCGTCTATGGTTAAGTGGCATAACTACTGGCTTCCACCCAGTAAGCGCCAGTTCGATTCTGGCTAGACGCTCCACATTTCAGGCTGCGCTATTGCGTGGCCTTTTTTATTTAGCTCGCCGCCAGTGCCAATCACCCTCAAAAACACAACGTGCCTGAATGGGCCACGGCGGCGAGCTATTCCCTACACAACAGCACCCGACCAAATGCCGGGGAAGATTTTCCCCAAACGGGGGGTGGGTCATGAAAATGTTGAAATCACCGGATGTATGGATGCTCATCATTGCCTGGATAGCAGACCACCGGGGTGAGTTACTTAGCGCGGCACTGGCTGCGTTGATGGCTTACTTGCGTGGCTGGTATGCCGGAGGAGGTAAAACGCAACGTATGCTTGATGCGGCCATGTGCTCAGTGATGGCATGGTTTATCAAAGATGTATTGGTTATAGCCGGGCTGAACCCTGACTGGTCATTAATTGCCAGCGTGTTCATTGGGTACATGGGTACGGATTACATTGGTTCGGTGCTAAAGCGCATCGTTGGCAATAAGACAGGGGCTGACAATGCAAATCAGTAGCACCGGAATCAATCTAATAAAACAATTCGAAGGCTGCAAATTGACGACATATCCAGACCCTGGCACCGGCGGCGCTCCCTGGACAATTGGTTACGGCTGGACTCATCCAGTAGATGGTAAGCCCGTGGTTCGCGGCATGACTATCGATCAGCCTACCGCCGACCGGTTGCTGAAATGCGGAGTTGTCCAGTTCGAGCAGGGCGTTAACCAGATGCTCAAAATCGGCGTAACCCAGAATCAATTCGACGCCTTGGTATCGCTGGCCTACAACATCGGAACCCGAGCGCTCAGCACATCGACGCTGATGAAAAAGGTAAACGCGGGTGATGCAAAGGGCGCTGCGGATGAATTCCTGAAATGGAATAAAGCAGGTGGGAAAGAAATGAAAGGCCTGACTAATCGCCGGGCGGCTGAGCGTGAGCTTTTCCTGTCATGAGTCGCGTAACGGCAATACTCATCGCTGTAACGGTGGCTCTGCTATTCGGCCTGATGTATTACCACGGGCAAGTAACCAGGCTACAGCGCGACGTCTCTGACATTACCCAGATAGCCAACAGCAGACAGTCAGCCATTGACACGATGCTAATTCAGCGCCAGCAGGTTGCTGCTATCGATATCAAATACACCAAGGAACTGGCAGATGCCAAATCTGAGAACGAGCGCCTTCGTGCTGATATCGCTACTGGTGCTAAGCGGTTGCAGCTCAACGCCAGCTGTAAGCGATTGCCCGAAGCCACAGCCACCTCCAGCAGCGTTGATGATGCCAGCGCCAGACTTACTAACGCCGCTGAACGGGATTATCTCAGTCTCCGCGAGCGAATCGGAATTGCAACCAGCCAAATAAACGGCTTGCAGGCGTATATCAATAACGTTTGTCTTGCGAGGTAAGAGAAGGTGGGGACAGCATCCCCGCTGAATTAATCACCCAACTTTGCGGTAAGGGTAGCCAGCTTTTTTGATATGCGCATCAAAATACTGCCCCTTAGACGGTGCGTTCATTAATGACGTGTGAATGGAGGCCGGGACTCTCGAATATTGATAAATACCGCCTCCTAGAAAAGCAATTTCCAAAGTGGAACTTGCACTATCGTAACCAACTGAATGAAGGTTTGAAGATGAAACAGGTTGACGAATCAATTGATAAATCTCCTTTAAGTGGCAAAAGTGCCAAAGAGATGATCGAACACTTTAAGAAATATAACTTCGTGGATGATCACGGACACAGGCTAGACATGTGCTTGGACTTCACAGATTTGATTGAAATGGCCGTTTCGTAGGCTTGTTAGGCAAAAAAACACAAAAGGCTCGACTTAGGTCGGGCTTTTTTTATGCAGTAAATCCAGCGCATCGCAGCGCAAATCACTCAGAACCTTTCAGGATGACCCTTGAGGAACCGGCTGGCTGTCGGAGCCTTCTGAGGGCCGTATTCCTGTGCGAACAAGGTTCATCACTAAAAGGTATATCCGAATGAACATTATCCCTCTTAGCTATAAAGGCGAATCAGTACGCTTTAACACTGAAGGTTGGGTAAACGTCACTGACGTTGCTGAGAAATTTGGTAAGCGCATCGACAACTGGATGAGGCTAGCTGAAACGCTTGAATACATCCGGGCGCTGGATGAGGCAATGACTGGTGTGGAGTCTGAAATTCTACATCCCTCGAAATGCAGGTATGTAAAAACCAGTAAGGCGAGAAAGGATCGCGGAGGTGGTACATGGCTTCATCCAAAGCTATCGGTCGCTTTTGCGCGTTGGTGCGATGCTCGGTTCGCTGTCTGGTGTGATTTGCATATAGATAGCTTGTTGCGTGGTGAGCTAACGGAGCAGCAAAACTATGACCAGGCCTGCCGAATTCGCGATGACCGGAAATCAAAAGCAAGTGGTGGTGCACGAGAAATGGCACGTTGGCGCTGGGACAAACCTGCCCTAGAAGCAACCGTGGAATTCTGGCAGGAGCAACTGAAGTTAACGCTCGATATTGCCAGCTAAAAGAAAAACTGAGAGCCACTTTCACAACGGCTCTCCATTAACTAAAAGCACTCATATATCAGATAGGCGATCCCGACCAAAGAGGCCATCCCTGTAAAGGTTAGCCCCAATGCCAGGGTGGAGTAGCTCACTGTTGCAGCCATGTACCAACTTTTAAATTTAGCCCACATAGTCATCATCCTTTTTGTTTTGCAAAAGAATGACAGTCAAATCAGAGGGATGGAAATTGGTTGTACAGATCAATAATCGGCTATTGATCGTTTAAAACGATCGTTGAACAACGAGACGGAGCAAATATGGCAAGACCGGATTGGGGAGCCATTCAAGGACAGTTCCTCGCCGACCATGCCAAATCAAACATCTCCCCTAAAGATTGGTGCGAGGCGCAAGGGCTTAATTACTCCACTGCAAAGCGCTACATCAAAATTGCGAATGCTAATAGTAAAAGTGCGAATAGAAGTGCGAATTCGCAGAAAGGAAAAGACACCAAAAGTAGGCAGCCAAAGGAATCTGGTAGAAACCGCGAATCAAACAAAGTCAAGAATTCTCCAGGCGCGAAACCGATACGTGGCGCTCGATGTTCCCCTCCGACCAATCCATTCCAACCAGGCAATCAGCATGCACTAAAGCATGGCGGCTATGGGCGTCGCATGTTGCTCACTGACGAATCAGCGAAGATGCTAATTGCCTGACGCTAGATGATGAATTGTTTTGGCTACGTGCTGCCAGTCTGACTGCCGCTGAGAACATTGGTCGCTGGCGAACTGAGTTAGATGATGACGTTGATGATGATACTAAGAAGGCACTACGTGACAACATCAGCGCCGCCGAGAAGGCTATGCATCGCAACACTGCGCGCATTGAATCGTTGGAGTACACGAAAGGCACAATCATCAAGATGCAGATCGATGCTGCTTACCGTGAAGCTGCCACTGAAAAGGTGGAACTGGAAATAGACAAAATGAAGGACGGAGATAGCGATAACGCGATTGTCGTTCATAACTCGCTGCCAATCCCTGGGAGATAATATGGCCGACATATATCTACCTACGCTACACGATGGGCAGTTAAAGGTTTGGTCTGATGCTTGGGATCACCGCCTTAACGCTATCCGCTGCGGGCGGCGGTGGGGTAAAACCTTCATGCTCGCCAGCGCTGCTGTTACGTATGCTACAGCGCCATTTAAGCGCCCTGGAATGGATGTCGAGTTAGGTGGGCGCGTAGGTATATTTACCGCCGAATATCGCCAATATCAGGAAATTTACGACAAGCTTGAAGAAACTCTTCAGCCGCTGAAAAAAAGCTTTAGCCGACAGGAAAAGCGCCTACTACTTAAGAACGCTGGGAAGATTGATTTCTGGGTTACCAACGATAACAAGCTGGCTGGTCGTGGGCGTGAGTACGATATTGTGCTTATCGATGAGGCTGCATTCACCAAATCACCGGAAATGCTGAAGGAAATATGGACCAAGTCTATAAAGCCGACGCTTCTTACTACGAAAGGCCGTGCATTTGTATTCTCCACACCTGACGGCATTGACGACGATAATTTTTTCTACGCCATTTGCAACAATAAGAAGCTTGGCTTCTTTGAGCATCACGCACCAACGTCATCTAATCCATTTGTTCCACCTGAAGAACTGGAGAAGGAACGGGAGAATAATGATCCCCGCGTATTCCGTCAGGAGTTCTTGGCTGAATTTGTTGACTGGTCATCATCTGCCCTGTTTGACATAAGCAAGTGGTTCATTGACGAGAAGCCTGTTGAGTACCCAGCCATGTGTCAGGCGGTCTTTGCTGTCATGGACACGGCAGTTAAGGGCGGCACAGAGCATGACGGAACAGCAGTAGTTTACTACGCCATTGAAACTCGCCCCGGCATGGAGCGACTAACAATCCTTGATTGGGATGTTGTGCAAATCGATGGCGCTTTATTAGAGGTTTATCTCCCCTCCGTATTCGACCGACTAAATGAATTAACCGGCCAGTGCGTCGCTGTAAACGGCAGCCTTGGGTTGTTCATAGAGGACGCCAGTATGGGCAGTATCTTGCTGCAAAAAGGCGACAGCATGGGTTGGCCTGTCAAAAAGATAGAGTCAGCACTAACAAGCAAAGGGAAAGATGAGCGCGCAATTATGGCATCCGGTTATCACTACCGGGGGTTAGCCAAGATATCGCGTCATGCCTTCGAGAAAACTGCTGTCTTTAAAGGCGAGACAGCTAACCATCTATTTAAGCAAGTATCCCGATTCCATCTCGCAGATAAAAACGCACATAAGCGCGCTGATGACCTGCTCGATGACTACATGTATGGGCTGATACTGGCATTCGGTAGCGGCGACGCACTCTGATGAGATAACAAAATGATTGACGACGAAATTGAAATCGGCAGCAGCTCACCAGAACTGTCACTACTTCTGGAGGGTGATGATATCCAGCCAGGAATGAGCGCCGGATATCAAATCTGTAAGACTATTTACCTCTACCATCCGCTGGGTGGGAAAATGGTAGATCGCCCAATTAAAATGGCGATGAACGAACCAAGAACGGTACATGTTTCCCAAACATTTGCGCTTGAACAACGCCTACGAGAAGCCTTCGAGCGCGAGTGGCGGTCACTTGGTGCTGACCGACACATTTCAAATGCTGCACGGATTGCCAGAATTTACGGTACATCTGCGATAGCGATGTTGGTAGATAACCAAGAGCCGTCAATAGCCCTTGATTTCCGCACGCTGTACAAGCACAACATCAGTTTTAACATTCTTGACCCGCTAAACACTGCTGGCAGTATTGTTCTCAACCAAGACCCTAACGCTCAAGACTTCCAAAAAGTTGATGGCATTCGAGTTGCGGGGAAGGCATATCACAAGTCCCGTTGTGTGGTGATCCAGAATGAAGCGCCAATTTACCTCGCGTATAACCCAGCAGCGTTCGGTTTCACAGGTCGAAGCGTCTATCAGCGCGCCTTGTTCCCGCTAAAGTCGTTTATTCAGACCATGCGCACCGATGACATGGTTGCAGTAAAAGGCGGATTGCTTGTTACGAAGATTAAAGGGCCTAGCTCTGTTGTAAACAACATGATGCAGAAGCTTAGTGGTGTTAAGCGAATGATGCTGAAACGCGGACGGACCGGGGAGGTATTACAGGTCGGTCACGAAGATGCAATCGAATCTATTGACCTTAACAACCTCGACAAGCCACTCGATACAGTGAGAAATCATATTCTGGCTAATATCGCCGCTGCCGCCGACATGCCAGCGATCATCTTGAATAGTGAGACATTTACTCAGGGATTTGGCGAGGGCACAGAGGACGCTAAAGCGGTAGCAGTTTACATTGATGATCTGCGTGAATGGCTTGATGAGTTGTACAACTATTTCATCCGCATTTGTCAGTACCGAGCTTGGAGTATCGAATTCTTCCAATCCCTGCGTGCAGACATGCCAGAAATAAAGAACACCTACAGTCTGTATTTCACCAAGTGGATTAATAACTTTGAGTACACATGGCCCTCATCGCTGAAGGAGCCAGAAAGCGAGAAAGTTAAAGTTGATGAAATCAGGTTTAAAGCAATTATTAGTATGGGGGAATTGCTGCTTCCTCAACTAAATAAAGACAATGAAAACAGAGCAACATTTATTGAGTGGATGCAATCAAACGCTAACGCAAATGAACGCCTCTTCCCTAACCGACTTGACCTTGATTTTGACAGCCTGAAGGATAATCCACCGATTAAAGAGGGGGAAGACCCAAATAACCCTCAAGTTGATTGGAATTTAGTATGAACAATTTCACGCGAATTGTGCGAGAGGCGGTTAAGTATTTCCTGAAGAATGGCTACTCATCAAGCAGTGAGCTGGAGCGCTGGCAGTCTCTTATTAGAGGGGCCGCTGAGGGTGCTACTGCTGATGATTATGCCGGTATGGTAGCCGAAAGATTAAGGCATTCATTCGAGCGCCAAGTAACCAACGGTGGTGCTATTAATCGTCATCCAGGAATAGCGCGCTTTACCATTCACCATCTTGAACCACAGCTTAGGGCGCAGTTAGATCGCCGAATTCTCGCCAGTGTTGACCTCATCAAACTGAACAGAAGCAAAGCTATCGACACTACGTTATCTCGGTTTAGCGGGTGGGCCAGCAGTATCCCTCCATCTGCAAGTATCGCTCTGGTCGGTAATCAGGGTGGCATGCTGAAAACTGCACAGCACATCCAAAAAACAGCCGAGCAAATGGACTATGAAGCCCGGCGCGTGATGATTGATCAGAATCACAAGCTGATTGCCAACATCGACAATGTTATTGCAACCAACAACAACGCTATCGCTGTTGAGTGGCACAGCCATTGGCGTCGCCCTGGCTATAACTATCGGGTTGACCACAAAGAGCGAGATAAAGAGTTCTATCTTATTCGCGGTAATTGGGCGCAAAAGAATGGCTATGTAAAGCCCGGTAAAGCGGGATATCTGGATGAAGTTGACCAGTTCGGAGAAAAGCCTTTCTGCTCATGTTATGGCGAGTACATCTACAACCTCCGCAGCATCCCTGAAGACATGCTTACCCAGAAGGGTAAAAAGTTTATGGAGTCGATGGGCGGAAAATAACTAACCACCCATGACGCGAGAGGTTCAATGACCCGTGGCTATTTTCGCTAGTGGAATCCTATTTCGCCAAGGTAAGCGAGTTTTACTTATTCAGCGCTCAGATGATGGGACATGGTGTCCACCGGGAGGGAAGCTTGAAGAAGGTGAAATAGCATCCGACGCTGCCAGACGAGAAGTGATGGAAGAAGTTGGCTATCAGTATACAGGGCCAATGACCCCCTACAGCAGCAATAACGATTACCTAACCTATCGAGCTGACATTGAAGAACAGTTCGAACCACAAATTGACGATGAGTCACTAGCCGCTGGCTGGTTCGATATCGACGATATGCCAAAGCCATTGCATAAACCATTTGCCGAAATGATGGCTCAACAGCCACTCAATGAAACGCAAGTGGCTGCGCTAATAGCTGATGGCACCCTAAGCAGTCCGCAATTCTTCATCAACATGTGGATGTACGCCATTCGTGTAACCGGGACTGGGGTCACGTGGCGTAGTGCTGACAACCAAATGGCGTTCCGAGACCCGGAAAACTATTTAACCCCCGATTTTCTTCAGCGTGTAGCCGGTGTCCCGTTGATTTGGTTGCACCCTGAGAAAAATAAGCTCGATAGCGATGAATTTGCAAAGCGGGTTATTGGAACCTTAACGAATAGTTGGGTTGCTGATAATGGGGAGGTGTGGGCGATAGCCCGTGTTTATGATGCAGAGGCTGCCGAAATAATGGCAACAAAGCAATTAAGCACCTCACCAACCGTCACGTTTAGTGAACCGCAGAATGCAGTTATCAAAGTCGACGGTCAGTCTCTATTGGTGGAAGACTCCCCGGTATTGCTCGACCATGTTGCAATTTGTGAACAGGGCGTATGGGACAAGCTCCTTGACCCTACTGGTGTTAAATCTGATTCCATTCCAAACGAGGCTGAAATAATGGACGAAGACAAATTCGTAGAACTATTCAATAAGTGCATGGATTCTCGCATGGCGAAAGCCGACTCAGAGGCTAAAGAAAAAGCCGATGCTGAAGAGAATGCAAAGAAAGAAAAGGCTGATGCTGAAGCAAAAGAGGCTGAAGAGGCCAAGGCTAAAGCAGATGCAGAAGAAAAATCCGCAAAAGAAAAAGCTGACGAGACCGAGTTGAAAAAACTTGAGAACGAAGCAAAAGGTGAAGATGACCACCTGGAGAAAGAGCGCAAAGAGCGTGAGAAAGCAGACTCAGATTTGCGCAGTGAAATGGCACTTCTAAAATCTCGCCTTCCTACCGAGCTATCTGACTCAGAACGAAATGAATTAGCTGATGCGCAAGTTAAGGCTGATAGCGTGTTCTCTGTGCTGGGTAAGCGCGCACCTATGCCGCTCTCTGGTGAGAAACCACTGTCATATCGTCGTCGCCTGATGATCCAGTTACAGGAACATTCAAGCGATTACAAAGCAGTTGATCTCTCTTCAATCGCTGACTCTGCATTGTTGAATATCGCAGAGAAACAAATTTACGCCGATGCACAATCCTCAGCCAGTTTGAGTGTTGGGCCTGGCATGTTGCGTGAAATTAAACGCTCCGATGTTACTGGTCGTCAGATTAGTACCTTCGAAGGCGATCCGGCAGCCACTTGGGGACCATTCCAAATGGGTAAGCGTCAGGTCACCATGTTCAACAACCAGGCTTAACGGGAGCATTAAAGCATGGCTAATTTATCTCTAAACCCAATGGCGACGACTAACGCATTGGGTTCTTTCGGTGTTCAGTCTGACGGCTTCATTCAAGGCGTTGCTTTGGATGACCCGGCTAATCGTTTCAATCTTGCTTCCGGCACCGTTTCTGCAACTGAGACTAAACCTCTGTGGGGCGGCGTGCCGGTTGCTGAGCTGATCCCTGGCGTATCTTCCAGCCCTCGCGGTTCGACCATTCGTCGTGCGCTAGGCGTGGCTGATATTGAAGGGTTTACAGTTTTCAATCAGGCGCATAATGGGCTGACCACTCCACAATCACCTGTTCCACTATTTGCGTCAGGCATGAGTGTTTCCTTCTATCGCTTTGGCGCGAACATGCGTATCCCATTGAAAGCATCTTCTGCGGTGATCGCGCTCGGTGCCAACAATGCATCTGTAAAAACAGCATTGGCGTGGGACTTCGTTAACAACCAAATCACCACAGCTGCCGATGCGGGTTATGCAGGTGCTGATATTGCCACCACCGCCATTTCATTCACCGGTGGTGTGGCTACGGCTACTACTGGCGCGGCGCATGGATTAACTGCTGGTAAGTACATCACCATTAGTGGTGCTGTTCCTGCGGCTTATAACGGCACTGTAGTTGTTACCTCAGCACCGACAGCTACCACGTTCACTTATGTGCCAGCGTCAACACCTGGTGGCGCAGCAACTACACAGGGAACTATTGGCGCGGTAACTCTGGCGAACATTACGCTGCCGGCCAAAGTTATCTCAATACAGTCTGGCAACTCAAAAACCGTCTCTTATGACAGTGTTACGGGTTTCCTGACATGGAATGATCACGACAGCTGCGCGCTGGTCCTAATTTAATCGGGAGTTGAATTAAATGGCTGCAATTACTCCGAGTTACACGATCGTCAATCCGTCGTACATCGCGCCGGAAATGATCATTGGCTACCAGCAGGCGTCAGGTGCATTTGAAACCATCGCCAGCGGTAACCCACAGGTTCGCCTGGGTGTTGGCGATCAGTATGTTTACATGCGTCGTCTTGATATCCGCACCCAGGTTACTTCCAGTCAATCCGGGAACGCTAACCAGTTGCCGAGTGTTGCAATGGAAGCCCGCATGATTTCCACTCCAACATATCTTTTCCGTTGCCGTGGTATCTATGACCACCATGACATGGCAGCAGCAGGAAACTGGAATGTGGCACTGCCTGAAGCACAGCGCCTTGGTATGCGACAGGGTATCTTCCAGCAACTTCGTACCAGCTTACTGTTTGGTATGAACCCAGCAGGCGGTGAGGGCTTGCTGAATACCGCAGGCGCGACCACTGACACTCTGCCAGCTGACTCAAGCGGAAACACCACGGTCCTGACTTACGACCATGGGGAAATGGCGGTTTATCTTCTGGGGCAAGTTCAGGCAGCGCTTACACGAACCATGCAATTGGGTCGCCAGCAGCGCGTTGTAATTCTTGGTCCTCAGCGTGTGCTGGGTGCCATGGAGATTCAGCAGATTGTTCAATTGACATCATATCAGCGCCCTGGTGGTGGTACTGATGCAGTTGGCGGGATGGTGAAGGAAGTTCTGAGAGGTGCCGGAGTTCAGGTTGATTGGGTTTACGACGATACATTGATCGGCGCTGGCGCTGGCGGTACAGACGTTGTGTTAATTACTATCCCTGAAGTTGAAGTTCCGATGGTTAACTCAACCATTAACACCAACGAATTTGCCAAACTTTCACCTTCTCTGGCTGCAAATGCCCTGATGTTCTGTGACATGGCTGCACCTCGCGAAATTCCTACTCCGATCGCCGGTGGCGCAGTAGACGTGTTAGCAGAAATGCGTTCAACATCTGGCTGGGCCGTTCGTCCGGAAGCTATCACTATCTTATCTATGGCCTACAGCGCTTAAGTCTGCGCGTTGTCATAAGAACCCCTGCTGGTTAAATCCTTCAGGGGTTTTTTATTTTGGGGGAAACGATGAAGCTTTATATCGCAAACACTACTAAGCAGCGCCACATGTTCTCTTTCCGTACCTTAGAGACGGGTCGCTTGCGCAACATTCCTATTGCTTATGGCTCTCAAGCCATTGTTCTTGATGGTGGCGCTGAAGAAATCGATGCAGTTATCCAGCATCACCAAGTTTACGGGCTGATAGATGCTTCAACTATTGACCAAAGTAAAAACTTTGTTGGCCTTTGCTACAGCATTGATAAGCCGGTGCAAGAGAAGATCATCGAAAAAGCGATGAGAGATAACGACCATAAGTTGACTGAAACCTCTCATAACCGCCGTCAAGCGTCAGTCGCAGCTCAAGACGATGCATTGCTGAATAGCGGTACCGGTTATGGCGGTGACATGGAGTTCACTGTCGAGCAGACAAAGGGCCGTGATGACAATAACGACACGCCTAGCGTGAATGAAACAATTGTCACCCAGAAGCGCGGGAGTAAAAAGTAAATGACCATCAGTCTGTCGGGATTTATCGAGTTTATTCGCACTGACATGGAGATTACCGCTACTCAGGTTCCCGACGACTCGCCTTCAATTGCTCTTGCTTACGGTGGCGCTGTTGAGTGGGTGAATCAGGATATTGCCTCTGTGATGCCGAATCTCTATACGGTGGCGGTATATAACCTTGCTGCTTCATTCCTGGTTAACTACGGGACGGAATCAGTATTTTCTGAGCTTCGTAAAACGCTTGGGCTGAATAACTTCAAGGCTGGGGTGATCACCGGAGCCAGCGATAACTCAACAAGTTCTCAGCGCCTGGTGCCTGATTTCTTCAAGGACTTGTCATTAGCTGACCTTCAGATGCTACTTGACCCTTGGGGGCGCAGGTACCTGATGATTGCTCAGCAATTCGGGAGTTTGTGGGGGCTATCATGATCACTCTCCATCTCGGTGTTATGGACATCCCTTATGGTGATGAGAACACAACCACTGGCGACGTAGCAGAGCTGCTAGAGGGTAAGTACAAAATCATGCAGACGTTCTTTGACCGGTACGGTAAAGATATCGCTGACATGATGGCTAATGATATTGCTGCCAGTCTTGAGAATATGATTGTAGGTGCGCCACCTACAAGAGATCCGTTAGCTGAATCAATGTCACGAACGCACAACCTATTTGTCGCGTTTTTGGATAATGAAGAGATGAATGGGTTAGCGGGAATTCCAACTCGCAGGGCAATGGAAGGGATATCGAAGAGATTCAAAAATAAGAAGGGTAGCCCAAGACCATCCTTTATCGATACCGGAACATATCAGGCGTCTATGCGCGCCTGGGTAAGCGGGGTGCTGAATGCCTTCCCTAGCTGAGCTACAGAAAACTGCACAAACAGAACTTAATGCGGCCTTGACTCAGGGCCTCGATGACATAAGCCTTTCCGAGGTCGTCACATTTACAAAATATATCAGGAAGGTTCTCCCTCTGGATGGCTTTGTGTTCTGGGTAAAAGCGTCAATTCTCACTGACGAACCAGATCCTGAGCCAGATACGGTGGATGTGAAAGGTTACCTGCACTTAACAACTGAAACCATCCAAGATGATGAGCAACTTTACGACCGAAACGTAGTGACATTCACCGCTCAGTCGGATATCGACCAATTTAATGACATCGGTTCTGATGTGCTCTACATCGGTGAGTTTTACGGAATACAGTTCTCGTTCTCTCGGCGAACCGGCCTGAATGAACCAGCTAATCTATATCACTACACTGGCGAAGCTGTATATCCGCATATGCGATCGCAGATTATCAACTCTGCTGAAGATATAGATTTAACTGATGTGGTTGTCTCTAGCTCCCTGCCGATCTGGTTGGGGTTGAATCAGTACATGCCAATGTATCCAGCCATGTTATCAATCCAGAATCTTTCGCCACCATTTGCGACAGTCAGGTGTAGTAACGCCGCTCCTATTGCCGGGGCGTTCTATCTGGATGAGAAGTACAACCAATACCAGCTTGTTTCGGAAGATGTGACCATTTCAGTAACCGGATTGCGTAATGCCGCAATAGAGGACTTTCTTTGCTACATGCAGCAATACACGATAAGTGATGACGCTGAAATGGGAATTATGAACATTCCTGTCGTTCAAGATGAGCGCGTGACGCAGAACGAACTTAACGTTACTGCCATGCGTAAAACCATCAAATTCAAGATCAACTATTACCAGCAACGGATGAGGAATGTCGCCCGTAAGTTGGTTATTTCTGTAATCCCGTCCATTTATCCGGAGAAATAATTAAATGGCAATTGTTAATATTAACGTATCGGTGACCAATCCACCGAAGCCGTCGCAACTGCTTAAGTCCGGGGCGATGATTTCCATGGGCGGGACCACGCTGAATCCAGGCGAGTACCAGTTACTGACATCTAAATCAGATTTGACAACCATCCTAAAACCAGCAAAAGCGATTGCTACCATTGAATGGGCTACAAACGTAGTGACAGTAACGCTTTCGGCCGCTCATGGATGGACAATTGGCGATCAGGTTCCTGTATTAGTTTCAGGCGTTACCCCTACTGGATATAACGGTGCATTTACTGCCACGGTAACCACATCAACTGCGTTCACCTATCCATTATCAGTTAGCCCTGGCGTATCCACGGTTATGGGATCGGTAAAAACTGTAGTAGCGAATGAAATTACCCAGATGAATACTTCATATTGGGCGCAGGGAACTAACCGAGCAGTATTTGTGCTCGAGCTTGGTGATGTATCCATGGTGAATGGTGTTGCGGCTCTATCGACATTTATTGATGAAGATATTTCACTGGGGAATACATACCAGAAATTCTTCTCTTATCTGGTTCCGCGCGAGTGGGATGAGCAGACAACATTTAAAACCCTAACTGGGCAATATACATCGCCAAGTTCGTTGGTTTATTTCTTTGTTACTACCACTATTGGCACTTATTCCGAGTGGGTTACTACGAAGAATAAGACAGTATTTGCAGGTGTTGAGGCCCCAAATATTCCGGCAACGGAGTTTTCTATGGCTGGCCCATTCCAATCTTCACTATCGAATGACCCCGGTTCATCAAACATGGTCCCGCCGATGGCATATCGGTTCATGTATGGGGTAACAGAATATCCAGTGAGTGGTAATGGCACACTGCTGAAAACCCTTCAAGATAACAGCATTAACTACATCGGCACTGCGGCAGAAGGTGGGCTTAGCAATAAGATGCTGGTTGCTGGCCATATGCTGGACAGTAATCCATTCAACTATTGGTATTCAGTTGCATGGACGGCGATAAACCTTGAACTGGATCTTGCTAACGAAGTCATTAACGGCTCTAACACCTCAACCAACCCTCTTTACTATGAGCAAGTTGGTATCGACCGTCTCCAAAATCGCGCGTTGAAAACACTACGCAATGGCATTAGTTATGGGTTAATCCTGGGGCGAGTCATTGGAACCAAGCTTATTCAAACTGACTTTAATGCTGAATATGAAAAAGGCAGCTATGCGGGCAATGCTGTGATTAATGCCGTGCCATTCAGTAATTACACAAGCCTGAATCCTTCCGATTATCAGGGCGGTAAATATAACGGGCTAAGCGCTGTTATGACACCTCGTCGTGGATTCGAGTCAATCACGTTTAACCTGAACGTAACCAATTTTGTAGGGGCATAAAAAAATGGCAAACCCGTTAGTATCACAGGGATTTCTTAACCGTGTTCGTGGCGCGGTTTCCGTAACTGGCGATCCGTCTCTGAATGTTACAGCATCATTTCTTGGCAAAGAGGGGGTTAGTTTGCGTCCTGATGGGCCAGCAACCGACATCTTACCCACGATGACTGGCACGGTAGGCAGCCAGGCACCATACCAGCAGGTTACGTTAACAGTTCACTTACTTAAAACTCAGTCGCTTGCTGCTGCATATCAAAATCGCTTTGCGACCGATACGTCACTCGGGGAAATTGTAGTTACCCCGGATGCTAATACCTTTGGGAATTACACCGTTCTTAATAGTTATTTAGTTAACTTCAATGAAATAACTATGAACGGCATGGATCCTGGCTATGTGGCTACAATTTCTGGCTACATCATTACCAACGATAATATGTGGGTGTAATCCGTGAAAATTGACAAAAATCTTAACCTGGTTAGCACCATCATCCGAGATGGGGGTAATCCTGTTTATATTCATGTTACCCCGTTCCCTTATGAGGTTATCGAAGAGAACTGTTTGCTGTTGGGGAACATGTTTTCAAACTTTATTTCTCAAGTTGGTGGGCTCGGTTCCGCTCGCATTGCCGCCATGATGCTACGGAAAAAACTCAAGCAGGAGCAAGAGTTGAGTGGATCTTCTGGACCTACAATTGTTGACGATATTCAACGCTTAACCACTGTCATTTATAACGACAACGGCGAGTGGAAGTCATCACCTTTTGATGCCGCGATGAAGAATAACGTTATCACCGCAGATGAATATCGAGACACTGAAGGTGAAATAGTTTTTTTTATGGTGTCATCTGCCATTCAGAAGAAGGAACTGATAGCCCCAACAGTGGGGGCGGTGATCAGTATGTACGGTGGGCAACTAACATCATCCAACGCTATGGAATTCCGCGCTTCCTTGCTGAAGTCGAATCAGGCTACCGATACCCAACCCCAGAGTGCCGAGCAGGAAACTTCATTTATACCCTCTTAGATTGGGCTGCGAATGAGGGGTTCTGGCGTGTTATCCGGGAAATCACTGGGGAAGAATTCTTCAGTCCTGCTCAATATCGCCAGCGCTTCTTAATCGCGGCACTCAAAGAAAGGGGCTTTTTCAATGGCAGCTAAGTCAATCATTGATATTGATGTAAATGACGATAAGTTCCAGTCATTTATGGAGAAGTTCAACGAGTATCAAGCTGCCCTTGGTGACCTCCCAGAAGCATGGAGAGGTGTCGCTCATGGCATTGGTGATACAGAGAAAGAAACTGCGAAGGTGCGATCAGAGTTGCAGGGTGTAGCAAAATCATTCTCCGATGGCGCTGCTGCTATTCTGTCGATAAATAGCGGACTTGACCGGTTAAACGATAGCCTTGATAAAGCCAATAAAAACCAATCTGGATTTAACAAGAATGCGAGTGCTGCAAAGAAATTCCTGAGTGGTGCTACGAAAGATGCGAAATCGCTGGCCGGTCATATCAAGGATGCAACCACAAGTTTAATTTCATGGACTAGCATCCTTGGTTTGTTTTCTGGGCTGATCGGCGCTGGCGGGCTATTCGGGATTAATCGACTGGCCTCCGGTGCCGCATCACAGAGATTTACAACACTTGGGTTAGGAACCACGTCTGGTGGCCTTGACTCTACCGCTATCAACTATCAGAGAGCACTAAGTAACCCAACAGGTACCCTTGGTGCTATTCGAGACTCACAGCTTGACCTGAGCAAGCGCTGGCAGTTCCAGGCGATGGGTATCAACAATCCAGATCAGGACCCTGCAAAACTGCTTCCACAGATGATCCGCAATGCGCGCGATATCTTTGTTAAAAATGGCAGCAATCTTCAAGGGGCCGAGGCCCACGGACTGACAAACTTTTTCACCCTCGATGATCTGAACCGCTTTAAAAATATGAGCGATGCAGAAATTGATTCGATGGAAAAAAGGGCCGCTCAGGACAGCAAACAACTACAACTAAGCGATCAGATTCAAAAGCAGTGGACTGATTTTAATGTCCAGTTGCAACGTAGTGGTTACAGCATAGAAAACTCATTTATTCGTGGTCTTGCCCCTTTGGCTCCACAGTTAACCAGGTTGTCTGATTCTGTTTCCGGGATGATTGATTCATTTCTTAAATCACCAGAACTGGGGAAATGGATTGATGGACTCTCACAAGGAATCCAGAAGTTTGGAGAATACCTAGCATCACCATCATTTCGAACTGATATCGATAGCTTCATGAAGTCAATCCGAGATATGGGTCTGACTGTCGATAATGTGATTCGTTTTTTAAATGGGACAACACTGAACGGATGGAATGATTCAGTAGCTGATAGCGCTAACTCATCGGCTAAGTGGGTTAAAGAGAAAACTGGTTTTGATCCGCAAACTGTTGGACCGGCAATTAAAGATTTATTCAGCATTGGGTCTAAAAAAATAAAAGATTGGTATTCCGGCGGAAGCATTACTCCAGTTGACCCAACTCCTGCCGATGTCACCGCCAAGGGCCGAACAATAGCCGATCGCTTTAACAACCCCGGTAATTTGCGCTGGGCTGAAGGTTACGGGACTCATAACACTCAAAGTGGAAAGTTTGCTGTATTTCCAACCCTTGATGAGGGGGTTCTGGCAGCCACGAAGCAGCTTCAGATATATGGCTCTAAAGGGATAAATAACGTTAAGGATATCGTTAGCAAATGGGCCCCATCCAATGAAAACGATACAGCCGCTTATATTCGCCATGTTGTTAAATCGACAAAGTTCAGTGAAAACGAAAAGCTAAACCTTAATGATCCAGCCGTTCTGGCAAAACTAATTTCAGCTATGGCAACGAAAGAGGGGGCCGGAAGCAGGGTTACTGAGGGGGCCGTCATCCAGATTTATAACAATACCGGTGGCAATGCCATTGTAAATAGCGCTCAGCTTGGAGGGTATGGATAATGGCTTTCACGCGGGAGCTTTACAAGCTTGGTTTTGAAATATCCCCTGTAATTCTGTGTGAGGGTGTAGCTCAAAGCATCCCAGGAGGGATGCTGCCGATAGTGGCTCTTACACAAAGCGCAAGTTTTGTTACGGGACTCATCGGCGGGGCTATAAACCTGACAGACTTGGATAAGTATTTCTGCCATTGGAAGCCCATTCAGGGGGCAACTATGGTTGATTACGATATTGCCCGATACCCATTCGCTAACCAAACAGTGGCTGCAAACGCGCTATTAGCACAACCACTCCGAGTATCTCTAATGATGGATGCGCCGGTTAATGAGAACACTGGCGCAATGACAAAATTAGTGACCCTAAGTGCACTTCAGTCAGTTCTGCAAGCTCATGCCAACCTTGGTGGCACATTCATTGTTGCAACACCTGCATTGATATACAGCGGTTGCATACTGAAAACAGTGAAAGACGTTACCAGCTATAACGAAGCGATCACGCAAAAATCGTGGGTATGGGATTTCGAGCAGCCACTTGTTACTGAGACTGGAGCCGAGCAAGCCGTTAATAGCTTTATCGGCAAGATAGACGGTGGAGCAAAGACAACCAGTAGCGCGTGGACAAGTACGGCTGCGGCATTAGGAAATACCTCTCTTGGTGGAAGCGTCTCAGGCATAGCAAGTGAGGTTGTAGGGCTTGTTGGAAAACTGAGTGGAGCTTTCGGCTTATGAGTACAGAATATTATGATTTTTCTGGCAATGAGCGGGAGAGCATGTCGTTTACTCCGTCGCTGGATGGGACGATTTATAACTGCCAAATAAAATGGAATATATCGGCTCAGAGATGGTATCTGAACATTACGGATAACTCAGGTAACCAGATCCTTACCACCGCAATGATCGAATCAACAACCGGTATGGGGATTAACCTTATATCGGGAGTTTTTTCTTCAACATCCATGATATGGCGTCAGCCTAATGGTCGAATTGAGGTAACAAGCTGATGCGCTTTTACGATATTCAAATATATGACCAGAAGGGAGCTTTATTTCGTCAGTATTCAAGCCTTAAGAATGGAGTTTTCAATCCTGGCGGGCTGATGGTTGAATTTGACATTCAACGATTTGGAGAGTCAACCCCACAAGGGCAAAGCTGCATCACTGTTTGGGGAGTTAGCCCACAGGAAATGCAGCAAGCCCAGCAAAACATGTTTGGCATGACTGTAAAAATGTTTGTTGGAATGTCAAAGGGATTGCCGTTATCGAAGCCATCTCAAAAAGGCTTGGTTCTTGAGGGGACCATCTGGCAAGCATTTGGAAACTGGCAGGGAACCGAGTTACGGCTTGATTTAATCGTTGTTGCTGGACCCACATCGACCACCAGTCAGTTACCTATGGCTCCGCTTAATTTAACGATGCCATGGGGGGTGGGACAGCAGTTATCGGTAGCTTTAACTCAATGCTTTCAGACTCTTGGTGGTTCATACACTCACAATATAAACGTTAGTAACCGCTTGGTGCTTCCATATTCAAGGCCCATGTTCTGTGGGGCTCTTAGCCAGTTAGCTAGCGATCTGAAAAACTTCTCAAAGACAATAATTAAAGATTCATCTTATTCTGGTGTTGAAATTACCATCGTTAATGGAAAAGAGATAAGGGTATGGGATAACGATTATATTAATCATTCAGATAAAACATCATTAAAAAGTGCCACCTACCGGAATGGTCATCCAACTCAAATAGAATTCACTGATCTTATAGGTCAGCCCACCTGGATTAGATTTGGCACAATAACAGTGCCATGTGTAATGCGAGCCGATATTCAGGTTGGTGACCATATTTTAATGCCGAAAAAATCACGGGCAATGATTCAAGCATCTTCATTTTCTCAATTCAGAAATGACTCTGCTTTTACTGGTGAGTTTATCGTGCAATCCGTTCGCCTTGTAGGTAACAGCCGGCAACCCGATGCAAATAGTTGGGTGACCATCATTGAGGCATATCCTTCTACGGAGTTGGCGAAAAAATGAATGTTAGCAATAAGTTGAATTTTAATAGAAATATTACTCAGTTTGCTGAAAACAAAATAAGCGAAGCAATGGAGTCGGCTGGTAAGGTATTGCCAGTAACTGTTATTTCTCAGTCAGGGAAAATGGTAACTGTTTCATTCAATCTCACTAATATCCCGTACACGCTACCTCAAGTCACTATTCCTATCTTTGGGCCTCAATATATTCGCTACCCAATGCAATCAGGGGATAAAGGGATCGTGATCCCTGCTGACACCTATCTTGGCGGAGTGAGTGGGCAAGGGGGAGGGACGGCAGACCTTACGCCTCCTGCGAACTTAAGTGCCTTGGTTTTTTTACCCATCAGCAATACCGAGTGGGATTCGGTTGATGGGCAGGTCCTGACGCTATACGGACCAGAGGGGGTGACTATTCGGGATGGCGGAAGCAATACAACATTTTTGCTTACGCCGGAAAGTATCACTATTGCCACGCCTACACAGTTTAAAGTCACAGTTGGCAGTACGGTGCTAACTTTGACAAACGGCATGTGGAGCCTTTCTGGAGAAGCTGGAAAGTTAGAAGATGCTACCGCAAGTACAAGTCCTGCAATTATGCATGAGGGCTGGGCCGGATTGGTTGCATGGTGTAATAGCCACGTTCATACCAACGGTAATGGCGGGTCAAATACCGGTTCAACTACAACGCCTTTTAACGGGAATATTACTGAATGAGAACTTACGGCAGAAATTCAGAGGGCCAATGGGTGCTTGTTGAAACTGATGATAATGGTTTTAATGATTCTGTTTATCTGACGACGCTTATTCAAAACCTGAAGCTGGCCCCGCAAGAATCACCCTTTTACGCGAATAACGGCATCCCGGCTAATGGCTCGGTCATTCAGCAGATATTGCCGACTTATTACGTCAATAGAATACAGCAACAATTTAGCCAATATTTCTCTTCTTTGCAGATTGCCATGGTCAGTGATGACCCGCCAATTTATAACATATCGGCTATAACGAACGCCGGTTCAAAAATCATTGCACAGGTGAATGTATGAGTGATTTGCCAGTTAGTTACAATGCATCAGGCCCTATCCCACTAACCGCAAATGAATTAAGAGATAAAATAGTCTCCCTCGCCACTGCGCAATCACCTGGAATTACAACTGATTTGCCCGGATCTTTGGTAGAGGATATTGTTAGTACCAGCGTTGGCGCACTTCTCGTTTGTGATCAAGCCAGAGTTGATTTAATTAACTCAGTTGGACCACTAACGGCTAATATTTTTATGCTTAATACTCTCGCTGAACAATATGGGATAACTGGGCAAAAAACAGAGGGGCTGACAACTGTTCAGATTATTTTTAGTGGCCCGGCAGGATTTGCCCTCCCTCAGGGTTTTTTGGTTTCAGATGGCACGCATCAATATTCATTATCTGATACAACCATAATTCCTGCGTCAGGAACAACATCACCAGTTACTTGTGCGGCAACAATCACAGGGACATGGGCAGTACCAGAGAATACCGTAAACAATATAGCCACAAGCCTGCCATCAGATATCGTTATTACTTGTACAAATCAAACCGCAGGGATACCCGGTGGACCAACCGAAACCGTTGCAGAGTTCAGGGGGCGAGTATGGGAATCAGGAATGAGCACAGTCCAGGGGTATCCTGGCTTTATTCGTCAAAAATTAACTGATTTAGATAATGTTCAGGCTAGGCTTGTCTCTGTCGTGGCCGATGGTAGCGATTGGATAATCATGTGCGGCGGGGGTGACATTTTTTCAATGGCAGGGGCTATTTACAAGTCAGCAGGCGATATTAGCCGATTAAAAGGCACTTCACTAAATGTTACAGGAATAACCAATGCTTCTCCTGGAGTTATTACCACCGATATAACTCATGGATTTAGTAGTGGGCAGGTCGCTATTATTAATGGAGTTACGGGGATTTCAGGGATCAATGGCACGCCTTTCACCATTACTGTTATAAATTCCCACTCGTTCTCTATTGGTGTTAGCACGACGGGTTCCGGGGCATGGACTGGCGGCGGGGTGGTAACTCCAAATTTAAGAAATAACACTGTAACAATAAATGACTGGCCTGATAGCTACGTTATACCTTTTGTTCAACCTTTACAGCAGCGCGTAACTGTAAAATTAGAGTGGGCAACTGAAAGTGTCAATTATCTAACTGACGCCACGGTATCTTCCCTAGTGGCTGCTCCAGTCATTTCTTATATTAACGGTATTTATGCTGGTAATCCGTTAAATATTAATAGTATAAAAGATGTTTTTTTGCAGTCCATAAATGAAACTCTAAATATGAGCTTGATTAGCAATCTCAATGTGATTGTTACTGTAAATGGCGTTATTACTAGCGTGGATGAAAATACAAATATAATTAGCGGTGACAGATACAGCTATTGGTTTATTTCAGATGATGGCGTGACCGTTACTGGGGGGTGAGATGCTTGATGATATTATTCGTGCATATTTATATCAACAGTATAATGATGATGAAAATCTTCAGGCTTTTGTTGACGCATATAACACGCTGTCAAAAGACATATATTCATGGATGAAAGATGCGAATCTCCCTGTTTTTGTTGGCGGCTATAACGCAGGCGATCAGCTCAGGTGGATTGCTTTGGGGGTGTATGGGGTTAGGCCACCTATACTGGTTAGTGACAAGCGCCGCACGTTTGGTGATTACAATTCGCTTTTGTTTAACCAATTGCCTTTTAATGGACGGATGGTTAAGGATGAATCTGAGCAAGTAGTTGCTTCAGACGATGTGTTCAAAAGAGTAATGACATGGAATTACTATAAAGGTGATGGTTTCAACTTTACCATACCGTGGCTAAAGCGCCGGGTTATGAGGTTTTTGACCGGGGTCGATGGAGTAGATGTTGTTAATGATCAGCGGTGGAGTATTTCGGTGCTGTTTTCCACATCAGGCGCTAACATTTCGATTGTTAAAGGGTATAGAAAGCTTACAAACTCGGGGGTATATAATTCATTCCCCATAAATACTCGCTCTTTTAATCAGAACACAAGCGTCCTGATTAAAAGTAACGAATATGAGTTTGCATCACTATTCAAGCAGGCTTTCGATAGTGGACTTTTACATATGCCATTTTATCAGCCTGTTTCTGTGACCATTGTTGGTTGAATGGTATAGAATTTATCCTCTTTCATAGGGTTTTAGGGATGATGATGAATAAGTTATGTTTTTTGTTAATTGTGTCAATTTTTCTTTCAGGCTGCGCCGAACCACCTCTATCACAGAAGCGTGATTTTCTTATCAAAATGGCTCCTTCAATTTACAACCCAATGGGGGCGAGTATTCCTGTAAATATTAATACAGTCCGAGGAGAAATGATTGCCAATGGTTGGGAGACTGATGACTTCTTAAAGAGATTATCTGATAAATGCTATGATCTTTCATATGCAGCTTCAGGTTCATGCGCCCTTGATTTTTATTACGATGAGCTAAAAGAAAAAAAAGAAGAAAAAGAAGATGGACTGTGTAGTAAAAACCCAGTTTGCATCAGAGATAGAGAGACTAAATCGGCAATACATGATTTAAATCATATATATTATCTTGTCATGGCAAGAAACCAATATGACCAAGCTGAATTTGATTTGAATATTAGAGCATTATGCAAAGCCGCTGGCGTTGGACAAAGGGGGGGAATTCCATTAAGGCAGATTGAAGAAGATGTAAACCAGCAACCTGGATTGTCTCCTGAGGTAAGAGGGCAGTTCAGGGACATTGCTATGTCTTGCTGGACTCTAAGCAAAAACGGTATTACGGATGGAACAACACAAATTAAGAATGTGTATTAATAAATGGCCCAATTTACGTAGGCCTTTTCTTTCTGGCGCGTCATTGCGCTGAGCAGCCCACTCAGGTGGGCTTTTTATTATGTTTTTCTTCAATAATTTCAGAGACCTTTTTTAGTGACTCTGCAAACATTGACGCCATGTTTTTAAGATTACTGCCTTGCTGATCAAGCATCTCACTCTGCATTCTGATCACATTCCTTAGCTCCCTAGCATCTCCTGCCGGGAAGCCTGATTTCTCCGCTTCGATTGCATCATCAAGTATTTGTACTATCTCGGCGTTCAGTGATCTGCCGTTTCTTTTTGCTCTTTCAGTAAGCTCGCACTTAAGTTCTTGTGTCATGCGCAAGTTGAACTGTGGATCGTTTCTGGCCATGCATCCTCCGATAAATAGAGTTGACATACTATTACGGTGGTATTATCTTATCAATAAGACCACGGTGGTCTTAAGAAGGAAGCTAAAATGAAAGACGCACGTAAGTTGCCTGTATTTAATATACGAATGCCAAAAAGCGATATGGATCTTGTGAAAATGGCGGCAGAAAGAAATGGACGCTCCATTAACTCAGAGATTTATCAGAGATTGATGAATAGCCTGAAAAGCGAGGGATTTGCTAGTGTGCAGTGAAAACAACGAAACCCGGCAGTGCGTCAACACTAGCCGGGCTTCTAATTTGTCAAATACTTTCGGAGTTATCGACATGTCAAGTATAGCAACTCAGATCTCTACTATCAACGTTCCTTTCCATGGTCAATCTTTGGCTACAATTTTCCATGATGGTCAGCCTTTTGTCGCTATGCGCCCAATCATTGAGAACATTGGGATAGATTGGACCGGGCAGCTTGTAAAGCTCAAAAATCAGAAGGAAAAATTTGGGTGTAGAGATATCTCTACTCCTACAAAAGGTGGCATTCAGAAGATGATCTGCATTCCATTGCGCAAGCTCAACGGCTGGTTGTTCAGTATCAACCCTGAAAAGGTTCGTGCCGATATCAAAGACAAGCTCATTCAGTATCAGGAAGAGTGTTTCAGCGTTCTATATGAATATTGGTCTAAGGGTGAGGTAAAGCCGAAAGTCAGCAAAACTACAGTCAATGAGCGCACTCCGCTTCGTGACGCAGTAAACATGTTGGTCGGCAAGAAAGGACTCCGCTATGACGATGCATACAATATGGTTCATCAGCGTTTTAACATTGATAGCATTGACGAGCTTGAGCTTAATCAAATTCCGCTGGCTGTAGAATATATCCATCGTGTGGTTCTTGATGGTGAATACCTTGGCAAACAGGAAGCGGTGCCAGCCACTGTTAAGCAAGTACAGTTCACTAATGATGAACTGTGCGCATTATCTTGGTTGTGGCTTGTTGCTGATAAAATGCGTCGACACGCGGAAGAAACGTACCCAGCACTTAAACAGCTTGAATCGAAATACGCTGGCGATGCCTGCGATATTGCTCGTGAGTTCAAATATTGGCTAGGGAATACCGAATCAATTCTTTCCAGAGAAACTCGGCATATTGCTAAACCATCTGGACGCGAGGGTTGCTACTCGTCTTTAGCTTACTTGAGAGAGAATCACTGGAACCCACTACCTCGTTAAAAACCCAGATTGTTGAACTAAACCTAACCCGCTTATGCGGGTTTTTTATTATCTTAATATCAGGAGAGCCAAATGGCCTTGACACTCTTAACATCCAATAACGCATCGACAGTATTGGCGTCCGGCATCAGCGCGACCGCAACGACACTTACTGTTAATACCGGCACCGGGATAATCTTTCCGTCACCTAGCCCGGGGTCTAGTTACTTCAAGCTTACTTTAGTTGATGCCGCTACAGGGACATTAACAGAAATAGTTCATGTTACCTCTCGTTCGGGAGATGTCATGACGATAGTTCGCGCTCAGGAGGGTACCCCAGCAAGGTTGTGGTCTGCTAATGACATTGCAGCCAATATGTTGACGGCAGGCACAATTGCGCAACTGGCTCAAAAAGATTTATCACTACAAACAGCCAATAACTTATCTGAAATAGCAACTGCTGGTCCCGCAGCTGTGGCTGCTGCTGTAGCTAACCTTGGCTTAACAGAGGCCGCTGCCGCCGCTGCTGATGCTCTGAAGAAAAGCGCCAACCTTTCTGACTTGGCGAGCAAGCCAGCATCAAGGACCAATCTTGGTCTTGGCAACTCATCCACAAGGGATGTGGCGCTTGTATCCGACTATCCGATCGGCACAGCAGACAAGGTTGTTACTCTTCCAGGGCTGGTATCCTATGCGCTAGCTCAATCAAAAAACTTGTCGGATGTGACTAACGCGGCTACCGCTAGGAATAACTTAGGCCTCGGAAATTCTTCAACATTAGATGTGGGGAGTGCGGCTAATACCGTGGCCGCCGGCAATGACACGCGCATTACTGGAGCCCTTCAAAAGACGCAAAATCTGAATGACCTTTCGGACAAACCCCAGTCCAGGGTTAACTTAGGATTGGGTAATTCATCCACACGTGACGTAGCAACCTCGGCAGAAATCCCCGTCGGTACGGCAGATAAGGTTCTCACGTTGCCGGGGCTAATGATTCTTTTTGGAAAAATAAACTTCACTGGTAATAGTTTCATCAGGATACCAGACCGTCCGGGCGGGTTAATTATCCAGTGGGGCAAGGCAACAGGCCTAGCTACTGGAACATCATTCTCCACGGTCACCTTTCCAACTGCATTCCCCAATTATACCGGTTCAGTCATTACCACTCGAAATTATAGTGCTGCCGCCACTGGTGCTCAGGCAAACCAAACCGTGAGGAACGTCACCAGCACAACATTTGAGGTTAATGCGGCTGATACTGTGGTTGTGGATTTATTCTGGGTTGCTTTTGGCTACTAAATAACGAGGTTGTGATGTCATATTTATTTAATAAAAAGACAAGCCGGTTTTTGGCAAAAAATATGGTCGATGATGGTAGCTACGGTGAAATTAAAGACTCAGACTTAATCATCCCCACTGACGATGAGATGACTATATATCACGCCACTGCCGCACCACAAAGAAAACTATTGGGGACGGTAAAGGGCAGGCCAGCCTGGGTCGATGCACCAGAGATGACGCCAGAGGAAGTTCTAGTTGAGGCAACTAGTCAGAGATCGGCGCTAAAGGCCAAAGCTGATAGTGAAATTGAATGGCGTCAGGATGCGGTTGACAGCGGTTCGCCTGAAGGGACGGAAGCAAATGATTTGGCAAAATGGAAGGAGTATCGAATCTCTTTAATGAGATTGGATATATCGACTGGTAAAAGCATAGAGTGGCCAGCAATGCCGGATTAGAATTTTTTATTGGCAGGGACGCCGAGGTGGGAGTGTGACAGATTTGTGCCAAAACAATGACACAAAATGGCGCAAATCAGCAAAGCACGACAAACACCACTTAAGCTGGCTGGCTTGTGTAGCGGCTTAGACAGTTGCTATCATGCGTTCCTTTTAATCACGCGTCAGACTGTTTATCTGATGCTGGAGGTTCTGTGAAGTACGAATTACAAAAAACCGATGGGCGTGCTCGTCGTGGCCGTTTGGTCTTTGAGCGCGGCGTAGTGGAAACCCCGGCTTTTATGCCCGTGGGCACCTACGGCACCGTTAAAGGCATGACGCCGGAAGAAGTGAAAGAAACCGGCGCGCAAATCCTGCTGGGCAATACTTTCCACCTGTGGCTGCGTCCTGGGCAGGAAATCATGAAGCTGCACGGCGATTTGCATGATTTTATGCAATGGCACGGGCCGATTCTGACCGACTCCGGCGGTTTCCAGGTATTCAGCCTAGGCGCAATGCGGAAAATCAAAGAGGAGGGGGTGCATTTCAAAAACCCGATCAACGGCGATTCCGTGTTCCTTAGCCCAGAAAAATCGATGGAAATTCAATACGATTTAGGTTCAGACATCGTCATGATTTTTGACGAATGTACGCCTTATCCAGCCGATTGGGATTATGCCAAGCGTTCAATGGAAATGTCATTGCGTTGGGCAGCCCGCAGTCGTCAACGCTTTGATGAGCTGAATAATAAAAATGCCTTATTTGGTATTATTCAGGGCGGCGTTTACGAAGATTTACGTGATGTATCGGTAAAAGGACTGGTAGATATCGGCTTTGATGGTTACGCTGTGGGCGGCCTGGCGGTAGGTGAGCCAAAAGAAGATATGCACCGGATTCTTGAGCACGTTTGCCCACAGATTCCAGCGGATAAACCACGCTATTTAATGGGCGTCGGCAAGCCGGAAGATTTGGTTGAAGGTGTACGCCGCGGTATTGATATGTTTGACTGCGTGATGCCAACGCGAAATGCCCGTAACGGACATCTGTTTGTTACCGATGGCGTGGTGAAAATCCGTAACGCCAAGCATAAAGATGATACGTCGACCCTGGATGCTGAATGTGATTGCTACACTTGTCGCAATTATAGTCGCGCCTACTTGCATCATCTGGATCGTTGCAACGAAATACTGGGTGCCAGACTCAATACCATTCATAATCTGCGTTATTATCAACGCTTGATGGCGGGTTTACGTCAGGCTATTGAAGACGGTAAATTAGAGAGCTTCGTTGAAGATTTCTATGGTCGGATCGGGAAACCTGTTCCACCATTAAACGTTTGATTTAGAAATTATTAACTTGTAATTATAGATTGAACGGTTAGGATTTTGCGGTTACTAATTTTAACACACTGATGTCACACTACTGATATTGATAACAATGAGGGAATTTTAATGAGTCTTTTCATTTCTGATGCTGTCGCATCTGCAGGGGCTCCGGCTCAAGGAAGCCCGTACTCCCTGGTAATTATGCTGGTGGTCTTTGGTCTGATCTTCTACTTCATGATCCTGCGCCCACAGCAAAAACGTTCTAAAGAACATAAAAAGCTGATGGACTCTATCGGTAAGGGTGACGAAGTTTTGACCACTGGCGGTTTGATCGGTCGTGTTACTAAAGTTGCGGAAACTGGCTATATCGTTATCGCACTGAATGACACCACTGAAGTAATGATCAAGCGTGACTTCGTGGCTGCCGTTTTGCCGAAAGGTACAATGAAGGCTCTGTAATTTTCGATTTTCCCTAAGGGAACTACCGTGTTGAACCGTTATCCTTTGTGGAAGTACGTCATGCTGATCGTCGTGATTCTCGTCGGTCTGTTGTATGCGCTTCCCAACCTTTATGGTGAGGATCCGGCTGTTCAAATCACTGGCGCGCGAGGTATCGCCGCCAGTGAAACAACGCTGGACCAAGTCCGTACTGTCTTGGAAAAAGACAACATAGCGAGCAAGTCTATTGCCCTGGAAAACGGTGCAATTCTGGCTCGCTTTAAAGATCCTGATGTTCAGCTGCGTGCCCGTGAGGCATTAATGACAGCGCTGGGCGACAAATACGTGATTGCGCTGAACCTGGCACCGGCAACACCGAGCTGGCTGGCCAGACTGGGCGCTGAGCCGATGAAGCTGGGCCTTGACCTGCGTGGCGGTGTGCACTTCCTGATGGAGGTGGATATGGACACGGCGTTAGGCAAGCTGCAAGAGCAGACAATGGATACCCTGCGCAGCGATTTGCGTGAAAAAGGTATTCCTTACGCTGCGGTGCGTAAACTCGATAATTACGGCGTTGAAGTGCGTTTTCGCGATGACAAAGCCCGCGATGAAGCCATTAGCTATCTTTCTTCCCGTCACCGTGATTTAGTCATCAACTCTAACGGCAGCAATACATTAAAAGCCGTGATGAGTGACGATCGCCTGCGTGAAGCTCGGGAATATGCTGTTCAGCAAAACATTACGATTCTGCGTAACCGTGTTAACCAATTAGGTGTGGCTGAGCCATTGGTTCAGCGTCAGGGTGCCGATCGTATTGTGGTTGAATTGCCGGGGATTCAGGATACTGCCCGTGCCAAAGAGATTCTTGGTGCCACGGCAACGCTGGAATTCCGTTTGGTTAATACCAACGTTGATGGTTCTGTTGCCGCCTCTGGCCGTGTGCCGGGCGATTCAGAAGTGAAAAATACCCGTGAAGGACGCCCGGTTGTATTGTACAAGCGCGTTATCCTGACCGGCGACCATATCACTGACTCTACTTCCAGTACCGACGAATACAATCAGGCTCAGGTGAATATTTCACTTGATAGCGCCGGTGGCTCTACCATGTCCAATTTCACCAAAGACAACATCGGCAAGCCGATGGCAACTTTGTTTGTGGAATATAAAGACAGCGGTAAGAAAGATGCCAACGGTCGCGCCATTCTGGTTAAACAAGAAGAAGTTATCAACGTCGCGACCATTCAGTCTCGCCTTGGTAACAGCTTCCGTATTACCGGTATTGATAACCCGAACGAAGCTCGCCAACTGTCTCTGTTGCTGCGTGCCGGTGCCTTGATTGCGCCAATCCAGATTGTGGAAGAGCGAACTATCGGCCCAACTTTGGGTTCACAAAATATTGCCCAGGGTCTGGAAGCCTGCCTGTGGGGTCTGGCGGTATCTATCCTGTTCATGGTGGTTTACTACCGTAAATTTGGTGTGATTGCTAGTACCGCGCTGCTCGCCAACCTGGTGTTAATCGTCGGCGTGATGTCTCTGCTACCGGGGGCGACATTAACCATGCCGGGTATTGCTGGTATCGTGTTAACCCTTGCGGTTGCGGTTGATGCTAACGTACTGATTAACGAGCGTATTAAAGAAGAGTTTAAAAACGGGCGGTCGATTCAGCAGGCGATACACGAAGGGTACAAAGGTGCTTTCTCCAGTATCATCGATGCGAACGTCACGACGTTGATCACAGCGATTATTCTGTATGCTGTGGGTACCGGTTCGATTAAAGGCTTTGCTATTACGACAGCAATCGGCGTTATTACGTCAATGTTCACCGCAATAGTGGGTACTCGTGCCATCGTCAACCTGCTTTACGGCGGCAAGCGCGTTAACAAGCTGTCTATTTAAGGAGTACGTTGTGGCACAGGATTATACTGTTGAGCAACTGAACTATGGCCGTAAAGTCTATGACTTTATGCGCTGGGACAACGTGGCCTTTGGCATTTCGTTGTTGCTGTTAGTGGCATCCATTGCGGTTATTTCTGTAAAGGGGTTTAACTGGGGATTGGATTTCACCGGTGGTACGGTGATTGAAATCAACCTGGAAAAACCAGCAGATCTTGATCAAATGCGTGACACTTTGGAAAAAGCGGGCTTTGAGTCGCCAATTCTGCAGAACTTCGGTAGTACCCGTGATGTGATGGTACGTATGCCGCCTGCGACTGGTACTGCGGGTCAGGAATTAGGTAACCGTGTTATTTCGGTTATCAATGAATCTGTTGATAAGAATGCAACGGTAAAACGCATCGAATTCGTCGGACCAAGCGTGGGCAGTGATTTGGCTCAGGCTGGCGGGATGGCGCTTCTGGTGGCTTTGCTGTCTATCCTGGTTTACGTCGGCTTCCGTTTTGAATGGCGACTGGCGCTGGGGGCGGTTATCGCTCTGGCCCATGATGTGGTCATCACTATGGGAATTCTGTCGTTGTTCCAGATAGAGATTGACCTGACCATCATTGCTTCATTAATGTCGGTTATTGGTTACTCACTGAACGATAGCATCGTGGTATCGGACCGTATTCGTGAGAACTTCCGTAAGATTCGTCGCGGAACGCCTTACGAAATCATGAACGTGTCCCTGACCCAGACGTTGAGCCGTACTATTATGACCTCGGCAACTACCCTGATGGTGGTACTGATGCTGTTCATCTTCGGTGGTGCGATGCTGCAAGGCTTCTCACTGACCATGTTGATCGGTGTATCTATCGGTACTGTCTCATCCATTTATGTCGCCTCTGCATTGGCGCTGAAATTGGGTATGAAACGCGAGCATATGCTACAGCAGAAAGTTGAGAAAGAAGGGGCTGACCAGCCTTCTATTCTTCCTTAACCAAAGGCGTTAGAGTTAATCTTTGGGTTAACTCCGGCGTAATAAAAAGCCCCGAGAATCGTGGACTGTAGTCCAAAATTTCGGGGCTTTTTGCTTTTAAACCACAGTGAAAGACGGTAGCACTGGTTCCTGACATCTGGAACTCGTGAAGCTGGCCAAGTTGAGGCTGAGCGGGGGCTGGTCTGAGCACTGGCGTTTTAGTGGCTAGAAACCTTTATTGAGCAGGAAGTAAAGACTCGCTTACCGCGTCTCTTTCGGCATCAGCGGCGTTAACCACCTGATGAAAACGAATATAACCTAGCTGTTCCGGTGTGAGACCGCTCAGTCGCAACTCAATGGTGTGTTCGGTTTTTGGCAAAAGAGAAGCGCTAATAGCGACGGGCTGTGACAAAACGTCCGCAGTTAATGGCTGGCCTGTCGTTGGATCCAATTGTCCCCACTCAACGTTGGCGCTCATGGCTGGGAGCGGTTGGTCTGTCAGGCTACGGATATGCAGCAATGCCTGAGATCCATTCGCTTCACTGGAGATATCGGTCAGTGAAACCCCAAGTTTGCCGACGCTGCTGTTCAACACCGCAGGCGTATTGGCAGCCGGCAACAGGTAAACGCCGTTAAGCGAGCGGCGGTTCAGCGTGTTTTGCTGCTCTACGGCTAATGCTTGATTGGTCAGGGTTTGCAGTTTTTGGCTTAGCTGGCCAACCTGATTTTTCAGCGCGGGAATCTCTGGATCCTGCGCACAACCGGCCAGTACTATCACTGCGGCCAATAAACAAATTCGAGGATAACTGGTTGTCATCATAATGATTTCCTTTTCAGTATATCTATCATCTAGCTTAGCCCCGATAAATGGGAAAGTCATTGCCAGGTCGAGGTCTTACACATAATTTCACCAATAACTGCGCAACGCTACGCAACAAATGGGCTTGAGCCTTTGTTGTCGTGGCACTTCGCGGTAAACTGTAGGCAAATTTGGGAACAATTATCAGGAACTGCTATGCATTGCCCATTTTGTGCCGCCGTTGATACCAAAGTGATTGACTCCCGTCTGGTGGGTGATGGCTCACAGGTTCGCCGTCGCCGCCAGTGTCTGGACTGTAATGAGCGCTTTACCACTTTTGAGGTCGCCGAGTTGGTGTTGCCTCGCGTGATCAAAAGTGATGATGTTCGCGAACCTTTCAACGAGGATAAGCTGCGACGCGGGATGTTGAAAGCGTTGGAAAAACGCCCCGTTAGCTCGGACGACGTTGAAATGGCCATTAGCCATATTAAATCCCAACTGCGGGCCACCGGCGAACGTGAAGTGCCAACCAAAATGGTGGGTAATCTGGTGATGGAAGCGTTGAAAAAACTGGATAAAGTCGCCTATATCCGCTTCGCATCGGTTTATCGTAGCTTTGAAGATATTCGTGAGTTTGGCGAAGAAATTGCCAGATTGCAGGACTGATTCTTTCAGAGTGGGTTCTTTCCGTAGAATTTAAGGATTAGCATGCATTCCGACCAGATTTATATGGCCCGAGCTTTTGAACTGGCGCGTTTAGGGCGATTTACGACTTCGCCAAACCCTAACGTTGGCTGTGTGATCGTTCGGGATGGTCAGATCGTCGGAGAAGGTTACCATTTTCGTGCCGGTGAACCTCATGCGGAAGTACATGCGTTACGCATGGCAGGAGACGCCGCTAAAGGTGCGACCGCTTATGTTACGCTAGAACCTTGCAGCCATCACGGGCGCACGCCTCCCTGCGCGGATGCGCTTGTCGCTGCGGGGATTCGGCGGGTTGTTACCGCGATGCAAGATCCGAATCCTCAGGTCGCAGGGCGCGGAATGTATAGGCTCAAACAGGCGGGTATCGAAGTCGTGGATGGGGTGATGCTGGCCGAAGCCGAGGCGGTTAACCTTGGTTTCCTGAAGCGTATGCGTACCGGATTTCCTTATGTTCAATTGAAAATGGGGGCGTCGCTGGACGGTAAAACCGCCATGGCATCCGGGGAAAGTCAGTGGATTACTTCTCCGCAGGCCAGACAAGACGTTCAGCGTTTTCGAGCCCAAAGTTCGGCGATTCTTAGCACCAGCGCAACGGTGCTGGCTGACGATCCTTCGCTGACCGTACGTTGGTCGGAACTGGATGCAGAAACCCAACGAATTTACCCGCAATCGGCGCTACGACAGCCAACTCGTATTATTCTGGATAGCCAGAATCGCGTTGCTCCAACTCATCAGGTGGTGCAGCAGGAGGGAAACTGCTGGCTGGCAAGAGTCAAGGCCGATCAGCAGCCGTGGCCGGATAGCGTCGAGCAGGTATTGCTCCCACATCACGGTAACGGCATCGATTTGGTCTTGCTGATGATGCTACTTGGCAAACGCCAAATTAACTCGGTCTGGGTGGAAGCCGGGCCACAGCTGGCCGGCGCATTATTGCAGGCTGGCTTGGTCGACGAACTTATCCTCTATGTCGCGCCCAAATTACTCGGTGATAGCGCCCGTGGTTTATGCCATTTGCCCGGAATGGATCAACTTTCCCAGGCCCCCGAGTTCAGCTTTAGTGAAGTGCGGCAGATAGGCCCTGATTTACGATTACGCCTAAAACCGAGGTATTAACCCCAATTTATGGTAGGAGATTTTCCTACCGGTGGCCGTCTTGTCGGGCGTTTTACAAATGCGCAGGCGCAGGCAGCGAAAGAATATGATAGAATCCGCCCCCCTGCGGGGTATGAACCGATATTGAGGAAAGCTATGAACGTTATCGAAGGTGTTGTTGCTACTCCTACTGCCCGCGTGGCGATTGCGATTGCGCGTTTTAACAACTTTATCAATGACAGTCTGCTGGAAGGCGCAATTGATGCCCTGAAGCGCATTGGTCAGGTCTCCGACGACAACATTACCGTTGTTTGGGTGCCGGGTGCCTATGAGTTGCCGTTGGCTGTTAATGTGTTGGCAAAAACTAATCGTTATGACGCGGTTATCGCTCTGGGTACTGTGATCCGTGGGGGCACTGCGCACTTTGAGTTTGTTGCTGGTGAAGCAAGTTCTGGCTTGGCAAGCGTTGCCATGAACAGCGATATCCCTGTGGCTTTCGGTGTTTTAACCACTGAAAGCATTGAGCAGGCTATTGAGCGCGCTGGTACTAAAGCGGGTAATAAAGGTGCAGAAGCTGCCCTGACCGCACTTGAAATGATTAATGTAATCAAAGCTATTAAAGGCTGAATTTAGTTAAGTTAAGGGGAATTCTGTGAAACCTGCTGCTCGTCGCCGCGCTCGTGAGTGCGCTGTTCAAGCGATCTACTCATGGCAGTTGTCTAAAAACGACATCGCTGATGTTGAATTACAGTTCCTGTCGGAGCAGGATGTCAAAGATGTAGACATCTCCTATTTTCGCGAGTTGCTGTCCGGCGTTGCGGTGAATGTAACCGCGCTGGATGCTGCAATGGCGCCGTATCTGTCACGCCAACTCGAAGAATTAGGTCAGGTTGAAAAAGCGATTCTGCGTCTTGCGATTTTTGAACTGAGCAAACGTGATGATGTCCCTTATAAAGTGGCAATCAATGAAGCGATCGAACTGGCCAAAATTTTCGGCGCTGAAGATAGCCATAAATTCGTTAACGGCGTGCTGGACAAAGTTGCTCCAGTCGTGCGTAAACGAAAATAATCGCATTACATCAACGATATAAATTAAGGCCGGTTTCCGGCCTTAATTTATATATCGGCTAACCTTTCTGGAATTGTATTATGGCATGTGGCGAATTTGACCTCATTGCTCGCTACTTTGACCGGTTCAGGAGTAACCGCCGGGACGTGGAGTTGGGCATTGGCGATGACTGTGCGCTACTAACAGTCGGTGAACGACAACTGTTAGCGGTCAGCACAGACACCTTAGTGTCAGGCGTCCATTTCTTACCGGATATTGACCCGGCAGACTTGGGCTACAAGGCTTTAGCGGTAAACCTCAGTGATTTGGCAGCGATGGGCGCGGACCCAGCCTGGCTTTCTTTAGCACTTACCCTCCCTGATGTGAACGAATCCTGGCTACAGGCATTCAGTGACAGTCTGTTTGATCAACTCAATTACTATGGCATGCAGCTTATCGGCGGTGATACCACCAGTGGGCCGTTAAGTATGACGCTGACTATTCAAGGGCTTATTCCTGCGGGCAGGGCGTTGACCCGATCCGGTGCCAGAATTGGCGACTGGATTTATGTCAGTGGCACCTTGGGTGATAGCGCGGCTGGCTTAGCCATTCTGCAAAATCAGCTGCGGGTTGAAGATGCGAAGGATCGGGCTGAACTGATCAATCGTCATCTGCGGCCACAGCCACGGGTTCTGCAAGGGCAGGCATTGCGGGATTTGGCTAATTCAGCCATCGATATTTCCGATGGGTTGATTTCCGATCTACAGCATATTTTGAAAGCCAGCAACTGCGGTGCACGTATCGAGCTGGACGCCCTACCTTATTCAGATGCGATGAAAAATCAGGTTGATCCTGAGCAAGCGCTGATTTGGGCACTCAGCGGCGGTGAAGATTACGAACTGTGCTTTACCGTCCCTGAAATCAATCGTGGGGCGTTAGATGTGGCGCTCAGCCACGCCGGAGCGGGCTATACTTGTATTGGTCAGATAGCTCCTTTATCCGAAGGGGTGAAGTTCTTTAGCGATGGCAAACCTGTTGACGTCGGTTTGCGCGGTTTCGATCACTTTACCAGCCAAGGCTAACCATGGATGAGGCGAAGAAACGTCTGCGATTAACCAATCCTTGGCATCTGCTGGCGACTGGTTTTGGTAGCGGTTTATCGCCGTGGGCACCGGGCACTATGGGGTCGATTGCCGCCATTCCATTTTGGTTGCTGTTGATCCAATTGCCTTGGCAACTTTACTCTCTGGTCGTGATGTTTAGCATTTGCATTGGCGTTTATATTTGCCATCGAACCGCTAAAGATATGAAAGTTCACGATCACGGCAGTATCGTCTGGGATGAGTTTGTCGGAATGTGGATCACGTTGATGGCATTACCGGTGAATGACTGGCAGTGGGTGCTGGCGGGGTTTGTCGTTTTCCGTATTCTGGATATCTGGAAACCTTGGCCAATCCGTTGGTTTGACCGAAATCTTCATGGCGGTATGGGTATTATGGTCGACGATATCATTGCTGGCGTGGGGGCAGCGGCAGTGATTTATTTTATCGGGCACCAATGGCCTTTAGCGCTTTTTGGCTAATACCAGAACAACTCATAGCATGGCAAGTCACTAAAAAATTTAGCTTTCTTTCCGTGGTGTGGGTTAGGTTTATCTGATGAGAATATGCTAAATAGAAAAGGGCATAGCGTTTAAGCTGTGCCCTTTTGCGTGATATCAGCCCCAATTATGGGTAATGGCCGATTAAGCTAGCCAGTCTTCAATTGTCTTCTGAATACCCGCTGCGCTTAAACCAAATTCGGCGCGCATTTCATCCTGCTCACCTTGCGGAATAAAGCGATCGGGTAAACCGATATTGAGTACCGGAACTTGCTGGCGTTTTGCCATTAACAGCTCGTTAATACCACTGCCAGCGCCACCCATGATTGCATTCTCTTCCAGCGTAACCAGTAAATCGTGACGGGCTGCCATTTCTAATACCAGCTCTTCATCTAACGGCTTGATAAAGCGCATATCCACTAATGTAGCATTCAGATTTTCTGCCACCTGCTGCGCTTCAGAAAGCAATGTACCGAAGCTCAGAATTGCGACTTTTTCACCCTGACGACGCACAATACCTTTGCCGATAGGAAGAGCCTGTAATGGCTCTAAAACTGCGCCAGTACCATTCCCGCGAGGGTAGCGTACCGCCGCTGGACCGTCGTAGTGGTAGCCGGTAAATAACATCTGACGGCATTCATTTTCATTGCTTGGCGCCATGATGACCATATTAGGAATGCAGCGCATAAATGATAGATCGAAAGCGCCCTGATGGGTTTGTCCATCAGCGCCGACGATACCGCCGCGATCGATAGCGAAGAGTACCGGTAAATTAGGAATAGCCACATCGTGAATCAGCTGATCGTAAGCTCGCTGCAAGAAAGTCGAGTAGATCGCTACAACCGGTTTATAGCCACCAATCGCCAGACCGGCAGCGAAGGTCACCGCGTGTTGTTCTGCTATGGCCACATCGAAGTACTGCTGCGGGAATTCACGGGAGAACCGCACCATACCAGAGCCTTCGCGCATAGCAGGGGTAACGGCCATCAGTTGGCTGTCTTTTTCAGCCGTTTCACACAGCCAATCGCCGAATATTTTGGAATAGGTGGGTAAATCGCTTTTGCTTTTTGGCAAAGTACCTAGCGCAGGATCGAACTTAGGTACCGCATGCCAGCCGATAGGATCTTTCTCCGCTGGTGCGTAGCCTTTGCCCTTTTTGGTCATAATATGCAGAAGTTGCGGCCCTTTGAGGCTACGCATATTTTTCAGCGTTTGGGTTAAAGCTTGTACGTCGTGGCCATCAACCGGGCCGATATAATTAAAGCCGAGCTCTTCAAACAGCGTACCCGGAACCACCATACCTTTCAGATGTTCTTCAGTACGTTTGAGTAGTTCTTTAATCGGCGGCAGGCCGGAGAAGGCTCTTTTTCCTCCTTCGCGCAGCGTGGAATACAGTTTTCCGGATAATAATTGGGCCAAATGATTATTCAGCGCGCCGACGTTTTCAGAGATCGACATCTCATTGTCGTTGAGCACGACCAGCATATCCGGATTGATATCACCGGCGTGGTTCATGGCTTCAAACGCCATACCTGCGGTAATCGCGCCATCGCCAATCACACAGACGGTACGGCGGCCTTTACCCTCACGTTCGGCGGCCACGGCCATACCTAAGCCGGCACTGATAGACGTGGATGAATGCCCGACGGATAACACGTCATATTCGCTTTCATCACGCCAAGGGAAAGGATGTAAACCCTCTTTTTGACGAATGGTGGCAATACGATCGCGTCGACCGGTTAGAATCTTATGAGGATACGCCTGATGACCGACATCCCACACCAGATGGTCGAACGGCGTGTTATAGACATAGTGCAAGGCCACGGTCAGCTCAACCGTTCCCAACCCTGACGCAAAGTGGCCGCTAGAACGGCTAACAGAGTCGAGTAAATACTGTCGCAGCTCATCGCATAGCTTGGGCAGGCTTTCTTTTGGCAGTAAACGCAGTTCCTCGGGGTTCTCCGCAAGTGCCAGTGTCGGGTATTTGGCTATATCAAGACTCATTCGATGCTCATATCAGAGGTGTTTACGTAGGCTGCTGCATTACCATTCCCGGCAGGGCAGTGCCGGGATCAGAAATCGTCTGAACACCGGTGCGCTGGCGGCAGAATATTATTCTGCACGAGTAACGCCTACTGGATTAATTGTTTCTAATTATCGCGTTCAATTATAAAACTCGCTAGCGCCCGCAGTGAGGCGGTGTCATACGACAGTTCAGCCAAAGCATCCAGCGCTTCGAGATAAAGATCTCTGGCTTTGGTTTGGGCAGCTTCCAGACCCAGTAGGGCCGGATAGGTGCTTTTGCCTAACTGTTGGTCTGAACCCTGGCGTTTGCCTATTGTAGCGGTATCACCGATAACGTCTAAAATATCGTCCTGAACCTGAAAGGCGAGGCCAATGGCATCGGCGTAGCGATCTAACTGTTCCAAAGCCCGATGGCCGGGTTTTCCCGCAGCCAATGCGCCCATGCGCACCGCGGTACGGATCAGCGCGCCGGTTTTATGACGATGAATTTGCTCCAGCTCCGTCAGTGAAATATGGCGCTCTTCTGCTGCCAGATCCAATGCCTGTCCGCCACACATTCCGGCTACGCCGCTGGATTTTGCCAGTTCGGACAGCATGCTGACGCGATCCTGCATGGCGACGTCCGGCATTGGCGCATCGGCTAAAATGCTAAATGCCAGCGTTTGCAGGGCATCGCCGGCTAAAATCGCGCAGGCTTCGCCAAATTTGATATGACAAGTTGGCTGACCACGGCGCAGATCGTCATTGTCCATCGCCGGCAAATCGTCATGTATCAAAGAATAGGCGTGTATACATTCTACCGCTGCCGCTGGCGCATCCAGCGTCGAGAGCGACAAACCGAACATTTGGCCGGTGGCGTACACCAGATAGGGGCGCAGTCGTTTACCGCCCAACAACGTGCCATAACGCATTGCTTGCACTAGCTCGCTGTCGTTAAACGGCAGCGGTGCAATAAAACTCAGTAATGCATCATTAGCTCGTTGTTGATATATCGCCAACTGCTCTGTAAAAACAACGGGTTGGTTCATTTCGTTCTGATGGGACATGTTTATTCGGTATCCGGCGTAAAAGGCGTCAGCGGCGCATCGGTGTCATCACTGAGCAATATCTGAACCCGTTGTTCTGCCTGCAACAGCGTTTGCTGGCCTTGACGAGCCAACTGTATGCCGCGTTCGAATTCGTTAAGCGCATCTTCCAACGGCAGTTCACCTGACTCCAGGCGGGTCACAATTTGCTCCAGCTCGCTGAGTGAAGTCTCAAAACTGGCGCTACTTTTTACGGTAGCCTCTGGCTTATCCGTAGCTTCTGGTGATGCAGCTTTTCTAGGCATATTTTATTTTCAACGTTAAGTTGGCGTCATGGGGCCGGTGGGCCACTCTCGGTTTTGGGCTATTGTAACGAATTATGCCGAGCAAATCGTGGCGTTTGCTTCGGGTTTTATTAAGCAGATATCCACTATATGGTGATATACTCCGCGCCTTGAATATTATTGGTAAGGCAGACAGCCCGGAGTTAGCCTTAACGATAACATCGTCCATTTACTCAGTGACTCGCTATTTACCGCTGCGTCGTCCGGTCATTTTGACTCAACAGTATTGTTCTTTCGATAGCAACCTAATTCACTCATCATACTAGACAACTAAAGACCGCCATGAAGTTTATCATTAAATTGTTCCCAGAAATCACCATCAAGAGTCAAACTGTGCGTTTGCGCTTCATTAAGATTCTTACTACCAATATTCGCAACGTGTTGAAACACCTTGATGACTCGCTGGCGGTGGTTCGTCACTGGGATCATATTGAAGTGCGTACCAAAGATGAAAATCTTGGCCCCGCGATCTGTGACGCTTTAACCCGAATTCCCGGTATTCACCATATTTTGGAAGTGGAAGACCGTAGTTACACCGATCTACACGATATTTTCGAGCAAACGCTGGAAGCTTATCGTGACACGCTGGTGGGCAAGACCTTCTGCGTGCGGGTAAAACGCCGTGGTAAGCACGAGTTCAGTTCCGGCGAAGCAGAGCGCTACGTCGGCGGCGGTCTGAATCAGCATATTGAGACGGCTAAAGTGAAACTGACTGCGCCTCAGGTCACGGTCAATCTGGAAATCGATCAAGATAAACTGGTGCTGATCAAAGCTCGTCACGAAGGTTTGGGCGGTTTCCCTATTGGTACGCAGGAAGATGTTTTATCACTGATTTCTGGCGGTTTTGATTCCGGCGTGTCCAGCTATATGTTGATGCGCCGCGGCTGTCGGGTGCATTACTGCTTCTTCAATCTTGGCGGTTCAGCTCATGAAATTGGCGTAAAACAGGTGGCTCATTATCTGTGGAACCGCTTCGGTAGCTCTCACAAAGTTCGTTTTGTGGCGATCGATTTTGAACCTGTGGTTGGGGAAATCCTGGAGAAAGTCGAAGACGGTCAGATGGGCGTAGTGCTGAAGCGCATGATGGTGCGAGCGGCTTCTCAGGTCGCGGAGCGCTATGGCGTGCAGGCGTTGGTAACCGGTGAGGCGCTGGGGCAGGTTTCCAGCCAGACGTTGACCAACCTGCGGTTGATCGATAACGCATCTGACACGCTGATTCTGCGCCCGCTGATTTCCCATGATAAAGAACACATTATCAATTTGGCGCGCGAGATCGGTACCGAAGACTTTGCCAAAACCATGCCGGAATACTGTGGTGTGATTTCTAAAAGCCCAACGGTTAAAGCGGTGAAAGCTAAAATTGAGGAAGAAGAGTCGCACTTTGATTTCTCAATTCTCGATCGTGTAGTGAGCGAAGCGAAAAACGTGGATATCCGCACTATCGCCGAGCAAAGCCGCGAACAGGTGGCTGAAGTAGAAACCGTAGCAGAACTGGCTGATACCGATGTGGTGCTGGATATTCGCGCGCCGGATGAGCAGGAAGAGAAGCCGTTGGTTTTGGCTCCGGTAGAAGTACGGACCTTGCCTTTCTATAAGTTAAGCACTCAGTTTGGCGATCTGGATCAGAGCAAAACCTATTTGCTGTACTGTGAGCGTGGCGTGATGAGCCGTTTGCAGGCGCTATATCTGCGTGAGCAGGGCTACAAGAACGTAAAAGTTTATCGTCCATAACTGAGACGGTATCTGATTCTGAAAGGGCGCTAATGCGCCCTTTGTTATTTCCGAAAGCTAATAGCGATAGTCTTTTTTATCGATGCCGTATTTCTTCATCCGTAGATAGAGCTTTTTGCGCGGTACTTGCAAATACTCTGCTACGTCGTTAATTCTTCCCTGATGGATATTTAGCGCCTCATTAATTATCTTCAGCTCATACTGTTCAATTCGTTCATCCAACGGGCCACAGTCAGTTTCAGTCACCCATTCCATGCTGGTTTCGGTCAATGGCGTCACGCCAACGGCAAATAATTCTGCCGCGTTTAATAACTCTCGAATATTTCCCGGCCACGGACGGCGACACAACCTTTTTACGAAAGCCTCACTCAGCTGTGGCTGCTGGCGATCCAGACGTTTACAGGCATTTTCCAGATAATGGCGGAATAGTACCTCAATATCGCCAGGGCGCTTTGCCAAGGGTAAACACTCAATATGGCTAAGAGAAAATCGATAGTAGAGTTCGGGAACCAGCAATTGCTGAGCGGCCAACTGTGCAGGTAAGGAGTTGCTCAAAGCAATTAAACGGAAATGACATTCTTCAGGGTTTTGCAGTTGCGCCAAAGCACGCTGTTGCTGGCTGGCGAGCCGTTCAATGTTTTTTACTACCAATGTACCGTTCTGTACCTGATTGATGTAACTATTGAGGTCGATATTCTCATCGCTGGTAGGATCGATGATGATCAACGGATTATTGCGGCGTTGGCTCAGTTGGTGCAGATAGCGTGCCGCCAGAGAGCGGCCGGTTCCCAGCTCACCGTAAAAAAATACCGGCACATCAATATCGGCCAGCATCTGCAGGCGTTCTCTTAGTTGCCGAACCCAACCGCTGTTGCCCAACAGATGTTCGCTAAGCTGCTCCCGCTGCCAGTGACGACGAGCAATCAGAGCCTGTCTATCTGCCAGCGCCAGCTGAACGCATTGCAGTAATTTTTCCGGATTGACTGGTTTTTCCAGAAAGTTATAGGCACCTTTTTTCACCGCCTCCACCGCCATGGGAACATCGCCGTGGCCGGAGATCAGCAATATCGGCAGATGACGATCTTTGGCGAGCAAAATTTCCAGCAGAGCCATGCCGGAAAGGTTTGGCATACAGACATCGCTGATGACCATACCCTGCCAATCGGTGGTAATAAGTTCTGCTGCCGCCTGCGGTGAGCTGTATGCCGCTACCTGATAACCTTCTTGCGTCAGGATCTGGCAATAGGCGTCCAGCACATCAATATCGTCATCAATCAGTAAAATTTGCTGTTCATCAGTTAACATGGCTCAGACTCCTGAATTGCAATATCACCATTCCGTGGTGGTCTAATGTTGACGCCAACCGCAGCTCTCCTGCGCACTGCTCCATAATGGACTGGCTAATCGATAGACCGATACCCAGTCCCACTTCTTTGCTGGTCGTAAAAGGTTTAAGCAATCGATCCGCCAGCGCTAGCGGCCAGCCCTGACCATTATCTCGCAGAGTCAGCAATAGATTTTCTGCCTGTTGTTCGAAAGAAACCTCAATGATTGGCGGATGTTGAGCGCTGGCTTCTAGCGCGTTGGTCAATAAGTTGACCAACACTTGCTGAATACGAATATCGTCGCCGTATACCAAAGGGAAACTTTCTGGCTGGATGAACCGCGCCTTGAGTGGACGATGACGCAAGGATAAAAGATCCCAGGCCGCATCCAGATTGGCTCGTAGATCGATGGGGTGTAACTGTTGATGTGCATCGCTGCGACGGGAGAATTGTCGTAGCTGCTTAATAATATTCACAATACGCAGAATCAAACCGCGCATTTTATCCAGATTGGCCTCCAGCATGGCGTTATCGCCGTTTTTAAGCGCTTTTTCACTGCTGAATAAATACAGCGACAGGGCATTGAGAGGCTGATTTACCTCATGAGCAAGGGTGGTCATCGTCTGCCCGACTACCGCCAGTTTAGCCGCCTGAATCAGTTCATCTTGCGCAGTACGTAAATCCTTCTCAATGAGCCGTCTTTCATCAATCTCTTGTTTAAGCTGATTTTTTTGCTGATTAATCTGGCCGATGGTGCGGCGCAGTAATCCAGCAATTCGCCCCAGTTCGTCCCCTCCGTAGACCGGAATAGTTGTATCCAGTTCGCCGCAGCCTAAACGCGCTACCGATTGATTTAACAGGGTAAAGCGTTTGATCAAGCGTGAGCGAATATAGAAATGATTGAGCGTAAAGGCAAACAGCAGAGCCAGGAGGGTTGCGACAATAATCAGCAGGCCGCTGATGCCCATAATATCGCCGAGGCGTTGATTGAAGGTTTGTAACTGCTGGTGGCTGTTGCCCAACTGGTTTTCAATCTGACTGCGAAAGCGAGTGAGGGTTTGCTCTTTCGCATTCACGGTTTCCTCCAGCAATGCCAGCGCCGTTGCCCGTTCTTGCAAAATAGCCGGCATTTTTAGCTCTGCGGTGCCTAAATTGAGCAATTCATCGATAGTCTGGCGCAGAGTGATGGTGCTGGGATGTTTTGCCAACGATTGCATGTTGGATTCCGCAGTTTGCTTTAGGTAGCTCAGGTAACGAATGTGATTATTCAGGCTATCAATATTCGGATTGGCCAGTTGTTCGCGCAGATCGTCAACCACCTGAGTTTCAATGTGCGCAAGGGCGTAAACCAGCTGTAATTCATCCTGAACATTGCGCAGCGTACTTTGCAACTGGTGATTTTTTTCCAGACTGGTTTTCTGCGTTAATTGATCGATGAGCGAGCCTTGCTGCCAGCTAATATCCTGAGAAAGCGACGTTAGCTCGGTATTGAAATCATCGTGAAGCCAGTTAATCCGTGCTGCGAGCTCGGTGATCTTTTCTCTGGCGAGGAAATTACTGTATAGCGCACTATCCAATCGAGAAAGCAGTTCCCGACTTCGGGTCAACGTCGTTGCCAACTGGCGCTGGCTGTCCGGTGTCAGACGTCGGCTGGCCATTTCGATGGTATCCAGCCGATGAGCAATCTGATCGCGCATTTGAATACGCGCCGTTGTGTTGGGGGCATGCTGGAATTCATTCAATTCCTGAATGAGTGCATTCAGATTTTCTTCCAGCTGAAAGGACGCCTGAATTTTAGGAAAGTAATCATCCAGCGCATAGCGAATCTGGCTACTTTGGGCGTGCCATGAATACAAACTGACGGCGCTGACAAACAGAGTCAGTATTGCACCAAAGGCAAATGCCCAGCGCAAAATAGAGCTGATAGTGATGCGATAGAAAAGCGGGTTCATTTCAGCGATTCCAACTGTTGGATCGCCAAATGCTGCTGTTTTTGGAAGAACTGTTGCCAAATCATTAGCTCTGACTCCATTGCGTTATCCGGCCCCTGGTTAAAGCGTTGCAGATAATCCATATCCACAGCCTGCTGCGGAGTGACGGGTACGGCGGTCAGCAATGCCCGGATTTCCGGCAGAGGGCGTTTTAGACGAGCTTCGGCGCTGTGCAAAGCTTTCCACGCATCCTGTAGCTGGTGCAGGCGGAAAGTGATCGCGGTATCAAACAATTGCTGCACGAGTTTCTGCCGTTGCAGGATCTGGCGATAATCCAGCGGCGTTTGCTGTAATAAGCGCTGTTGCTGTTTGGCGCGCGGATCTTCAACGGGTAACGGGGAAACTGGATACTTGCCGGTATCGGTATCTGAAAGTGCTTTTTGCCCGCTGTCACTCAGTAGAAAATTGATGAAACGGGCGGCGTCGGTTTGGCGCGAGCTGCCTTTCGTCATGGCGATAAAAGTCGGTGAAGCGCCGCTTTCAGGAAAGTAACTGAAACTGAGCTGCGGGTCTTTTAGCAACAGAGTGGCGTAATTATCGATAATGGGGCCGGCAAGGCCGAGTCCGGTTTTGATTTTATTGGAAACGCCAAAACTGCGGGAAGAAATTGTGGCCAGATTACCGGAAATTTCCAGCAGGGTTTCCCAGCCTTGCTGCCAGCCCCGTTGCTGTAGCAATGTTTCTATCATCAAATGGTTAGTGTCGGAGCGAGAAGGGCTGCTCATTAAAATCATCCCTTGATAGCGGGCGTCTTTTAATCCGTCCCAGGTGACCGGCGTGGGTAAATGCTTTTCTTTTAAGCGTGCGCTATTGGCCAGAATGCCATAGCCGGAAATGGCTACCGCCGCCGTGGAGCTGCGGATGGATTCTGGAACGCGTTGCTGATTATGTACTGCCAGCGTAGGCAAGGTAGCCAAACGCTGATGATCCTGCAAATGCTGCATCAACATCGGGGATGAGGTCAGCACCAAATCGATATTTTCCCCCATTGGCGTATCCAGTAAACGCTCTAGGGAAGAGCTAGTGCGATTTAGCGTTCGAATAGAAACTGCCTGCGGCTGTTTATGCCATTGCGCAATGATATGCGCGGTAGCTTCGGGGGAGAAGGTGGTGGCAATAACCAATTCATTAGCGTAACTCGCGGGAGCTAAACTCAGGGCAATAATTAGGTTCAAGAGAATGTTGCGTAAACTTTGCATCTATTTATTCGCCCCGGTTAATGTGTGATTAATATCAAATAAATAACAAATAAATATATTTATAGCGATGGCCGGATTGTTCCAATTTGTCCCATTTTTGTCTTTTTTAACGCGTAAAAATAAAGAAAGACAAAAATGAGTTAATTTTGACTCATAAATTTTGGGTTGTTGTGTCAATTTTGAAACATATCCCTTAGGTTGCACCAATTCGTCAGTCGCTGCATGCTGACTGCGAAACATAATGACGCAGTGGCGCTGGGATTATCAACTGCTTTGTAGTATCAGACACTTTATTTTATTCAGACAATGTCTGCGATAACAGACTTATTGGCTTCAACGCCAGGGAAATCCATTTTTCTAAATAACAATTTAATAATAAATCTTTAAGGTGAACTATGCTCTCATTTATGAAACCCAAGATAGCAACCCATAAAGTTCCCGACGATAAAGTAATAGCTACATATAATCGTTATCGGGTTCAGGCGTTGTTCAGTATATTTATTGGTTACCTTTCCTACTATATTGTGCGGAATAACTTCACGCTTTCTACACCTTATTTAAAAGAACAATTGCACTTAAGCGCCACGGAAATTGGCATGCTAAGTAGCTGTATGTTAATTGCCTACGGTATTAGTAAAGGCATCATGAGTAGTTTGGCGGATAAGGCCAATCCCAAAGTTTATATGGCAATGGGTTTGCTACTGTGCGCCTTGGTCAATGTAGGATTGGGGTTTAGCGGCGCATTCTGGCTGTTTGCCGTATTAGTCATCTTTAACGGTTTCTTCCAGGGAATGGGAGTCGGGCCTTCCTTTATTACTATCGCCAACTGGTTCCCGCGTCGTGAGCGTGGCCGGGTGGGGGCTATCTGGAATATTTCCCATAATGTAGGCGGCGGCGTGGTCGCACCTATCGTCGGCGGCGCATTCGCAATTTTAGGCAGTGAGCACTGGCAAACCGCTAGCTATATCGTGCCTGCCATTATTGCGGTGATTTTGGGGTCAATGGTATTGCTGTTGGGCAAAGGTTCTCCGGTTAGTGAAGGCTTACCTCCGTTACAGGAAATCATGCCGGAAGCCTTGGTGATTGAGCCAGTTAAAGCCGGGCAGAAAGCACCGGAAAATATGTCTGCATTCCAGATTTTCTGTACTTATGTACTGAAAAACAAGCATGCCTGGTACGTGTCTTTCGTAGATGTTTTCGTTTATATGGTGCGTTTCGGTATGATCAGTTGGCTACCGATTTATCTGTTGACTGAAAAACACTTCACCAAGGGCGAAATGAGCGTGGCTTTCCTGTTCTTTGAATGGGCGGCAATCCCTTCTACGTTATTGGCCGGTTGGTTATCGGATAAATTCTTCCGCGGCCGTAGAATGCCGTTGGCGATGATTTGTATGGTGATGATCTTTATCTGCCTGATCGGTTACTGGCAGTGTGATTCCCTACTGATGGTGACTTTCTTTGCGGCTATCGTCGGTTGTCTGATTTATGTGCCTCAGTTCCTGGCTTCAGTGCAGACCATGGAAATCGTACCGAGCTTCGCCGTAGGGTCAGCGGTGGGCTTACGCGGCTTTATGAGCTATATCCTTGGAGCCAGTTTGGGTACCAGCCTGTTTGGCGTAATGGTCGATAGAGTGGGTTGGCACGGCGGGTTCTACTTGCTGATGGGGGGGATTATTTGCTGCATTATCTTCTGCTATCTGTCCCATCGCGGCGTGCTGGAACTGGAGCGGGAACGCAAAGATCAGCAGGTACGTTTAGATAAAGAAGCATTAGCTTAATCTTAGGGTTAAAACAGCCGTTCAGCGTCGAACGGCTGCGATATGAATCAGTTACGGTAATTAAAGATGCCCGGCGGCAGAATAAGCTGACGGGCGACTTCCTCAGCTTTTTCCCTTCCCAATAATAAAAAGATGATTTTTAATGCAAAGTCGATAGAGGTTGCCGGCCCTTGGCTCGTAACCAGATTGACTCTACGATCGTAGACCACTCGCTGATCCATCCATTTATTCGGTGAAATTTTATCTTTCAAGCCGGGATAACCGGTCATATTCCCGATGGGGAATAGGTTATGGTGTTCTAACACCAAAGCCGGTGCCGCGCAAATGGCTGCGACCAGATGGCCTTCATTATGAGTTTGCCGCACTTTTTCGACCAGCAGCGGGCTATCACGGAAACATTCTGCCCCTTTTATTCCGCCGGGTAATACCACTACGTCAAATTGTTGATCGGCCACATCGACCAGACGCGTATCTGCCACCAGTTTTACACCGCGAGAGCAAGTAATTACTAACTCTCCATCACCGGCTACGCTTGCGGTCGTCACTTCAAAGCCGCCACGTACCAGCACATCAATGGTGGTGACCGCTTCGGTTTCTTCACTCCCAGGTGCCAGGCAAACCAGTGCCGATACGCTCATACACATTTTCCTTTCGTTTAATCGAATCGTACAGGCGTGAATTTTCCGGCAGCGTCATGCCGTGACTGCGCGCCCGACGTAGTAAATAGCCGGTGATATAGTCGATCTCTGTATGTCTCTGCGCACGTAAATCCTGAAGCATGGAGGAGACGTTATCAGCCGTACTTTGAATCACTTCCTGCACATAATAAAGCAGGCTTTCGGTGGAGGTATGGAAACCTTCCATTTCCATTACATCGGCAATTTCTGCGCATAATCGCGTTACCAGCTCAGGATAACGCTGTAGGTCACCGTTTCGGCACTCATACAGGCCGGTAAGAGGATTGATAACGCAGTTGACCGCCAGCTTATGCCAGCAGGCGGAGGAAATATCATTGTGCCATGCGACGTCCGGCAGGGCGTGGTGCAGTATATCCGCCAGATAACTGACATCTTTGCCGGGGGCAATCGCGGGGCCAATATGAGATATGCCGCCGGCAACGTGGATAATGGTATTGCCGTCAGGTCGCGCTGCATGAGTCGTTACGCCGTGCAGGAAAGTATTTACCGCGTCCGGTAACTCTTCCTGCGTACCCATTCCGTTATGCAAGAGCAAAACCGTGCAATCCGGATTGAGTTTAGGCAGTAGGGTGGTTACCGCGCTGGAAACTTGCCAAGCTTTCAAACATACCAGCAGTAACTCGCTTTCTGCTAAATGCTGCGGATCGTTGGTGGGCAGATTTTGATTGAATTCGTCACCTTCAAGGGTGATGACATTCACCGAACAGTAGGGTTGAGGCACTCGCAACCAACCCTGAACATCATGGCCTTGTTGGTACAGAGCCGATAACCAAAGCTGCCCGAGCGCACCGCAACCAAGAACCGTAATCTTCATAACTCTCTCCCTGGTGTAAACGGAAAACGCGCTAAATATTTATAAGTGTTATGCTTGGATTATAGACTTTTTCTTCATTAAACGCTGAGTTAGCTACGTTCTGTGGCGAAAATGCGAACAGCCAGCGGCTTGATTTTGTCTACGACGATAAAGCGGTTATTATGCTTGCCATTCATCTTATATGGAGGAGGGAATATGCCATCTTTCGACATCGTTTCTGAAATTGATATGCAGGAAGTGCGTAACGCAGTAGAAAACGCCACCCGCGATCTGGCAAACCGTTGGGATTTTCGTAACGTCCCAGCTAGTTTTGAATTAAATGAGAAAAACGAAAGTATTAAAGTTGCCAGCGAATCTGATTTTCAGGTGGAGCAGTTGCTCGATATTCTACGGGCGCAACTGAGCAAACGTGGCATCGAAGGTGCGGCGCTGGAGATTCCGGAAGAAATGGATCGCAGCGGCAAAACCTACAGCGTGGATGCCAAGCTGAAGCAGGGCATTGAAAGCGCGCAGGCCAAGAAGCTGGTTAAGTTGATCAAAGACAGCAAGCTGAAAGTGCAGGCGCAGATTCAGGGTGAACAGGTTCGCGTAACCGGTAAAGCGCGTGACGATCTGCAAAGCGTAATGGCACTGGTTCGCGGTGCAGATTTGGGGCAACCGTTCCAGTTCAATAACTTCCGCGACTAAGCTCAAAGTCTGATTGCTGATAACAGTAATAAAGGCTGCTGATTGATAAAGAGGAACAAATGCCCATTTACAGCTTTTGTTCCTCATCTCATCATCGATGCTTCTTACACAGCGTTAACCAGTTGTTCTAACTGATATCGGTTCGTTTTCTTGATATCTACTTTCACATAAGCGCTGCGTTCTGCCGCTACGACTATCGCTTCGGTCACGCCTGGCTGCGCTTTAATTTTATGTTCCAAGGCCGAATCTTTAGCCGCTAATTCGGACAGCGTGATGCGTAAGCTACTGACATAAGGAGGTTCCTGCATCGTTGCGCTAACGGCAAACCACACCAAAGCAATGACCGAACCGGCGATAAACACCACTCCCGCACCGTCGAGCCCGAATAACCAACCGCCCAAACTGCCGCCAATGGCTACGCCGATAAACTGGCTGGTAGAGTAAATTCCCATCGCCGTACCTTTGTAGCCAGCGGGAGACTCCTTGCTAATCAACGAAGGCAAAATTGCCTCCATCACATTGAAGGCAATAAAGAAGAGTTGCACACCAGCGATAATGCCCCACAGGTGTTCACCGGATGCCCACATCACTACTTCGGCGATCAGCAATACGGCCACACAGCCCATAAACACCTGTTTCATCCGGCGTTTGACTTCGGCATAAATAATAAATGGTACTACCGCCGCGAAGGAAACCAGCATTGTCACCAGATAAACCTTCCAATGCTGTTCGGGCAGTAAGCCCGCTTTGGCCATGGCCTGAGGCAGGGCGACAAAGCTCGACATCAACAGAATATGCAGGCACATAATGCCGAAATTAAGTTTTAGCAACCGGCTGTTTTTCAATACTTTATTGACGCTGCCTTTTACTATGCTGGATTCGCGATTTAATACATGGGTATCCGCAGAAGGCACCACTGCCAACGTGATAACGATGCCCAGTAACGCCAGTACCGCTATGCCCCAAAATAGTGCATTCAGGCCATAGGCGTGGGTGACGATTGGGCCGAGTACCATAGCAATAGCGAAAGTAATACCGAAGCTAACGCCAATAAATGCCATGGCTTTAGTACGATTTTGTTCGCGAGTCAGATCCGAAAGCAAAGCCATCACTGCGGCGGCAATAGCACCAGAACCTTGTAATGCCCTGCCGAGGATAATGCCCCAAATAGAATCGCTCATGGCAGCAATCACGCTACCCAGCGCAAAAATCAGTAACCCGCCAACGATCAGAGGTTTACGCCCAATACGGTCGGATATTAATCCGAAAGGAATCTGGAATATTGCCTGAGCCAGACCGTAGATACCGATAGCAATACCGATCAGTGCTTCACTGGCTCCGGCCAAAGCCATGCCATAGGTGGTGATCACCGGCAGCACCATGAACATCCCGAGCATGCGCAGTGAAAAAACCGTTCCCAGCCCCCAGGTTGCCCGGAGCTCTAACGGAGTCATTTTGTTATCGTTCATTACCACCTCAAAAAAACTTATTGCACTATTGTAATGATTTTAGTGCCAACCGGTAAATCTATTGATGTTTAGAATATATTACAGCCAGAGTGGGTATCTTCCGGAAAAATAGAGTTTATCAGACGGTTGATAGGTGTATTCAAAACGAGAGGAATATACAGTCTGATGGCAAAATCAGGTATGAATAAAACAGGGTAGGGTAGAAAAGAGGAAGCGACCGGCTGGAAACCAGCGAGGCCGCTTCATGGAACTTTCGGTGTGCTTACCCGACGTAAGTCAGTAATGCAGCAGATGACGGAACGTTGAAGTCTACAGACATCATTACACTCAATGAAGTAATCGCAATGATTGAGAATACGAAGAGTTTTCTCGCCCATACGCTGTCATTCGTTGCTTTGTAGCCACGCAGAGCCATTCCCAACCACCAGACGCTGACTGCCGCTGCGACTACCAGATATTTATATCCGGCGTAGCCGCTGAGAGTCAGCATCAGTGTTGCTACCATAAATGCCAGAATATACAGGGTGATATGGTTTTTGGTGACCGATATCCCTTTTATAACTGGCAATACCGGAATATTCGCCGCTTGGTAATCTTTAAAGCGGAATATGGCGATCGCGTAGGAATGCGGCATCTGCCAGATGCTGAAGATCAATAACAGGATCAATGCGCCGGTATCAAACTGGCCTGTCACCGCGCAGTAGCCGATAACCGGCGGAGCCGCACCGGACAAGCTGCCTATCAAAGTGCCGTATACCGACTTACGCTTCATGTAGAGGCTGTAAACCCCGACATAGATAATGAAACCTATGACGGCCAGTGCCATTGCTAACACATTGGCCGCCACATAAAGCAACAGCATGCCCGCAATACCCAGTACCGATGCATAAATCAGGGTTATCTTCGGTTCGATAAGGCCTTTTACCAAGGCCCGGTTCTTCGTTCTCTCCATGATGCAGTCGATATCACGGTCGATATAGTTGTTAAATACACACCCGGAGGCAACAACTAACGAAACACCGATTAGCGTGGCGAGAAAAAGGGGGTAATCAATATCGCCTTTAGAGGCGAGGAGGAATCCCCCAACGACAGAAATTAAATTGCCGAAAATAATTCCTGGTTTAGTTACTTGCAGGTATTGCTTAATCATCACATGCAGCTCTTTAGTCAACCATCATATTGATGTTGAGGTTGTACATAATCCACAGCGAGCCCACAACAACGATCGCGATAATCATTACGGTGAACAGGAACGCCACCAGGTTCCAGCGCTCTTCTGACTTACCATTCATATGCAGGAAGTACACCAGGTGTACGATAATCTGCACCACGGCAAGGGTCACAACCGTTGCCAGAATCATGGTATGAGAAGCGGTGCCCTGCATAACCATGACAAACGGAATGACTGTCAGAATTACTGACAGAACGAAGCCGATTATATAGGACTTCAGGCTGCCGTGGCTTGCTCCACCGTGACCAGTAGTTGAATGACTCATTTACATGGCTCCTAACAGATAAACAACGGTGAATACGCAGATCCACACCACGTCCAGGAAGTGCCAGAACAGACTCAGGCACATCAGGCGCGTTTGATTGGTAGGGTTCAGGCCGCGTTTCGCTACCTGAATCATCATAATGATAATCCAAACCAAACCAGTTGTTACGTGAATACCGTGAGTGGCAACCAACGCAAAGAAGCTAGACAGGAACGCACTGCGATCCGGGCCGTAGCCTTCAGCGATCAGGTGATGGAATTCATAGATTTCCATCGCCACGAAGCCCAGGCCGAACAGGAAGGTCATACCCAACCAGAGATTTACCTGATTTTTGTTGCCTTTGTTCATACCCAGCATGGCCATGCCATAGGTAATACTACTAAACAGGAGCAGGAAGGTTTCGACCAAAACGAAGTTCAGGTCAAAAATGTCCTTACCTGTAGGGCCGCCAGCGGTCCCGTTTACCAATACTGCATAGGTTGCGAACAAAGTCGCAAACAGAATACAGTCGCTCATCAGGTAGACCCAGAAGCCAAAGACCTTGGTGGCTCCCGCATCGTGGTGCCCATGCTCTGCATGGGCTACGTTGTGGTTAGTCAGAGTTTCAGTTGACATGATTCACGCCTGCTTTTCTGATTTGTTCATGGTGAAGATTTTCAATGCGCTCAACTTCTTCTGCCGGCACATAGTAATCCACATCTTCGTCGAAGCTTTTCACGATCCAGGTGACGATCATGCCAACGAAGCCGGCGATAGCCATCCACCAGATGTGCCAGACCATGGCGAAGCCAAAGATCAGACTGAAAGCTGCAATGATGACACCCGCGCCGGTATTCTTCGGCATGTGGATCTCTTCATATTTAGCCGGACGCTTGTAAGCTTCGCCTTTCTCTTTCATGTCCCAGAATTCATCACGGTCAACAACTTCAGGCACTACGGCGAAGTTATAGAACGGAGGTGGGGAAGAGGTAGACCATTCCAGCGTACGTGCATCCCACGGGTCACCGGTCAGATCGCGGTTTTGTTCACGGTCACGCACACTGACGAAGACCTGAATAACCTGACACAGAATACCGCAGGCAATCAGTACTGCACCGCCTGCTGCCACCATCAACATCGGGTGGAATTCAGGGTTAATATCCTGGCTTAAACGACGGGTCATACCCATAAAGCCCAGAACGTACAGCGGCATAAAGGCTACGAAGAAACCGATAATCCAGAACCAGAACGCACGTTTGCCCCAGGTTTCATTCAGCGTGAAGCCGAAAGATTTAGGGAACCAGTAAGTCAGACCTGCGAAGCAACCGAATACTACGCCGCCGATGATCACGTTATGGAAGTGAGCAATCAGGAACAGACTGTTATGCAGTACGAAGTTCGCACCCGGTACGGCTAACAGAACGCCGGTCATCCCACCGATGGAGAAGGTGATGATAAAGCCAACGGTCCACAGCATCGCAGAGTTGAACTGGATACGGCCTTGATACATGGTGAACAGCCAGTTGAAGATTTTCACCCCGGTCGGGATGGAAATAATCATGGTAGCAATACCGAAGAAGGCGTTTACGTTGGCACCTGAACCCATGGTAAAGAAATGGTGCAGCCAAACGATAAACGACAGAACGGTAATGGCAATGGTTGCCCATACTAATGAGGTATAACCGAACAGACGTTTCTTCGAGAAGGTCGCCGTGACTTCGGAGAACACACCGAATACCGGCAGAACCAGGATATACACTTCCGGATGGCCCCAAGCCCAAATCAGGTTAATGTACATCATCATGTTGCCGCCCATATCATTGGTAAAGAAATGGGTGCCCATGTAACGATCAAGAGTCAGTAACGCAACGGTTACGGTCAAAATCGGGAAAGAAACGATAATCAAGATGTTGGTACAGAAAGCCGCCCAGGTGAAGACAGGCATCTTCATCATGGACATGCCAGGAGCACGCATCTTAAGAATAGTCGCGAAGAAGTTAACACCGGTCAACAAGGTACCCAGACCTGAAATCTGTAGACTCCATATCCAGTAATCGACGCCAACGCCCGGATTGTACTCAATGCCTGACAGCGGCGGATACGCCAACCAGCCAGTCTGAGCAAATTCACCGACTCCCAGAGAGATGTTGATCAACACCACCCCGACGACGAAGAACCAGAAACTTAGGGAGTTCAGGAACGGGAAGGCAACGTCGCGAGCACCAATTTGCAATGGTACGACGATGTTCATCAGACCCACCACGAAAGGCATCGCCATGAAGAAGATCATGATTACGCCGTGGGCGGTAAATATCTGGTCATAGTGATGAGGTGGCAGGAATCCTGCCTCGCCAGCCGAAGCAAGCGCTTGCTGGCTTCGCATCATGATGGCATCGGCAAAGCCACGCAACAGCATGACCATCGCTACCAGAATGTACATGATACCGATTTTCTTATGGTCAACGGAGGTCAACCATTCGCTCCACAACCATTTCCATTTGCCGAAATAAGTCAGGGCGGCAACTAATGCCAGACCGCCTAGAATAATTGCAGCAACGGTAACCATTATGATTGGTTCGTGTAACGGAACCGCATCAAGTGTTAATTTTCCCAACATCGTTTATTCCTCGGCTCCGGCGTGAGAGTGGTCGCCCATTTCCATGCCTTTGCTCATGTCCATGCCTTTATGCATGTCATCGCTCTTGTGCATGTTCATATCGCCCATAAATTTGCCAATCGTTTCTTTAAACAGCTCCGGCTTAACGCTGGAGAAATACTCAACCGGGTTATTTTCGCTCGGCTCAGCCAATTTATCGAAATCAGCAGTGGTATTCAGGGTGTTTGGCGATTTTTTCACCTGCGCGACCCACTGATCGAAATCACCCTGAGTCGGCGTAGCGATCGCAGTGAATTTCATACCAGAGAAGCCTTTACCGCTGAAACTACTGGAAATACCGTTGTATTTACCGGCTTCATTGGCAATCAGATGCAGTTTGGTTTGCATCCCGGCCATCGCGTAAATTTGTCCGCCTAACTGAGGAATAAAGAACGAATTCATCACTGAGTTGGATGTGATCTTAAAGTTCACGGGAACATCAGTAGGGAAGGCGATTTCATTGACGGTGGCAATACCTTGTTCTGGATAGATAAACAGCCACTTCCAGTCCAAAGAAACCACTTCAATAGTGATCGGTTCTTTACCTTCGACAACCAAAGGTTTGAACGGATCAAGTTCGTGAGAAGTTTTCCAGGTTATCGTTGCCAGAATAGCAATGATAATGATTGGTACAGCCCATACAACAAGCTCAATTTTGTTGGAGTGGGACCAGTTCGGGGTATAGGTTGCATTTTTGTTGGAAGCACGGAACTTCCACGCAAAGGCAAACGCCATAAAAATAACCGGAACTACTACGATCAACATTAAACCGATAGCGGTGAGTATCAGCGTTTTTTGTTCGAGTCCGATTGTGCCTTTAGGGTTCATCAATACCATATCGCAACCAGCGAGTGTTACCGTGGCTGCAAATAAAGACAACATCCCAATATTTTTAATGTATTTCTTAAGTCTCATCTAACGACCTCAATTACAAAGGGCTCTATTGTCGTTTCAGGTGTGCGGGCATTTTACGGGAAGGTTGCAGGACTGTAAACACGCTTAAGGTTGTGTCAGCGGCTTGTTGACACTTTATGTTAAGGGGGTCACAGATGTTGCTCTCTTTGATAATTTTCTAATTGCAACAATATGTTGGCGCAAGAGTTAATTAACAAGCGTAACTAAAAGCTAACTATATTAAGGAAAAACAATGCCAAGCAGGATTTTATTGTCGGGAAATACAGATTTGGGAGGAGTTTATTTACGATTTTATGTAAATAATATGTATCTTAAAAGTGAATTAAAATATATTCCGGGGTAACCAAAATGGTTTCCCCGGAATCATTTAGTTAGAAATTATATTTAATTGAGTAAACGATACCGTCTTGTAAAAAGTCTTCGCCCAGCTTGTTATAAGCATAACGATACTGAATACCAGTGGTGAATTGTTTCATTGGTGTCCACCACAGTGCAATAGCACCGTTCACCCCGTTACGACCGCCGTTACCTGCCGCATAGCGTTCTGCACGGTTAAATTCCAGCTCGTTCCAGTTAGTAATGCTGAATTTCTCATCGAAAGCGGTGAAATCGTAGCCAGCAACCCAACCAACAACATAACCGTTATTACCTGAGTAATAAGTTTGGTCAACGTAGTGCAGCGCAACGAAAGGCTTCATCCATACGCCAGCAATGGTGGTGTTATAGCCGATACCGTACAGGGTATTCACTTCGTGGAAGTTGCTGTAGTTGTTGCCTTCAGCAGCTGGCAGAGAGTAGGTGCCATAAACGTGGCCGTATAGGTTAAAACCGGTGTCGCCTAAATAGTAGCGGCCAGTGGTTTTAAAGGTGTAACGCTGGTTATCGCCCGGCTGAGCAGTTTTGGAGTTGAACGGGTTTTCTAAATCGAAGAAGCCGTAAACTTCACCCCAGCTAAAACCTGCGCCGCCCTCTAATTCAATATAGGCAAAGTCATCTTTATGAGATGAACCACCGGATTTATGCGTAGTGCTCTTCGTCCAATCCAGGTAGTTCATGCTGATATTGCCGAAACCCCATTGGTATTCAGCTTGCGCAGAAGGAGCCAGAGTGACCGCAGTTAGCGCGATGGCGCCAACGAGAATTTTACGCATAAAAGCCTCAATTATTGTTAAAAGGTGTCAGGGGAAATAAAAGGACATATGTCCTTAATAAAAAGTGCGCACATCATAGTCTGACAGCACAAAAGGTTAAAGACCTGAGGGTGATTTGAATCTCATTTTAAGAATAATATTTCTGATTAGTTGCTTAATAATGTGATCATGATTGTGGTTTTGTCGGGTGTATACCCAGTTGACTAACTTTTACGTATAAAAAAGCCGGTAATAGAATACCGGCTATTGGTGAAGCAACGTGTCGTCTTAAGTCAAGCGGGCGCGACGCAGTGCCAGATAATCCAGCGCTCCACCCAGTATCATTCCAACAATACTGAGTTGAATCCCTCGTAATAGCAGCACATCGGCCACTTCTGGCGCTGCGGTCCATCCCCAGGCATTGCTGATTAATAGCACCAGCCACGCGGCCAATAATAAACAACCGATGGTTAAAAAGCGTAAGGCCCAGCGATAACCATTTTTAAATTCGGTTCGAGGCATGAATTCATCGGTTTTTTGCGTGAATTCAAGGGTATGGCGGCAGATATAGAGTAATATCAGGCCCGGAACGGCGGCGGCGATGGAGAACAGATAAAATATCGACCAGCCGTTAGTTTCTACAAACCAGCCTGCAACCGGGCCGACATACACGCGACCAACCGCAGACAGTGCTGACAATAAGGCAAACTGAGTGGCGGAAAACGACTTATTGCACAGCGTCATCAAAAGCGCCACAAAGGCTGCGGTACCCATGCCGCCACAGATGTTCTCCAGAAAAATGGCGCTCCCCATGGTGAAGATATTCTTGTCTGTCACCGATAGAATCCAATAGCCCAGATTGGAAACCGCCTGCAAGATGCCGAAAATCATCAGGGCGCGGAATAAGCTGAGGCGTTGCATAAGCAAACCGCCATACAAAGCACCGATAATCGTCGCTAACAGACCTAGGGTTTTATTGACCAGGCCGACGTCACCGGCGTTGAAACCTAGCCCACGAATCAGAAACGGCGTACTCAGGCTAGCGGCGAAAGCATCGCCCATTTTATAAAGCACGATCAGCAGTAAAATCAGCCAAGCGTTATTACGGCCAAAGAAATCGCGCAGCGGGGCAACAATTGCCTGTTCCAGCGTTTTAGGTGCGGCGGCGGGGGCATCCGGTTCAGGAGCCATCAGAGTAGCAACCACCCCGATAACCATCAAACCAGCCATTAACCAATAGGTTGACTGCCAGCCGAGATAACGGTCCGCAATCCATAGCGCCAAACCGCCGGAAACCAACATGGCCAGCCGATAACCCAAAACCGAAACTGCGGCGCCGGTTCCCCGTTCTTCTGCACTAAGCAAATCGGTTTTATAGGCATCAAAAACAATGTCTTGAGACGCCGAGCAGAAGGCGACCAATACCGCAATCGCTGCCAGCCACCATAAATGCTTCGCCGGCTCCATAAAGCCCATTACGATGATAGCCACTATTAATAATAGCTGGCTCACCAGTAACCAACCGCGGCGACGACCAAGGAAAGAAGGGGTGTAGCGGTCCATCAATGGGGACCACAAGAACTTGAAGACGTAAGCCTGACCGACCAGAGAGAAAATACCGATGGTTTTCAGATCAACTTGCTCCACCGTCATCCAGGCTTGCAGCGTGCCGGACGTCAGAGCCAAAGGAAGACCGGAGGCAAACCCCAGTAATAAAAGAATGAGCGAATTACGCTGTGTAAACAGGTTTGAATAGCGACTGGACATAAGAAACCTACGTGCTCTGCCCCGATTCAGGGCAGAGCAAAGTTAAGCAAACAACAGATTAACGTGCGTTTTGTTTGATAAAGCTGTTAACGCTGGTGTCTTGAGCCATATCCGCAATAACGTCACTGAGCACGGTATTCACTGCTTCAGTTATTTTGGCATTGGTTGCGGTAAATGCGCCCTGGACATTATAGGTAGAACGGTAGTTCTTAACCTGTTTGTTACCATTTTGCGCCTGAGCTGTGATGGAGATATCAGCCTTGGTCGTGATGTTGTAGCGCAGATTACCTTCCTGCACGTTGGCGAACAGTTGGTTAACTACGATTTGCAGATCAACCGGGCCGCCGGTACCAATCATATAGCCACGGGCAGTCATTTGTTTTTCCAGCACTTCCTGCAACAGGAAGCGCAGGTCGCGAGATGGCGTTAATACCACCAATTTGCCATCGCGGTTGACTTTGGCCAGCGCGGAATCCTGACGCTGATCGGCACCGTTGATACTGATGGTAATTCCCATCAAGGTGGGATCTTGCGGTGGCAATACGATTTTCGGCGTGACTTCAAGCGTATTGCTGTTGGTGGCGCAACCCGCCAGCATCAACGCGGCCAGCAGCGGGAAAAGAATTTTCTTTAGCATGTTCACTTTCTCGAGAGTTATGGAATTTTTAATAAACTGAGCGGGATAGCTGCAATATTATTGCGACATCATAGCACTGCCGCAGATAGGGGGAAGATCCCAATGGTGACAAATTCGCCACAAATACGGATTTTCATACTGGAACCCTACAAATAACCTTTTGCCGTGACAATCGGATTATCCTCAACCTCTGGCCGTTTCGTCGGCGTTAGGCGTATTTAACCGAGAATTATTGTCAAAGGAATGTTATAAAACAGCCAAAACCGACTAATATTGCTGTAAGAAGGTGTGCAGTTCTCTGCCGGTGCAGTAAGGAGATCTTTATGATTCTGATTCGCGAAAAGATAGAAGAAAAACTCAGGGCGGCATTTGAACCTGTTCACCTGGAAGTGATAAACGAAAGCTACAGACACAATGTGCCCGCAGGCTCGGAGAGCCACTTTAAGGTTGTGATTGTTAGCGATAAATTTGCCGGTGAGCGCTTTTTAAACCGCCATCGTGCCATTTATGGCGTATTGTCCGAAGAATTAGCCGGTGAAGTCCACGCGCTGGCATTACATACCTACACGGTCAAAGAATGGGAGAGTCTGCAAGACACCTTGCCTGACTCTCCATCATGCCGCGGTGCCGGAACCTTGGCATAAATATGGTATTTGCCTGATTTCCGTGGAACTTTTCTGCTGATTTAAGGTATTAGTAATAGAGAAATCCACAGGCGGCCTTTGGGCCGTTTGTTTTTTAACTGGCGACAACACTATTTTTAGCACAGCGCTGCCAGCGTTTTTGTCGAGGGATCGACGTCCGCGTAAATTTTCGCGCGCTGACATTCACTCGCTTTCCTCGACTCGAAACCTATGCACCGCTATAATGTCGCGTCTTATTTTTCCGGAATGGTTTCGGGACGCTTCTGACATCTGGGATACTCGGTTCTGTAATGCGGCCGTCCCGGTTCTTAGAGGGTGTTTTCAGGGCCAGTGTCATTCCTACAATGGCAGGGTTTTGATAGCGGCTTCTGGAGTTGACCGAGCACTGTGATTTTTTTGAGGTAACAAGATGCAAGTTTCTGTTGAAACCACCCAAGGCCTTGGCCGCCGTGTAACTATCACTGTTGCTGCTGATAGCATTGAGAAAGCAGTAAAAAGCGAGCTGTTGAAAGCGGCTAAAAATGTTCGCATTGACGGTTTCCGTAAAGGCCACGTGCCGATGAACATCGTTGAACAGCGTTACGGCGCGTCCGTTCGTCAGGATGTACTGGGCGATCTGATGCAACGCAACTTTGTTGACGCGATCATCAAAGAAAAAATCAACCCGGCTGGCGCACCAAGCTACGCACCGGGCGAATACAAAGAAGGCGAAGATTTCACTTTCTCTGTTGAATTCGAAGTTTATCCAGAAGTTGAACTGAAAGATCTGGAAAAAATCGAAGTAGAGAAACCGGTTGTTGAAGTTAATGACGCCGACGTTGATGCGATGCTGGACACCCTGCGTAAGCAACAAGCTACCTGGAAAGACACCGATGGCGCTGCTACAGCAGAAGATCGCGTGACTCTGGACTTCACCGGTTCTATCGACGGCGAAGAGTTTGAAGGCGGCAAAGCAACTGATTTCGTACTGGCTATGGGCCAGAACCGCATGATCCCAGGCTTTGAAGACGGCGTTGTGGGCCATAAAGCGGGCGAAGAATTCACTATCGACGTGAACTTCCCAGAAGATTACCACGCTGAAAACCTGAAAGGTAAATCAGCCAAGTTCGCTATCGTTCTGAAGAAAGTTGAAGAACGTGAACTGCCAGAACTGACTGAAGAATTCATCAAACGTTTCGGCGTGGCTGATGGTTCTATCGAAGGTCTGCGCGCTGAAGTACGTAAAAACATGGAACGCGAGCTGAAAGGCGCAGTGCGTAACCGTGTTAAAACTCAGGCAATCGACGGTTTAGTTAGCGCTAACGAAATCGACGTTCCAGTTGCTTTGATCGACAGCGAAATCGACGTTCTGCGTCGCCAGGCTGCACAGCGTTTCGGTGGCAACGAGAAACAAGCTGCTGAACTGCCACGTGAACTGTTCGAAGAACAAGCTAAACGTCGCGTTGTTGTTGGCCTACTGTTGGGCGAAGTGATCAGCCAGCACGAGCTGAAAGCTGACGAAGACCGCGTTAAAGCGCTGATCGAAGAAATGGCTTCTGCCTACGAAGATCCGCAAGAAGTTATCGAGTTCTACAGCAAAAACAAAGAGCTGATGAACAACATGCGTAACGTTGCTCTGGAAGAACAAGCGGTAGAAACACTGCTGGCTAAAGCCAAGGTAACCGAAAAACCAACTACCTTCAGCGAGCTGATGAATCAGACCACTGCAGCGTAATGTTTTTTAGCGCATAACGTTAAGTATCTTTGACTTGGCGTTTTGACTTCTCAAGCCCGTCGCCTTTGGCTACGGGCTTTTTTCTTCTTGATTTACACGATAAAAACAACAAATTCTCGGCTATGGTTCCCGTCAAACTGGGCTATATTAAAAAAATAAAAGAAAGTGCTGAATTAAATCCGTAGCGAGCGTCTAAAAAACGCGTGAGGTGAGAAAGGGGCGTTGAGACAATAAAAGGTATGGGGCTTGAAAAACAGTATCCTTCCCCCAATTACTATTACAGACTTTATGTTCTATCTTTCCTTGCGTTGGCTGATTATCACCGCTGGATATGTCTGGGACGACCTACTGCTTATCATGGTCATCATTGCTTATCTCAAGTAGAATCGGTTATTAATGGCGCCAAAGTAAATTCTATTAGGAGATGGTAATGTCATACAGTGGCGAACGAGATCAATTTGCACCTAACATGGCTCTGGTGCCGATGGTGATTGAGCAGACTTCACGTGGGGAACGTTCTTACGATATCTTCTCCCGTCTGCTGAAAGAGCGCATTATCTTCCTAACCGGCCAGGTTGAAGATCACATGGCCAACCTGATTACGGCACAAATGCTGTTTTTGGAAGCCGAAAACCCGGAAAAAGATATCTTCCTTTATATTAACTCACCGGGCGGGGTGATCACTGCGGGTATGTCTATCTATGACACCATGCAGTTCATCAAACCGGATGTCAGCACCATTTGTATGGGCCAGGCATGTTCCATGGGCGCATTCTTGCTGACCGCTGGTGCGAAAGGGAAGCGTTTCTGTCTGCCAAACTCGCGGGTGATGATTCACCAGCCGCTGGGCGGATTCCAGGGGCAAGCGACCGACATCGAGATTCATGCGAAAGAAATCCTGAAAGTGAAATCCCGTATGAACGAACTGATGGCGAAACATACGGGGAAACCTCTCGAAGAAATAGAGAGAGACACGGAGCGTGACCGTTTCCTGTCTGCGGCCGAGGCTGTAGAATATGGATTGGTCGATGAGATATTCAACCGCCGTGACTAACAGCGTATTTCTGTGCGCCGATAGACTATAATTGGAAAAGTTTAGTCTTTTAGCACGCTAAGGTGCCGGCAGTCCGTTTGATAAAGACGTGACGTCCAGAAGTAACGAGAATAGTCTCCCTGCCGTCCTGTTGTTAGTGACGGCAGATACTAAAGAAGAGGTTTACTGATGACAGATAAGCGCAAAGACGGTTCAGGAAAGCTGCTGTATTGCTCTTTCTGCGGCAAAAGCCAGCATGAAGTGCGTAAGCTGATTGCCGGGCCGTCAGTGTATATCTGCGATGAATGTGTCGATTTGTGCAACGACATTATTCGCGAAGAGATTAAAGAGGTCGCCCCGCATCGGGAGCGTAGCTCATTGCCAACACCGCATGAAATCCGTCGCCATCTGGATGATTATGTCATCGGGCAGGAACCAGCGAAAAAAGTGTTGGCGGTTGCGGTTTATAACCATTACAAGCGTCTGCGTAACGGTGATACCAGCAACGGCATTGAGCTGGGCAAAAGTAACATTTTGCTAATCGGTCCAACGGGTAGCGGTAAAACACTGTTGGCGGAAACGCTGGCTCGTTTCCTGGATGTGCCATTCACCATGGCCGATGCGACGACGCTAACCGAAGCCGGTTACGTGGGTGAAGACGTCGAAAACATCATCCAGAAACTGTTGCAGAAATGCGATTACGATGTGCAGAAAGCGCAGCGCGGTATTGTCTATATCGATGAAATTGATAAGATTTCTCGTAAATCGGACAACCCGTCAATTACCCGTGACGTATCAGGTGAAGGCGTACAGCAAGCCTTGCTGAAACTGATCGAAGGTACTATTGCTGCCGTACCGCCACAGGGTGGACGCAAACATCCGCAGCAGGAGTTCCTGCAGGTTGATACCTCGAAGATTCTGTTTATCTGTGGCGGCGCATTTGCTGGTCTGGATAAAGTTATCGGGCAGCGTCTGAATACCGGTACCGGTATTGGTTTTGGCGCAACGGTAAAAGGAAAATCCGAGAAAGCAACCGAAGGCGAATTGCTAAGACAGGCTGAGCCAGAAGATTTGATCAAGTTCGGGTTAATTCCTGAATTCATTGGTCGTTTGCCCGTTGTTGCTACCTTGAGTGAATTGAGCGAAGACGCCCTGATTCAGATTCTGAAAGAGCCGAAAAACGCCCTGACCAAGCAGTATCAGGCGTTGTTCAATCTGGAAGGCGTTGAGCTGGAATTCCGCGATGAAGCTCTGACGGCGATTGCTAAAAAGGCAATGGCGCGTAAAACCGGTGCTCGTGGCCTGCGTTCTATCGTAGAAGCGGCTTTACTGGACACCATGTACGATCTGCCATCTTTGGAAAGTGTGGATAAAGTGGTTGTTGATGAATCAGTTATCGCCGGTCAATCTGCACCGCTGCTGATTTACGGCCAGCCTGAAGCGCAAGCTTCTGGCGAATAATTAGCCAAATAATCCAGACAGTTAGTAAGATAATGGGGGATTTTATCCCCCATTTCTTTTTCCTCGCATTGTTATCGTTGAATGTAAGACATTCGTCCCCATATACTCAATAACCTATTTAGTGAAACTCGTGACCTCCCGTGTTTCACGAGATTTCCTGAAATCTGGCGGAAGCTAAACATAAGAGAGAGCTCTATGAACCCTGAGCGTTCCGAACGCATAGAAATCCCTGTATTGCCTCTGCGCGATGTAGTGGTTTACCCGCATATGGTGATCCCACTGTTTGTTGGCCGGGAGAAGTCGATTCGGTGCCTGGAAGCTGCAATGGAACATGATAAAAAAATCATGTTGGTTGCACAGAAAGAAGCGTCGACGGATGAGCCTGGTATCAACGATCTGTTTTCTGTTGGCACCGTTGCCTCTATTTTGCAAATGCTGAAATTGCCTGATGGCACAGTCAAAGTACTGGTCGAAGGGTTACAGCGTGTGCGCATTACCACTCTGTCTGACAGCGGAGAGCATTTCGCTGCCCAGGCCGAATACCTGGAATCACCTGCAATCGATGAGCGTGAGCAGGAAGTACTGGTGCGCACGGCAATTAATCAGTTTGAAGGCTATATCAAACTGAATAAAAAAATCCCACCGGAAGTCCTGACCTCCCTGCATAGCATTGAAGACGCTGCACGTCTGGCGGATACCATTGCTGCACATATGCCATTGAAATTGAATGATAAACAAGCAGTGTTGGAAATGTTCGACATTACCGAACGTCTTGAATATCTGATGGCAATGATGGAGTCGGAAATCGATCTGTTACAGGTTGAGAAGCGTATCCGTAACCGCGTTAAAAAGCAGATGGAAAAGAGCCAGCGTGAGTACTATCTGAATGAGCAAATGAAAGCTATTCAGAAAGAACTGGGTGAAATGGACGATGCGCCGGATGAACACGAAGCGCTGAAACGCAAAATCGAAGCGGCGAAAATGCCGAAAGACGCGCGTGAAAAAACCGAAGCTGAGCTGCAAAAACTGAAAATGATGTCGCCGATGTCTGCGGAAGCTACCGTAGTGCGCGGTTATATCGATTGGATGTTGCAGGTTCCGTGGAACAGCCGTAGCAAAGTTAAAAAAGACTTGGTCAAGGCGCAGGAAGTGTTGGATACCGACCATTATGGTTTGGAGCGCGTGAAAGACCGCATCCTTGAGTATCTTGCGGTTCAGAGCCGAGTCAGCAAAATCAAAGGCCCAATCCTTTGCCTGGTAGGGCCTCCGGGCGTGGGTAAAACCTCTCTGGGGCAATCTATTGCCAAAGCGACCGGGCGTCAGTACGTCCGTATGGCGTTGGGCGGCGTGCGTGACGAAGCGGAAATTCGTGGCCACCGTCGTACCTATATCGGTTCTATGCCAGGTAAATTGATCCAGAAAATGGCGAAGGTGGGTGTGAAAAACCCACTCTTCCTGTTGGATGAGATCGATAAAATGGCGTCCGATATGCGCGGCGATCCGGCGTCAGCGTTGCTGGAGGTGCTGGATCCAGAGCAAAACGTGGCGTTTAACGACCACTATCTGGAAGTGGACTACGATTTGTCCGATGTGATGTTTGTGGCGACCTCCAACTCCATGAATATCCCAGCACCGTTGCTGGATCGTATGGAAGTGATTCGTCTGTCTGGTTATACCGAAGATGAAAAACTCAACATTGCTAAACAGCACCTGCTACCAAAACAGTTCGAGCGTAATGCCATTAAGAAAGGCGAGCTGACTATTGATGACAGCGCGATTATTAGCATTATCCGTTATTACACCCGCGAAGCTGGGGTACGTAGTCTGGAACGTGAAATTTCCAAACTGTGCCGCAAAGCAGTAAAAAATCTGCTAATGGATAAAACGGTTAAACACATCGAAATCAACGGGGATAACCTGAAGGATTTCTTGGGTGTTCAGAAGGTTGACTATGGTCGCGCCGATACTGAAAACCGCGTTGGTCAGGTAACGGGTCTGGCATGGACCGAAGTGGGTGGCGATCTGCTGACTATTGAAACCGCCTGTGTTCCGGGTAAAGGCAAATTGACCTATACCGGCTCTCTGGGTGAAGTCATGCAGGAATCCATTCAGGCTGCGCTGACAGTCGTTCGTGCTCGTGCGGATAAATTGGGGATTAACCCTGATTTCTACGAAAAACGTGATATTCACGTTCACGTACCTGAAGGCGCTACGCCGAAAGATGGCCCAAGTGCAGGTATCGCAATGTGTACTGCGTTGGTCTCCTGCCTGACGGGTAACCCTGTGCGCGCCGACGTCGCCATGACGGGTGAAATTACGCTGCGTGGTTTGGTATTGCCTATCGGTGGATTGAAAGAAAAACTGCTGGCAGCTCATCGTGGTGGTATCAAAGTGGTACTGATCCCAGATGAGAACAAACGTGATTTGGAAGAGATTCCAGACAACGTTATCGCCGATCTGGAGATTCATCCGGTTAAGCGCATTGATGATGTTTTAGCCATTGCGTTGCAAAATCCGGCCTTTGGCGCACAGCCTGTTGCGTCAAAATAGTGACGGATAGCAAGAAGTATTGATAAAACTAATGCTGGTAAGCGAAATCCTACTTGCCAGCTATTTTTTGTGCCGCTAAGTTAGATCGGCTGTCTGACGAAAGCATTCGCCTTTAGGTTGCTTGCCAAGGCTAGACAGGATTGATATAACAGCTGCGCTGTCGTGTTGTCCGTAGGGATTTTCGGCGCGACGATAGAATTCTAAAGGGGATGAAAGAGTGAATAAGTCACAACTGATCGACAAAATTGCCGCAGGTGCTGATATTTCTAAAGCGGCCGCTGGGCGCGCGTTAGATGCAATTATTGCTTCTGTTACTGAATCCTTGAAAGAAGGGGATGATGTAGCTCTGGTTGGTTTCGGTACTTTTGCAGTACGTGAGCGCTCTGCCCGTACTGGCCGTAACCCTCAGACCGGTAAAGAAATCAGTATTCCAGCTGCAAAAGTACCAGGCTTCCGTGCTGGTAAAGGCCTGAAAGACGCAGTTAACTGATGACTACCTCAGATCTCTTCGGTGCCAAATATTGTTTGTGATAAACAATAACCTGACGCAGTTGAGTTGGTAAGGTAAGATATAAGGCGCATCGTAACTGATGCGCTTTTTTTTCGCTTGGCAGTTGAACTGGCGTAAAATGCTGACTTAGCCGTAAGGCAATGGCGGCGTTGGCCACTGTGAGAAGTTTTATCGCGCAGCAACGATTTTGGGCTGACGCAAGGAACGCTGGGTCTTCATACCTGAGCAAGAGTTTTTATCCACATTACAGCGGAGTATTGTCACATTATGATGGACAATTTACGCGCGGCTGCAAATAACGTCGTGCTCAAAATCATCCTGGCCCTGATTATGTTGTCCTTTATCCTGACCGGCGTGGGCGGCTATCTGATCGGTGGCTCCAACGACTATGCAGCTAAGGTTAATGGCCAAGAGATAAGCCGTGCCCAGCTTGAACAGGCAATGCAAAGTGAACGTAGTCGTTTACAGCAACAGCTAGGCGAGCAGTTCTCCGTGCTGGCTGGTAATGAAGGTTATATGCAGCAGCTGCGTCAGCAGGTGTTGGGGCAACTGGTCAACAACATGTTGCTCGACCAATATGCTAAACAACTCGGCCTGACTGCCAGTGTCGATCAGGTAAAAGAATCTATTCGCCAGATTCCTTATTTCCAGACTAACGGTCAGTTCGATAACAGCAAATATCTCGAGCTAGTAAACCGTATGGGCTACAGCCTCGATCAGTTCGCGCAGGTACAACGTCAGCAGTTGATTAATCAGCAATTGCTACAGGCCTTTAACGACAGCGGTTTTGCACTGCCGGCAGAAGCTACCGCTATGTCCGAGCTGATTTTGCAACAGCGTGAAGTGCGACTGGCAACCTTGGATCTGAAAGCGTTACAGGCTCAGCAGAAAGTCACTGATGAAGAGCTGAAAGCCTATTACGATCAGAACAAAAACAGCTTTATCGCGCCTGAAGAGATGAAAGTGAGTTTCATCGCCATGGATGCGGCAGCGATGCAAGATACAATCACCGTGACTGAAGAAGATATTGCTGCTTATTACGATCAGCACAAATCCAGTTTTACTCAGCCGGAGCGCAGAAATTACAGCGTTATTCAATTTAAAACCGAGGCAGATGCCAAGGCTGCTTTGGATGAACTGAAAAAAGGTGCTGATTTCGCTACGTTGGCGAAAGAAAAATCCACCGACATTATTTCTCGTAAAAATGGCGGTGAACTGGGTTGGTTAGAACCTGAGACAACCGCCGATGAGCTGAAAGAAGCGAATCTGACCGAAAAAGGCCAGCTGTCTGGCGTGGTGAAGTCTTCTGTGGGTTATTTGATCGTTCGCTTGAACGACGTCAAGCCAGAGCAGGTTAAGCCGCTGTCTGAAGTGCATGATTCGCTGGCAGCCAAAGTTAAGCAGGAAAAAGCGGTTGATGCTTATTATGCGTTGCAGCAGAAAGTGAGCGAGGCGGCAACCAGTGATAATGAGTCTCTGGCTTCAGCTGAAGAAGCTGCTGGTGCCAAAGCGAAGCAAACCGGTTGGTTTACTCGTGATTCTGTACCTGCCGAAGTGAATTTCAAACCCGTAGTTCAGGCTATCTTTGATGGCGCTTTGGTTGGTGAGAATGGTGCTCCTGGCAGTAACTCTGATGTCATTACCGTTGATGGCGATCGCGCATTCGTGATTCGTATCGATGGTCATAAACCAGAAGGCGTACAGCCATTTGATCAGGTACGCGATCAGGTTGCTGAACTGGTTAAACGCCAGAAAGCAGAGCAGCAGGCTCGCGTTGACGGTGAAAAAATTCTGGCTGCGCTGAAGCAAGATAAAGGCGAAGAAGCGATGAAAGCCGCTGGTCTGAGCTTTGGCGAGAAGAAGTCCATCGCTCGTGCGCCGGATGACGATCAGTTAGTTCAAACCGTATTTGCGCTGCCTCATCCGCAGGCGGACAAACCGGTTTACGGTTTATCTCAGGATCGTCAGGACAATATTGTATTGATCGAATTGCTTTCCGTGACGCCGGGTAAATTACCAGAGGGTGAAATGGCAAACTTCATTGCTAAAATGGAAGAGGGTATCGGCGGGGTGACTCTGGATGCGCTGATGGCTAACTTGCACAAACAGGCAACGATTAAAATGGGTGCTGCGGAACAACAACAGCCGCAGTAAACATCGCAAACCTCTGCAAACCGATGTAACAATGAAAGGCCGCTTTAGCGGCCTTTCGCATATCTGGAATCCGTGATTTGCCGAAAAAAAACGCTTGAGGCAAGGTACAGATGCTGTCAAATACATGGAGGATACAGCATGAAAAATAATGGAAAATCCTTAGCACTGGCATTGCTACTGGCCTGGTTATCAGCTCCGGTAACGCTAGCGGCTCCTAATCAAACGAAAGAATCCGTGCAAACCAACTCATCAAAAGCATCGGCTCAAACCTCAGAGAAGTCGTGGAATAGGTCGAAAGAAAATAACTTGAAAGCTGACGGAGCAAACACCAATAAGCCTTCAGCCGGGAAAAATGAGACAGAAGACGGACTGATAAATGTTAATAAAGCCACGGCAGAAGAGCTGGCTGCTGCGCTGAGCGGTATTGGTTTGAAAAAAGCCCAGGCCATTGTTCGCTATCGAGAGGAATTTGGCTTCTTTAGTCAAATAGAGCAACTGCAAGAGGTTTCAGGTATTGGGCCGATATTTATTGAGCGCAATCGGCAGAAAATAAAAATGTAAGTTGAATGATATTTAATCATTTAGTTAGTGGTTTATAACATTGGCTGCTAACCTTTCATCAGGTCATACCAGTTCTGTGGCGTATGTATTTGAAAAATTCATAAATGATGAAAGGGGCGTTGATTAGCATGCATCATGAAGTTTTGGTTAGAAGCTATCATGTTGATGGTTATTTACATGTCAATAATTCACGTTATTTGGAGTTCTTTGAGGAGGGGCGCTGGCGTTGGCTTGATCGAGAGAATCGGCTGGAATGGTTGAAAGAACGGAATATTGGTTTCTATATGGTAAATATCAATATTAATTATCGTAAAGGGGCCGTTGAGGGAGATCTGCTACGAATTGAGAGTCTGGTGTATTCCCTGGAAGGGCGCTGCGGGAAATTCAAGCAGGTCATGAAAAGGTTATCGGACGGCGCGGTTATCGCAGACGCTGATATGACGTTTGTCTGCATAGATATGGGAATACAAAAAGCGCTGCCTATGGAAGGGGAGTTAAAACACAAATTGGAATTATTAGGTAACTAACTTATTGGTATATTTTTTACTATAGCTGAGCTAATGGGGTGCGTTCAGTTCAGCTATTTTATTCTGCAATAGTGGAGTTGGTGTAAGGCTGTTCGCAGAGAGCGAAAATGTAAATAATTGGTTAACTAACTGTGATCTAAATCTAAGTTATATAGTGAGTCTGCTATGTGCTTGGGTGGCTCTGCTATTATCGATGAGGTCATACCAGTTTGGTTTACAGTTCTGGCAGATGCTTACCTGCATTCGATTTTATCCCGTAGCTGAGGTTTTCTATGCGCACCCATATAACAGTTCGTGGTTTTCATATTGACGTTTATCAGCATGTTAATAATGCCCGTTATCTTGAGTTTCTTGAGCAAGCGCGCTGGGAATGGCTGGATGGGGAGGAAGCATTTCAGTGGATGACCCGCAACCATATCGCTTTTATCGTGGTGAACGTCAATATTAGTTACCGTAAACCCGCGGTGTTAGGTGATGTGCTACGCATAGATAGCCATTTGGTAAAACTCAGTGGTAAAAGCGGGGTGCTTAATCAGATTGTGACCTTAGAGTCCGATGGTTCGCTGGTGGCTGATGCCGCACTGACTTTTGTTTGTATTGATCTGAGAACACAAAAAGCTGTGCCAATAGACGGCGAGCTTCGGGAAAGATTGAGTGCGTTAGAAGAGCCGACGCAAGGGCAGTAGTCGTCCTGATGAGCAATGGTGCTTTAATTAGCTTACTTTGAAAATCGTTGCGGCTATTTGGGTTCAGTTTGTTCGAATAATATTTTGCATTGCTCTATAGCTCTATAGCTCTATAGCTCTATAGCAAGCAGCCTGTGAATTTATGTATCACAGACTGCATAGGCCTGTTTAGGTTGAACCGATTAGGGCTGAACCAAACTGGGGAAACTGAAATTAAAGTAGACCGATTTTCTTTTTAAGGCTGGTCGTGACAGCAGACTTATTAGTTAGGTAATTATTCAGCCCATTAGCCCGTAAGTGGCAGGCTGCACATTCGCCGCAGCCATCGCCTTTAATGCCGTTATAGCAGGTCAGCGTGTGGTGGCGAATAAGGTCTAGCTGTTGGTAATAATCGGCTAATGCCCAGGTCTCAGCTTTGTCTAGCCACATTAGCGGAGTGATGAAAGCGATATCCCGCGCGATGCCGAGATTAATGGCATGGTTGAGGGCTTTAACAAATTCATCGCGGCAATCTGGGTAGCCAGAGAAATCCGTTTCGCATACACCGGTAATGACCGCTTCTGCTTGTACCTGATAAGCGTAGATTGCCGCCAGAGTCAGAAACAGGATATTGCGGCCGGGAACGAAGGTGCTGGGAATGGCATTTTCGCTGCTTTCTTCATAAGTCGGCACGGGAATACTGTCGCGAGTTAGGCTACTGACCGCCAGCTCGTTTAGCATGCAGACATCCAGCACTTTGTGCGCTTTGGCGCCTAATTGAATGACAAGTTCGCGGGCTACGTCGATCTCTTCACGATGGCGCTGACCATAATCAAAGGTCACACAGTGAACTTCATCATATTGCTGCAATGCCTGAATCAGACAGGTGGTGGAGTCCTGCCCACCGCTAAATACTACGACTGCGCGTTTCATTAATCGCTCCCTCGTAGGCTTAAGGTCGATATAACAATAACCTTGAGCCGGAAATTAAATACTGTGGCTATGTTAACTCAGTTAGCTGGCTAAAAGGTAATAACAGGCCGAATTGAATCAGTGAAGCCATTGATAATTACTGTATCTGCAATAAGCGCTATCCAAGGATAGTTCGCTTTAATTATCCAATATGGCGTTATCCAGCGATGACTCTGGGGTAGGGGGCAACCAGGCCTGACAAAAATCAAACCAACCGTAGGCGGTGAGCGTAACGCCTTTGATTCTCGGTGGCGCACTAACCTGATATTGATAATTTAATAGCGGCAGAACCAACCCGGTGGACATCAGCTGTAGATAGTGTTCCCGCAATAATGCATAACGTTCACTTGGTGCTTTAACCTGTTGAATTTGCAGTAATGACTGCTGTTGCCAAAGCAGTAAGTCTGCCGGAAGAATACCCTGCCATAAAAAATCATGGCGTAACCAACTTTCCATGGTGGCTTCGCGGGATTCTCCAACAAGATGGTCTGACATTAAGAGGTCTGCTTGTTCACATTGGTTAACGCTTTGCCAGTGTTTGTTGGCGCAAAATTGAACTTCAAGCTCGCAGCCGTGTTCGGCGAGTAATTTTTTCAACTCGCTGGCAACCATGGTCAACTCTGCTGGTTGCTGGTAGAGCAAAATTAGCCGTTTAGGTAGCGTGATGCTTTTATCTTCTGGGAACCGAGGGATAGGCCAGCCGGGCAACATTTCTTCGCTGGGAATGATAATTCCCCTTTGAATGGATAAATTTGCCAAAAAACCGGATGCCTGAATCAGCATCATCATTTTTCTGGCTTGCTGGGAATTGAGCTGGCCTCGTTTCAGGTTCATGGCTAAATAGCAAAAACCTAGGCTGGTACTGCGTTGAACAGGTTTTGCCAAGGGCATATCTTCGCTTTGCCCAATGGTGATGCTGACCGGATGCTGGCTGCTGCCGTTAACCACAACATCCGGAGGCTGTGGGGAGATCCAGTATTCGATACTGTCGAGATAGGGATGCTGCAAATGATAAAACTCATGTTGTTCGAGCCTTATCAAGTGTTTTTCAAAGTCGGCTACTTTAAACGGCCCGGCGCCTACCGATGGAGAGTCAGGGTGAAACAAACGATAGGGCAAATCGGCCATACGGTGAGCCAACCAGTAATCGGGATATTCAAGGGTAAACTGGACGCATAACGCATGCGGCAGAGTTATAGATTTAACATTTTCCAGCCCCGGCTGACCGCGAGGATGGTGACGCAGTATATGGAAGGTTTCCAGTAACTGTGCTCCGCTAATGGGATCGCCATTATGCCAGCGAAGCTGGCTGCGTAAGAAAAATTGCCAGGTTAGGCCATCATCACTAATGTGCCAGTGATGGGCCAGATCGGGCTTTGGCAGAGGATCACCGGTCTGAAAGCGGGTCAGACCCGCATGTAGCGTATATATCAAATGCTGTTCCGCGCGCCCGTTGGTTTCTAGCGGAATTAGCGGTTCCAGCTCTCGATAATAAGGAATTCGTAGCACCGGGCTATCCGCTTGCCATTGCCCGCCCATATGTGGGCTAAGTAATGCATGCAGACGCTGGGGTTCCAACTGGGCTAATTGAAATGCACCCTGATGATCCCCTTGTTGTAATAACTGGCGTAGATAGGTTGCTCGCAATTCATCCGGTGTTTTCAGGCAGTGAATTCGTGCTCGTTTGCCTCTGCCAACTTGCGCATCCCAACTGAGCCAGCCCTGTTCCTCAAATTTTTGGATAAGGGTTCTGGTATGCCGATCGCTACAAAAAAACAGCTTGGCTAATTCACTAACCGTCGTGTTACCAGCCTGCTGGCCAAATTCTTGATATAAACGCTGATATTGAGCCAATCGGTGAAATATGCGCATAGTTAAATCCGGAAGGGTTTGTATTAATTGTTCACTATTAGTTCCCTAAATACTACGCCATACTTTTGTCACTGCCAGCAGGCTCACAATTTTATGAGGTAAGTATGTACCGCTTAGCCGCTTTCGATATGGATGGAACTTTATTAATGCGTAACCATCAGATCGGTGAGGCGACTTTGGAAGCGCTGCATCAATTGCACCAGCGACAGATAATGGTCACTTTTGCTACCGGACGTCATTACCTCGATATGAAAGGGATTTTATCCAGTTTAGGAATTAAAGGTTATCTGATTACCGGTAATGGAACCCGTATTCATGATATTGACGGCAATAAATTGCAGGGTACAGATTTACCCGCGGAATTAGTGCAGTTCGTTCTGGGAACAACCTGGTCTACCAACGCCAGCATGCATATTTTTCGCGATGAAGGCTGGTTTACCAATCGTGACGATCCGGCGCAGTTAACGGCGCATAAACTGAGCGGGTTTAAATACCAACTCACTGAATTTAATCAGTTACCTTTGGCAGGAACACATAAAATCTGTTTCTGCGCGCCTCACGAAGAGCTGTTACCGCTGAAAGACAGGTTAGCTGCGCGGATGGGGCAAGAGGTGGATTTGTGTTTTTCTGCCAGGGACTGTCTGGAAGTTTTACCTCGTCACTGTAATAAAGGTGCTGCTCTGGCTTCGTTGACAGAACTATTGGGTGTTGAAATGGTCGATTGCATGGCATTTGGCGATGCAATGAATGATAAAGAAATGCTTGATCAGGTTGGGCGCGGAATGGTAATGGGTAACGCATTGCCTCAGCTTAAATCAGCATTGCCGCAGCTTCAGGTTATTGGCCATTGTGAACAACAGGCCGTAGCTCACTATTTGCAACATTGGCTAAGTTCACCACACCTCACCTATTCCCCCGAATTCTGAGGTGATTGCTATTAGCCAGCCGGATATTTATCCGGCTTTTTTTTTTGCTTATTATCGACCAACTTTAAATAAATTGGCCGATGAACTGGATGATTAAAGGTTTTCCAACTCCGCCTTAAAACTGGTTAAATCCCCAATGTTAGCGCTCACCCATTCAGGGTTGTAATAAGTATCCAGATAGCGTTCTCCGCTGTCGCAGAGCAGAGTGACAATAGCTCCTGACTCGCCTTTTTCACGCATTTGTCGGGCTAACTGTAAAGCACCCCATACGTTAGTGCCGGTGGAGGCGCCCACTTTACGACCCAAAACGCCTTCTAACCAATGTGCCGTAGCAACGCTGGCCGCGTCGGGAACGCGTAGCATGCTATCGATCACCTCAGGAATAAAAGAGGGTTCGGCGCGCGGGCGGCCAATCCCTTCGATGCGGCTGCCGCAGGTGCCGGTTACGCTGCGATCCCGATTGCAGAAGCAATCGTAAAAGACCGAATTTTCCGGATCGACTACCATCAATTGAGTATTATGCCCCTGATAACGAATATAACGGCCCAGCGTCGCCGAAGTGCCACCGGTACCAGCGCTCATCACAATGTAATTGGGAACGGTAAAGGGTTCGCGGGCCATCTGGCGATAGATACTATCGGCAATATTATTATTTCCGCGCCAATCGGTAGCTCGCTCAGCGTAGGTGAATTGGTCCATATAATGGCCGTTTAATTCTTTTGCCAACTGCTCGGACGCGGCATAAATTTGCCCCGCATGATCGACAAAGTGGCAGCGACCACCGTAAAAGGCAATTTGTTCGACTTTTTTGCGCGCGGTGCAGCTTGGCATAACTGCAATAAACGGCAACCCAATCAGGCGGGCAAAGTAAGCTTCAGAAACCGCAGTGCTGCCGGAAGAGGCCTCAATAATAGTTGTCCCTTCCTTTATCCAGCCGTTACACAGGCCGTAAAGAAACAGAGAGCGCGCCAGCCGGTGTTTCAGACTTCCGGTTGGATGGGTGCTTTCGTCTTTCAGATACAGGTAAATGCCAGGAAACTCAGGCAAATTTAAGCGAATTAAGTGTGTATCAGCTGAGCGTTGAAAATCCGCCTCTATTTCACTGATGGCGTTTTTTACCCAAGTATTGGTCATGTAGTGGCCTGCGATGTCGGGGGTATCAAATTATGACTAGGTTAACGGTATTTTGGGAAAAAATTGTTGCCATTTTTACTTCTTTATCTCCTAATGAGAGAAATTTATTCTCTGGAGTGGCGATATGTTAGATAAAACAGACCGAAAACTACTGCGTATGTTGCAGGAGGATTGCACGCTCTCTCTTCAGGTTTTGGCAGAGGCAGTCAATCTGACGTCAACGCCTTGCTGGAAAAGGCTAAAGCGTCTGGAGGATGAAGGTTATATCCGTGGCCGGGTGGCGCTCTTGGATAGCGAAAAACTGGGGCTGGGATTAACGGCTTTCGTACTGATAAAAACCCAACAGCATAATAGCGGCTGGTATCAGGAGTTTGTGCAATTCACTAAGCAGATGCCGGAGGTACTGGCTTTCTACCGTATGGCCGGAGAATATGACTATCTGATGCAGGTCGAAGTTGCGGATATGAAAAGCTACGATAGTTTCTATAAGCGTATGGTGAATGGTGTTCCGGGGTTGATAGATGTAACTTCCAGCTTCGCAATGGAGAAAATTAAGTACACAACGGTACTACCGGTTCCTGAGTGAATAATTCACTAAATAACAACTTTATCGATGTTATTCTATGCCGCATGAGCCGTGGCGAGAGAGTCTGACATTATTCGATTCGCCTCCATACTATTTCCCTTCATATCATGGAATAAAACTGCGTGAGATTGTTTGCTCAACTAGGCTGGTACTTTCGTCGCGAATGGCGTCGCTATTTGGGTGCGGTAGTACTGCTGATCATTATCGCCATTTTACAGCTGTTGCCACCCAAACTGGTTGGGGTCATCGTGGATGGTATGACGGAAAAAACCATGTCCGCCAATATGTTGTGGACATGGATTGGCGTAATGGTAGTGACCGCGATAATAGTGTATCTGCTACGCTACGTCTGGCGCGTATTACTCTTCGGCGCATCCTATCAATTAGCGGTGGAATTACGCTCTAATTTCTACCGTCAGCTTAGCCGGCAGAATCCTGGTTTTTACTTGCGTCACCGCACAGGCGATCTGATGGCTCGCGCCACCAATGATGTCGATCGAGTGGTTTTCGCCGCCGGTGAAGGGGTATTGACGCTGGTGGACTCATTGGTGATGGGCTGTGCGGTGCTGATTGTGATGAGCACACAAATCAGCTGGCAGCTGACGCTGCTGTCGTTGTTACCGATGCCGATAATGGCGATTGTAATCAATTATTTCGGTGATTTATTGCACCAACGTTTTAAATCTGCGCAAGGGGCTTTCTCGGCGTTAAATAATCAGGCGCAAGAGAGCCTGACCAGCATTCGCATGATTAAGGCATTTGGCCTTGAAAATCATCAGTCTGAGCAGTTTTCCCGTGTAGCAACCGAGGCCGGTGCGAAAAATATGCACGTAGCCAAGGTTGATGCCTGTTTTGATCCTACGATTTATATCGCTATCGGCGTAGCCAATTTACTGGCCATCGGTGGCGGTAGCTGGATGGTTGTGAATGGCAGCATTACGTTAGGGCAATTAACCAGTTTTATTATGTATTTAGGGTTGATGATTTGGCCAATGCTGGCGCTGGCGTGGATGTTTAATATCGTTGAGCGTGGCAGTGCCGCTTACGGCCGTATCCGTAGTTTGTTGGAAGAGGCTCCGGTTGTTGTCGATGGACAAACGCCATTACAGGCGGAACGCAGTACTTTGACGATTGATATTCGCCGCTTTGATTATCCCGGAAGTGATAAGCCCGCTTTACAAGACGTCAAGCTGAAGCTGGAGCCAGGAGAGATGCTGGGGCTATGCGGCCCAACCGGTTCGGGGAAAAGTACCTTGCTGGCCTTGATTCAACGACAGTTTGATATAGACGAAGGTGACATTTGCTATCAGGGGCAACCTCTGACGGCTATTCGTTTGGACGATTGGCGTAGCCGCCTGTCGGTGGTCAGCCAAACGCCATTTTTATTCTCGGATACCGTTGCAGGCAATATTGCATTGGGTAAGCCTGACGCCACGCAGCAGGAAATTGAACAAGCGGCTCGTTTAGCCAGCGTTCACGAAGATATTCTGCGGTTACCACAGGGATACGAAACCGAAGTGGGAGAGCGGGGCGTGATGCTTTCCGGTGGACAAAAGCAGCGTATTTCTATTGCTCGCGCCCTGTTGCTTAATAGCGAAATATTGATTCTGGACGATGCTCTGTCGGCGGTTGATGGGCAGACGGAGCATCAAATCCTGAAGAACCTGCGTCAGTGGGGAGCACATCGCACCGTTATTATTAGCGCTCATCGTCTCTCTGCATTGACTGAGGCAAATGAAATTCTGGTCATGCAACAGGGGGGCGTGGTGCAGCGTGGCGATCATGAGCAGTTACTGAATCAGTCGGGATGGTATCGGGAAATGTATCGTTATCAGCAAATTGAAGCAGCTTTAGATAGCGATGAAGGGCTGGAGGTCGTATCCGATGAGTAAAGCTCGACAACTTTGGCCGACGTTAAAACGTCTGCTGGCTTATGGTTCAGCCTACAAAAGACCCTTGTCTATCGCGATAGTCATGCTGTGGATTGCGGCAGCGGCGGAGGTAAGTGGCCCACTGCTGATCAGCTATTTCATCGATAATATGGTCGCAAAAGGCAATTTGCCCTTGGCTGTAGTGAGTGGCTTGGCGCTGGCCTATTTGCTGCTGCAACTCTTGGCGGCGGCGCTGCATTATTTTCAGACGATTCTGTTTAACCGGGCTGCCGTGGGTGTGGTGCAACAGTTGCGTATTGAAGTCATGGATGCCGCACTACGCCAGCCGCTTAGCGCATTTGATACTCAGCCGGTCGGTCAATTAATTTCTCGCGTTACTAACGATACCGAAGTCATTAAAGATTTATATGTGATGGTGGTTTCTACCGTGCTGAAAAGTGCGGCGTTAATTGGCGCGATGCTGGTGGCGATGTTTAGCCTCGATTGGCGTATGGCGTGGATTGCCATCTGTATTTTTCCGGCGGTTTTGGTGGTCATGGCGCTTTATCAACGCTACAGCACGCCGGTGGTACGGCGAGTACGCGCCTATCTGGCAGATATTAACGATGGTTTTAACGAAGTTATCAACGGCATGGGGGTCATTCAGCAATTCCGCCAGCAGGTTCGTTTTGGCGAGCGAATGTCTGCCGTTAATCGGGCGCACTATAGGGCGCGAATGCAAACTCTGCGTCTAGAAGGCTTCCTGCTACGGCCATTACTCAGCTTGTTTTCGGCATTGGTACTTTGCGGGCTGTTGTTACTGTTTGGGTTGAGCCCAGAAGGCTCGGTGGGTGTGGGGGTACTGTACGCGTTTATTAACTACCTTGGTCGCCTGAATGAACCTTTAATCGAGCTAACTTCTCAGCAATCAATCATGCAGCAGGCGGTGGTGGCTGGGGAACGTATATTCGAACTGATGGATCGCGCTCAGCAAGGTTACGGTCAGGATAATAATCCACTGACCAGCGGTCATATCCGGATGCGGGACGTTTCCTTCTCTTATCGTTCGGATAAAACAGTGCTAAACCACATCAATCTGGATGTGCCGTCGCGAGGCTTTGTCGCATTGGTCGGGCATACCGGCAGTGGGAAAAGTACGCTAGCCAACTTGCTGATGGGCTATTACCCGGTACAGCAGGGAGAGATTCTGCTGGATGGGCGCCCGCTTGACACACTCTCTCATCAAGTGCTGCGACAGGGTGTCTCCATGGTGCAGCAAGATCCGGTGGTGTTGGCTGATTCTTTCTTTGCCAATATTACACTGGGGCGTGATATCAGTGAGGAACAGGTTTGGCAGACGCTGGAAACCGTTCAACTGGCACCTTTGGTCCGCGCCTTGCCGGAAGGATTACACACTCGTTTGGGGGAGCAGGGCAATACGCTGTCGGTTGGACAAAAACAGCTACTGGCTATGGCTCGTGTATTGGTACAAACGCCGCAAATTCTGATTCTGGACGAGGCAACGGCCAATATTGACTCCGGCACGGAACAGGCTATTCAGAAAGCTTTGCACTTAATCCGAAAAAATACCACGCTGGTGGTGATTGCTCATCGTTTGTCGACCATTGTGGATGCCGACAGTATTTTAGTTCTGCATCGTGGACAAGCGGTGGAGCAAGGCAAGCATCAGGAACTCCTTGCGCAACAGGGCCGCTATTATCAAATGTATCAATTGCAGTTAGTTAGCGAAGAACTGGAGACCGTCGAACCGGAAGAAGCCGCTATTAGCTAGCTCAGATTGTCAGGGGGAGCTTTCCCCCTGAAATTCAATTCATGCCCGCTTATTTTCTTCCCCGCACTAAAATCTGGCGTCTTGCGCCGCCTTGTTCGTGGAAATGCACTTTTGTGACGCGTGTGGCACTATTTTGGTGCACAAAAAACGTACTGCTCGCTGCTGCGGTGAGATTCACACCTATACTGAAGTCGATAATCCATCCTCAAGCCTCTTTTTATCAATAAATTCTTCGCTAGTTTATTTATGGCACATCCTTTGCTTTATCCCTGATGCGGCAGACGTTATTCGGACTTAATTCGAGAAGGGGCAAATATGAAGCTGGTTACCGTGGTAATAAAACCATTCAAACTTGAGGATGTGCGCGAAGCCTTATCCTCCATAGGTATTCAGGGGCTGACCGTAACCGAAGTGAAAGGATTTGGTCGCCAGAAAGGACATGCTGAACTTTATCGTGGGGCTGAATATAGCGTTAATTTCCTGCCCAAAGTCAAAATAGACATTGCTATTGCCGATGATCAATTGGATGAAGTCATTGATGTCATCAGCAAAGCGGCCTACACCGGCAAGATCGGTGATGGCAAAATTTTCGTTGCCGAATTGCAACGGGTTATTCGCATTCGTACCGGTGAAACAGACGAAGCAGCGCTCTGATTCTAGGCTCAAATTTAGTGATTAGGGATGGGTTGATAATGAAAAAACGTTTATCCGTGTGGGGCCTGAGCGCAGCAGCCATGTTGCCTTCGATGGCTATGGCCGCCGCGCCTGCGGTCGCTGATAAAGCCGATAACGCCTTTATGATGATCTGCACTGCGTTGGTGTTGTTCATGACTATCCCAGGCATCGCTTTGTTTTACGGTGGCTTGATTCGTTCGAAAAACGTGCTGTCGCTAATGACACAGGTGATGGTCACTTTCGCTCTGGTCTGCGTACTGTGGATTATCTACGGCTACAGTCTGGCTTTCGGCACAGGTAACGCATTCTTCGGTGGTTTCGAAATGGCAATGCTGAAAGGCATTGGCTTGACCAACCTGAGCGGCACTTTCTATCAATTGATTCACGTTGCGTTTCAGGCTTCATTCGCCTGTATTACCGTGGCGTTGATTGTCGGTGCCTTTGCTGAACGTATCCGCTTCTCTGCGGTGCTCATTTTCACTCTGATCTGGCTGACTTTCTCTTATTTACCTATGGCGCATATGGTGTGGGGCGGCGGTTTTCTGGCACAGGATGGCGCGCTGGACTTTGCCGGTGGCACCGTGGTGCATATTAACGCCGCGGTAGCCGGTTTGGTCGGTGCCTATATGCTGGGTAAACGAGCAGGCTTTGGGAAAGAAGCCTTTAAACCTCACAACTTGCCTATGGTCTTTACCGGTACCGCTATTCTGTATATCGGCTGGTTTGGCTTTAACGCAGGTTCTGCCAGTTCAGCGAATGAAATTGCCGCATTGGCCTTTATTAATACCGTGGTGGCCACAGCTGGCGCTATTTTATCCTGGGTATTTGCCGAGTGGATTTTACGTGGGAAACCATCGTTGCTCGGCGCTTGTTCCGGCTGTATCGCGGGTCTGGTTGCTATTACGCCGGCTGCGGGCACCGTGGGCGTTGGTGGCGCGCTGATTATTGGTTTAGTCGGTGGCGTTGCTGGGTTGTGGGGCGTTGTATTACTGAAGAAATGGCTACGTGTTGATGATACTTGTGATGTATTTGGCGTACACGGCGTCTGCGGTATCGTAGGTTGCATACTTACCGGCGTGTTTACCGCATCTTCACTGGGAGGCACCGGTTATGCGGCTGGTGTCACCATGGGGCATCAGGTCGGCGTACAGCTCTTCAGTATTGGCGTGTGTGTTGTCTGGTCTGGCGTTGTTGCCTTTATCGCTTTCAAAATTGCCGATGTTATCGTTGGCCTGAGAGTGCCAGAAGAGCAGGAACGCGAAGGTTTGGATGTTAACAGCCACGGTGAAAATGCTTATAACCAGTAAGAATTTGAGTTCGAAATAAGTAATATTTAGTGAAGGGGCGATATTGATTTCGCCCCTTTGTTGATTAAAGAGATTAGAAAGAAGTAAAACCGAATGAATCAGCGGCACAAGTACCCATCAGCCGCGTAAACGAATAACCCCTTCTTGCACCGTAGAGGCGACGAGCACACCCTGGCGATTGTAAATCTGACCACGAACAAAGCCACGAGCGCCGGATGCTGAAGTACTTTCTACCGTATACAACAGCCATTCATCCAGGCGGAATGGGCGGTGGAACCACATAGAATGATCGATGGTAGCAATCTGTACTCCCGGCTCGAGAAAACCGATGCCATGAGGCTGAAGAGCCGTCGGCAAGAAATTAAAATCAGACGCGTAGCCCAGCAAATATTGGTGGATATCCAAATCGTCCGGCATCTGGCCGTTAGCGCGGAACCATACGTGACGCAGCGGTTCTTCTTTATGACCTTTCAACGGGTTATGGAATTTAACCGGTCGCATTTCAATCGGCTGGTGGCCAATAAACTTATCCCGCAGTTTTTCTGGAATCAGGTGCGCCAGATTTTTGGCGATTTCCGCTTCCGATACCAAACCTTCCGGCGGTGGCACATCCGGCATGTCATTCTGATGCTCAAATCCCTCTTCAGGCGTTTGGAATGACGCGGTCATAAAGAAGATCGGTTTGCCATTTTGAATAGCGCTGACGCGGCGTGCGCTAAAGCTGGTGCCATCTCGCAGGTTTTCCACATCGTAAACGATAGGTTTGCTGCTGTCGCCGGGGCGAAGAAAATAGCTATGGAAAGAGTGAATGTAACGATCGGCTGGTGCGGTCTGTTTCGCAGCATAAATTGCCTGGCCGACAACCTGTCCGCCAAATACCTGACGCAGCCCTAAGTCTTCACTTTGGCCACGATAAAGACCTTCTTCGATCTTTTCCAGATTAATCAAGTTGAGGAGCTTTTGCAGTGCCTGACCCATGGTGTGGCCCTCTGTGTTTTCTTTCAGCATAGTGTGCTGAATTATTAGGTAGCTCGTCAATGTATTGCTATTAATTCACTATACAAACTATTGTTTGTAGAGAAACTAATTGCTAACTGAATGATTAGGCTGGATGTCAGAAACGCCAGGTAGCGTTTTATGCTATAATTACCTGTCTAGGTGGTTGAAGCCACTTATTAAGCGCCGGATTTTCGATGAGTCACCGGCATTGGGATAATAAGAAGGAGACGACCCTATGAAACTATGGCAGATAGTTGGCGGCGCAGCATTAACGGTAACCTTGGCGGGTTGCGCGAATCACGGCGCAGAAGTTCCTACCCAGACGGCAGCAAGCGCCGCAGCGACCTCGGCCGCTATCGCGCAGCCATCAGTCAGAGGTACCGTAAATATTCGCGAACGTGTGGCATTGCCACCTGACGCAGTCATTACGGTAACCTTGTCTGATGTTTCTTTGGCCGATGCTCCTTCCAAAGTGATTGCTCAGCGTGCAGTGCAAACCGACGGCAAGCAGGCACCTTTTACTTTCGTGCTGCCGTTTAATCCTGCGGAAATTACGCCTAACGCTCGGATTATCCTTAGCGCGGCGATAACTCAGAATGGCCAGTTATTATTTATCACTGATACCATTCAGGAAGTGATTAACCGTGGTCAGGGGACAAATGCGGATCTGGTATTAGTACCGGTAACCTCCGCGCCAATTCAGACTACACCTTAATCACCTTTGAGAATGACATAAAAGCAGGATGGAATAGATGCCAAGGCGTATTTTCCCATACTGCTTTTATCTTTCTGTTTTAATTTTCCGCTATTACCAACGCCAGGCAAATCGTTTAAGGTCGATATATCCTTGAACTTCAAAAGTGACACCTTCCGCTAGTAAGGCTTTTTGCTGACGCAAATAATCTTCGCCGCTTAGTGAGATTTCACCGTGGCGATTGACGACACGATGCCAGGGTAGGCTAGTGCCTTCCGGCAGGCGTTTCAGTACTCCACCGACCTGTCTGGCTGCCCGTGGCGAGCCGCACAGACGCGCGATGGTGCCATAGGTGGTCACCTGACCATAAGGAATGGCGGATACCACATGAAATACGCGCTGACGGAAACTATCTTCTTCCTGTTCCATACTCTGCGGAGCTCTTTTTAAATGAATGCGAGTGCCTGGAATTATTATCATGCAATATCCCCGGAGCTGCGAGAAACATATTTCTGACGGCCACTAGCCATTTGTTGGGCAAGAAACCACCAGTTGATGCGGGTTGTCTTGCTATTTAGCGGGGTATGGTCAATAATGCCCACCGCTTCGGAGTATCAGGAGCTGTCAATGGAGGCTCTGTTGGTTCTCCCGCAACACTAACTTGTGAACTCGGTCAGGTCCGGAAGGAAGCAGCCGCAGCAGGCGAGGTGTGTGCCGGGATGTAGCTGGCAGGGCCTCCACCAATTCTGGCCTAGCCTAAATCTCTCCTGTTTCTCATATATCGCCATTTACACCCAACGACTTATACCTGACTACTCCTACCTCACTACCCAGATGATTTAATCGCTTTCTTTAGGCTGTTGCAGCGATTTCACCAACGTTTGCTCTCTCCCCGTAGTTATCCTTTTAGCCTGTATCGTTTAACCGAGACAAAGGCACAATATGCTCAATACATTTTGTATTTAGATATCTCTCTTTGTCATCCCCATAGTTTATCAATGGCAAGAATGGATATTTTTAAAAAACTACGGGGAAAAAGCGTTGGGGTGTTTCTTATAAGAATTGAATTTTTAGCCACTAACCATAATACCTAAACCTTGAAGCTAACCATTATTGTTTTGGATAAAAGGCTATTTTTAACTGGATTTGACAAAATTAGATTAAAATATTGGCGTAAAGGGGTGTTGTACCGGGTTACGTAAATAACCGTACAGACAGAAAAGAGTTTTTACATAGTTTATGATAACCGTTAAATCATTACCCCATTGAAGCCGATAGGGTTATCGGCTCAACGTTGTTCGTCTTAACCAGCGCTAAGCGATTTACCTTACATACTTCCAAACACCCATAGGAATCTTATCATACAGTTTATTCATAGTTAGCTCAGCCAGGCGATGATCTGCGGCGGAGTAGAATAATTCCAGTTCGTCATCAGATAGTTCATACGTATTTTTTTCAATAACACGTTCTAAAGTGTCAATTGTTGTGCATTTTCTTAAACGCATCAGATAGTCAGTTTTGGTCATAATGGAAATTCTTCTCAATATATGAATAAAATATGAATAAAGAAATTATAGGGCACTATCCCTTAATTTTTCATCAGGGTACAGACGTATTCCCCTGAGAATAGTCTGAATAATCGGTCTTTTGTTTTCTGCCAGCGACGCAATTCCGGGTCATTAATTCCGTAACTACTAAACAGTGTATAAGTGTCGTCTAGATATTCCTCCACTAACTCGGAGAGGTCCGCTTCTTCCGCGTATTTTATTTTAAAACTCATCACAAATGAAGCTATATGCTCGATCAAATCATTTAACTGTAAATTTATCGCAGAAGTCGGATCGTTTACCCAGCCGTGGTGACTATCGCCTAATGTGGCAATACCTTCATCATACAAATTCTCACATAAGAATTTCAACTGAGCAATATCATGTCGCTTAGGTGAGTACTCATCCATATCATCCCCTCCGTTAACGCTTAATCGGTGCGATAACACATAGTGAGTAGACTGATAATCATTATACGAACAGGTAAACAGCCAGAAAGTAAATAAGTCTGTCGTATACAAATATAAATCATTTTTTCAGTCACTGCTCTATCTTTATTACTTAATCTTACAATTCATCAGCGGTAGAGGGTTTGTCGTAATCTATTATATCAAAGATTATTTTTTCAGGATGTACAATAAATGTTACAGCGTTAGTAATGTAATCTTGGGTGTTGATATCAAGACAGGCGTTAAAAATATACCATTGATAACGGTAAGTCATTGAATAATCGTTAAGCTGAATGTTTTTAATCTCAAGAATTTCTAATGAGCCTGCAGCGTAGCGTGCATCTTCGGAATAATACATTAGCCCAGACGTCAGGTTTTCTTCAATCGTGCTGATATTATCTTTTATTACCTCACTCAGTTGTGAAACAGAGCTGAGGCAGCGGGAGAAGTCTCCTCGGATTTCCTTGTTCATTAATTGTTCGCTTATGGGCTAATTAATTTATTTAATGTATCAAAACTCAAGGGCAGGGAGTGAACCTGCTGATACAGCCTGTTGTCCATGAGATTTAAGTGGTTTTTGAATAATTCGAATAAGTAATATTATTAATCAAATAAACAGCTTAGCAATGTAGTGTAATACGTCAGAAGAGACTTAATATTGTTTAATCTTGACGAGTGAGAGTCATGGCTTCCTAATATTTCCCGATTATTGCACTGTGAGTAGAAGAAAAATTTAAGACTAAATTCATCTGTTGAGCGGTTAATGTGAAGGGAAGCCCATGATGGAGGGACGCAGCCTTACACATGGGCAACTAAAGATCATTCGATATTGCTATCATTACCCTTCCGAATACGAAACAGTATAGCTGGCTAACCCGGTGTCATTTGGTAAAGATAATTTAATTTACTGTTACGAATTATTTTAAATTAAATTAGATGCCATTTACAGTTTAAACCATAATTTTTTGCCTGCTATTGCCATAGGCCTCCCACTCTAGACTCTTCTCCCTGATTCTCCTTTCTCCGCGTTATCTCACTCTTTGTTACCTAAATTATGCATCAATATCATCTTGAGTATTGAATCTGACAACTTGATGTGATGTTATATTGTATCAATAATGACTCACTGATATCTTCCTATGTGCCAATCCCATCACCATAAAGCGTCGCTTTCTGTACCGAATCGAACGCTATTTTCAATTTCTTCATGGCTGCGCGCGTTCGGCATGATAACCGTGCTGATCTTATTGTGGTCAGCCATTTATTGGGCGAATGCACTGCCATGATCACTTTGCAACAGCTACAGGTTGGTTATGGGCAGCAGCCGGTCACCGCTCCTCTTACCGGCTCTTTTGCCCGCGGCTCGCTCACCGCAGTGATTGGCGCAAATGGTGCCGGCAAATCCACCTTACTTAAGACATTGGCCGGATTACAGCCAGCGTTAGGCGGCAAAATAGTCTTTGGCGACAAGAAGATTCCCAGAATGGCTTATTTACCGCAGCAAGCCGAATTGGATCGCCAATTCCCTATTATCGTGTTCGATGTAGTAGCAATGGGATGCTGGCCACAAAGTGGGATGTTTGGTGGCCTGAATCGACAATCGGTACAACGCATCAAGCAGGCTTTGGACACCGTCGGCATGCTGGATATGGCCAGATGTCCGGTTGGGGTGTTATCCGGCGGGCAGTTGCAGCGGGTACTTTTCGCCCGGTTGTTGGTACAGCAGGCTCCTTTATTACTGCTCGATGAGCCTTTTACCGGCATTGATAATCAGACTCTCTGCTTGCTATTAAACGTTATCCAGCAGCTCCATCAGGAAGGGCGAACCATTATTGCCGTTTTGCATGATATGTCGATGGTAGCGCAGCATTTTCCACGAGTATTACAGCTCACCGCTGAATATTGTCGCTGGGATGAATCTAAACGCTTGTTTGCCGAGTGCGCTGAAGCAGGCCGAAACCTTTCCAATCAAAATAATCTGTCTGTGGAAGCCCAGCCATGAATTTGTTTCATCTATTAGCCGACCCTTTTGTCGATTTCGGTTTTATGCGACGAGCGTTGGTGGCTTGTCTGGCTTTGTCTTTGAGCGCCGCGCCGCTTGGCGTTTTTCTATTGCTACGACGAATGAGTCTGGTGGGGGATGCGCTTTCCCACGCGGTATTACCCGGTGCGGCTATTGGCTACCTGATTTCTGGCGTATCGCTGGTTGCGATGGGCATCGGTGGATTTATCGCTGGACTGGCGGTGGCCATGCTATCAGGGCTAGTCAGCCGTAAAACACCGTTAAAAGAGGACGCCAGTTTCGCCGGTTTTTATTTGGGTTCTCTAGCACTTGGCGTCACTTTGGTTTCATTACGCGGCTCCAGCATGGATTTATTGCATGTGTTATTCGGTTCGATTCTGGCTATTGATTCCGCCGCGATGACCATGGTGGGCGCTATCGCGACCCTTTCGCTGTTAGTACTGGCGTTGATTTATCGAGCCCTGGTGATTGAATCATTCGACCCTGTCTTTCTGCGCGTCAGTATGGGGCGTTGGCTGATGGTGGTGCATGGCATTTTTCTTGCTTTGGTCGTGGTCAATCTGGTCGCCGGTTTCCAGATTTTAGGCACCTTGATGTCGGTAGGGTTGATGATGTTACCTGCGGCCAGTGCGCGTTTTTGGGCCAAGGATTTACCTCATACTTTAGCTTTTTCGGTGCTGATCGGCATGATTTCCAGCGTTGTAGGCTTGATTTGGTCTTACTACGCTTCACTGCCCGCCGGGCCGGCTATTGTGCTTAGCGCCAGTATTATTTTCTTTATTTCGATTTTGTTTGGCTCGCGCGGCGGCATTTGGGCCGTGGCGCGGGATTAGAAGTGTGTGCTTTAAAGGAGAATTAAATGAAGCGTTTACCTATCGCGTTGGCGGTCGCTGCCCTGCTGTCCAGCCCGCTGGCTATGGCCAAAACTATCGAAGCCGTCGCCAGTTTTTCTATTCTAGGAGATATTGTGCAGCAAATCGGTGGTGAGCATGTGAAAGTCACCACGCTAGTGGGGCCGGACGGCGATCCGCACAGTTTTTCCCCCTCGCCTAAAGATAGCAAACAGATTTCTCAGGCTGACGTGGTATTTGTCAGCGGGCTGGGTCTGGAAGGTTGGTTGAATCGTCTTATTGCGGCCTCTGGCTATAAAGGGCCGGTGGTGACGCTTTCAGAGGGTATTCATTCACGGAAAATGGAGGAGGAGGGGAAAAAAGTGACCGACCCTCACGCCTGGAACAGTATGCAAAATGGTATTCAATATGCCACGCATGTGATGAATGCTTTAATCGTTGCCGATCCTGAGGACGCGGATTATTACCGTAAACATGGTGCAGAATATATCCAGAAATTGGAAAAACTGGATGCCTATGCTAAAGCCCAGTTTGCCAGTATTCCCGTTGAAAAACGCAAAGTACTGACCAGCCATGATGCTTTTGGTTATTTTGGACAGGAATATGGCGTCACCTTTTTGGCACCCGTTGGTTTTTCCACTGAAGCCGAGGCCAGCGCCAGCGACGTGGCCAATTTGATTAAGCAAATCAAACAGGAAAAGGTAAAAACCTATTTTATTGAGAATCAAACCGATCCGCGTTTAGTGAAGCAGATTGCTGCAGCCAGCGGGGCGGAGGCCGGAGGCGAATTGTTTCCTGAAGCGCTATCTCAGAAAACTGGCCCGGCAGCTACCTATGCGGAAGCGTTCAAACATAATGTCGATACTATCGTCGCCAGTATGAAATAACTATTTTCCCCTGTCTGCAACGGGCAGGGGGGCGACAACACTTCTAAAAGCACGGCATAGTGAGTTTTACGGTAAAGAAAAAGCCCCGTTGGGCAGCAACGAGGCTTTTTATCTACAGGCAACAAGCAAAATACAAGTTGGTAAATCGGACTTAACGTTTCTTTTTAGTTCCTCCCTGAACCGCTTTGAAGCGCGGATTGCTTTTACAAATAACAAAGACTCGTCCGTGGCGACGGACAATCTTGCAGTCTGGATGACGGTTTTTTGCTGAACGTAATGAACTAAGCACTTGCATGATGCATTCCCAGATCAGTTATTTTTTTTGAAAAAATGGCCAAAACGCTGCTGGAAGCGCGCGGTGCTACCTTCTTTGGAGAATTCTTTTTGTTTCCCTGTGTAATAAGGATGGGAAGCGGAAGAGATATCCAAAGTGACGTAAGGATAGGTTTGGCCTTCGAATTCGATCGTGCGTTCGGTGGCTATGGTCGAACCTACGGTGAAGTAAACGTTGGCGCTGGTGTCGTGAAAGACTACGGTGCGATAGGTAGGGTGAATACCGGCTCTCATAATAACCTTCTATGTAATGTTATAATATAACAATAATTATGCGCCGAGAAATAAGCGGTTTCAAGCCAAAAATGCAAACAATGGAAAAATGATGATGGATGAGGCGATCGTCAGACCTGTGCTTAAGAAGGGGATCGATGAAAATTTAGTGAAATGCCAGGCAAGAAAAAGGCCGCTTGCGCGGCCTTTTACAGAGTGTTATCGCAGGTTAAGCATTACTTAACCTGATGATCAACCGAATGACTATGTTCAATATCCTCATTCTTCTTGCTGAAACGGCGGCGAACCACCACGAAGAACACTGGAACAAAGAAGATCGCCAGTACGGTTGCGGTTACCATCCCGCCCATTACGCCAGTACCTACCGCGTTCTGAGCGCCTGAACCTGCACCACTGCTGATAACCAGCGGCATTACCCCGAGGATAAAGGCCAGTGAGGTCATCAGAATCGGACGCAGACGCATACGAACCGCTTCCAACGTAGATTCGATCAGCCCTTTACCTTCTTTCTCCATTAAGTCCTTGGCGAACTCAACGATCAAGATGGCGTTTTTGGCCGACAAGCCTATGGTTGTCAACAGGCCCACCTGGAAGTAAACGTCGTTGTTTAATCCACGCAGAGAAGCGGCGAGTAACGCCCCGACTACGCCCAGCGGAACCACCAGCATAACGGAGAACGGAATTGACCAGCTCTCGTATAGTGCGGCCAGACACAGGAATACCACAATCAGTGAGATGGCATACAGCGCCGGAGCCTGGTTACCAGACAGACGTTCCTGATAGGACATACCGGTCCAGTCATAGCCGATACCGCTTGGCAATTTAGACGCCAGTTGCTCCATCAGATCCATCGCTTCACCGGTACTTTTACCCGGTGCAGCCTGACCCAAAATTTCCATTGATGGCAAACCGTTATAACGTTCCAGACGCGGTGAACCATACTCCCACTTCGCAGTAGAGAAGGTGGCAAACGACACCATTTCACCCGCGTTGTTGCGGACATACCACTTATCGATATCGCTCGGTAACATACGGAACGGCGCATCTGCCTGTACGTAAACTTTCTTCACACGACCGCGGTCGATAAAGTCGTTCACGTAGCTCCCCCCCATGGCGGAACCGAGTGTGGTATTGATGTCGGAAATAGCCACGCCGAGGGCCTGTGCTTTTTCCTGATCAACTTCCACTTTGAACTGAGGTGTATCTTCTAAACCATTTGGACGCATGCCTACCAGCATGTCTGAATGCTGAGCCGCCATACCTAACAGCTGGTTACGTGCCGCAGTCAGTTTTTCATGCCCCAGGTTACCCTGGTCAATCAGTTGGAAGTCAAAGCCGGTCGCAGTACCTAACTCGACAATCGCCGGTAGGTTAAAGGCGAATACCAAACCGTCTTTGATTTGCGAGAAGGCGTGAGATGCGCGGCCAACGATAGCCGGTACCTTATTCTCCTCGCCCTGACGTTCGTCCCAGTTTTTCAGGCTGACGAACGCCAAACCGGTATTTTGCCCCTGTCCGCTGAAACCGAAGCCGTTAACGGTAAAGACCGAGTTAACTACGTCTTTTTCTTTGTCCAGATAGTAATCCGTCACGTGGTCTAGCACTTTCTGGGTACGCTCTTGCGTAGCACCTGCCGGTAGCTGAACCATGGTCAGGAATACGCCCTGATCTTCTTCCGGTAGGAATGATGTTGGCAGGCGCAGGAACAACACGCCCATACCGATAACAATCGCCAGATAGATCACCAGATAACGGCCGGTACTGCGCAGGATATTAGCTACGCTGTCGGTGTAATGGTGGGTGCTCTTTTCGAACATCCGGTTAAACCAACCGAAGAAACCGGTTTTCGGGCCGTGTGAACCTTTAGGAATAGGTTTCAACATAGTGGCGCACAGTGCCGGTGTCAGAATCAACGCCACCAGAACCGACAGCACCATGGCAGAAACGATGGTAATAGAGAACTGACGGTAAATCGCACCGGTAGAACCACCGAAGAAGGCCATCGGGATGAATACCGCAGAAAGCACCATCGCGATCCCCACCAATGCGCCCTGGATCTGCTCCATGGATTTCTTGGTGGCTTCTTTCGGCGGTAGCCCTTCCTCTTGCATCACACGTTCGACGTTCTCTACTACAACGATGGCGTCATCCACCAATAGCCCTATCGCCAACACCATCCCGAACATCGTTAGCGTGTTTATCGAATAGCCAAAGGCGGAAAGAATGGCGAACGTCCCCAACAGCACCACAGGTACGGCGATGGTTGGGATCAGGGTAGCCCGGAAGTTCTGTAGGAACAGATACATAACCAGGAATACCAGAATGATCGCTTCGACCAGCGTTTTCACCACTTCGTTGATGGAAATCTTAACGAATGGCGTGGTGTCGTACGGGTAAACTACTTTTAGACCGGCTGGGAAGAACGGTTGCAGCTTGGCCAGTTCGGCTTTTACTGCCGCCGAAGTGTTCAGGGCGTTAGCCCCGGTAGCCAGTTTGATACCGATACCTGCCGCAGGTTTACCGTTGAAACGAGCGATAACGCTGTAGCTTTCCGCTCCCAATTTGACGATTGCGACGTCTTTCAGGCGAACCTGAGAGCCGTCGGTGTTCACTTTCAGCAAGATCTGGCTGAATTCTTCCGCAGAGGTCAAACGGGTTTGCGCAATAATAGACGAGTTAAGCTGCTGGCCCGGCACTGGCGGTGTACCACCAAGCTGGCCTGCTGCCACCTGATTATTCTGCACTTTAATCGCATTGATAACGTCAACCGGCGTCAGCTTGTAGTTGTTCAGCTTGTGTGGATCCATCCAAATACGCATCGCATATTGGGAACCGAACAGCTGAACGTCACCCACGCCGGAGGTACGGCTGATAGGATCTTTAATGTTCGAACCTACGTAGTCGGCGATATCTTCCTGCTGCATGGTGCCATCTTCGGAAATAAAGCCGGCAACCATTAAGAAGCTGCTGCTGGATTTCTCGACGCTAACGCCTTGCTGTTGTACTTCTTGCGGTAACAGCGGCATGGCCAGTTGCAGTTTGTTCTGCACCTGAACCTGCGCGATATCCGGATCGGTACCTTCGTTAAAGGTCAGAGTGATCTGTACGCTACCGGACGAGTCGCTGCTGGAAGACATATACAGCAAGCCATCGATGCCGTTCATGTTCTGTTCGATAACCTGAGTTACCGTATTCTGAACTGTGGTCGCATCGGCGCCTGGATAGTTGGCAGAGATCGAAATTGCCGGTGGCGCAATGGTCGGATATTGCGCTACGGGCAGTTTCATTATCGCAAGTGCGCCCGCCAACATAATGATAATGGCGATAACCCATGCGAATATGGGGCGATCTATAAAGTACTTAGCCATGAATTACCGGCTCCTTTTAAGACTTCTTCGCTTGTTCAGCCGGTGCTGCTGCCGGTGCGGCGTCAGAGACTTCCTGCGCCTTCACCTGCACGCCCGGTTTGATTTTCTGTAAGCCGGTTACAATCACGCGATCGCCCGGTTTCAAGCCGTCGGTAATCAGCCATTTATCGCCGATTGCCTGAGCCGCAGTTACCGTGCGCAGTTCTACTTTGTCACCTTCGCCCACGACCATCGCGGTGGCTTCACCACGCGGGTTACGGGTAATACCCTGCTGAGGAACCAGCAGCGCATCTGCTCTCACACCTTCATCAAGACGGGCGCGGACGAACATTCCCGGTAACAATGACTCGTTCGGGTTAGGGAAGATGGCACGAATCGTAATGGAACCTGTGGTTTCATCCACGGTTACGCCGGAGAATTCCAGCGTCCCGGTTTCAGAATATTCAGTGCCGTTTTCCAATAACAGGCGCACTTTCGCTTTGCCGTTTTCCTGTTTCATGACGCCGCTGGCCAGTTCTTTCTTCAGGCGCAGGAATTCATCACTGGACTGCGTCACGTCCACATACATTGGATCGAGCTGCTGAACGGTGGTTAATGCGGTGGCCTGAGCGCTGCTAACCAGAGCGCCTTCGGTTACCGAAGATTTACCGGTACGACCTGAAATTGGCGAAGTTACCTTGGTGTAAGCCAGATTAATACGTGCGCTTTCCAGCGCAGCTTTTGCGCTTTGTACTGCCGCATTGGCCTGCATCAGGTTAGAGGTCGCGGTATCGTAATCTTGTTTACTGATGTAGTTGGTGCCTAACAGAGGTTTGTAACGGTTAACGGTCAAACGCGCAATTTCCGCGCTGGCCTGTGCTTTGGCTAAATCGCCTTTGGCGCTGTCATAAGCGGCCTGATAGGTCGCCGGGTCAATTTGATATAGCGATGTTCCGGCGGTAACGTCACTGCCTTCAACATAATTACGTTTAAGAATAATGCCACTAACTTGAGGACGAACCTCAGCAATACGGAAAGCAGACGTCCGCCCCGGAAGCTCAGTAGTAATATTGAGAGGTTGAGCTTTCAATGTCACGATACCAACTTCAGGGGCTTGTTGTGCCTGGGCGCCTTGCGCTGCATCTTTATCATTACATCCTATAAGTACTAAGCTGCCTGAAAGTACCAGAATTGCAGCCAGAGGCATTACCCCTCTGTTTTTGCTCATAGATAAACCTCAAGTGTCCGATTTTTAATTAACCAATGGATCACAAGCTCTAAAACCCATTGCTGCGAAAATGATATGTGCGTGCTATGGTACATACATTCGCAAATGTATGTAAATCACAGCCCCCCGAAAAAACAACGCCATGGCACGAAAAACCAAACAGCAGGCCCTTGAGACCCGGCAACAAATTCTTGATGCCGCCGTGAGAGAATTTTCTGAACATGGTGTTTCAGGAACCTCACTCGCGGATATTGCTGACGCTGCGGGTGTTACCCGTGGTGCTATTTATTGGCATTTCAAAAACAAGGTCGATCTGTTTAATGAAGTCTGGTCGTTATCGGAATTTGACATCGATGAACTCGAACTAGAGTATCAGGCAAAATATCCCGATAATCCACTGCGTATCCTACGAGAAATCCTGATTTATATTCTGGTCGCTACGAAAGAAGACTGCCGACGTCGTGCTTTGATGGAAATTGTGTTCCACAAATGCGAATTTGTCGGGGAGATGACCTCAGTCCATGACGCAAGAAAAGTCCTCTATCTGGCAAGTTATGAGCGAATTGAAGCCGTTTTGCAAGACTGTATCGCAGCAAAACAGCTACCTGCCGATTTGAATACCCGCTGTGCGGCGATCATTATGCGCGCCTATATTACCGGCCTGATGGAAAATTGGTTATTTACCCCAGAATGTTTTGATATCCAACAGGATGCAGCGGTATTAATTGATACCTATCTGGAAATGATTTCACGGTGCCAAACCCTGCGAGGGGAAGGCGCTTCAGCGAAATAAGATTAACGTGAGGTAAATATGAGTTCTTTGGTCGTTATTGCCAACGGTGCTGCCTATGGTCATGAGTCATTATTTAACGCACTACGCTTATCCATTGCGCTAAAAGATCAGCAGCCCGATTTAGATCTTCGGTTATTTCTGATGTCCGATGCGGTAACTGCCGCTATGACCGGACAAAAGCCACATGAGGGATACAACATTCAGCAGATGCTGGAGATTCTCAGCGCCCAGTTGGTTCCTATCAAACTGTGTAAAACCTGTGCTGATGCGCGCGGAATTAGCGCGTTGACGCTTATTGAAGGCATTGAAATTGGGACTTTGGTCGAACTGGCGCAGTGGACGCTGGCGGCAGAGAAAGTGTTAACCTTCTAATTCTCAGGCTGATAGGGCGGTTTTCAGCCCCGTAGGCCGTTTTTTATGCAATGAAGAATTTTTCTTATGATCGGCGTTGGCCGAACGTGGTAGGATTTCTATTATCTCCGCTGATATGAAGTTAGATCATGATTCGCTGGTTCAATACCCAATCGTCTCTGCTTTTCAATAATACCGACAGCAATACCAACAGCGCACCCTTGCTTCGTGTCTGGATGCTTTTTAGTCTGCTTATTCTGGCGCTGGTGTGTTTGCCTGCGGCTAACGCGGCGAACTTAAATGGCGACGTGCCGAGCCGTAGTGAAGTACAAAATCAGCTCGATGTTCTGGCGAAGCTGAAAACTCCGACGCCAGCCGACAAACTGGCTCAGCAAGATTTGGTGCAAACGCTGGAATACCTCGACGCCATTGAGCGGGTTAAGCAGGAAACCAACCAGCTTAAGCAGCAATTGGCTCAGGCACCGGCTAAACTGCGCCAGGCGACCGATGCGCTGGAAGTGCTGAAAAGCAACTCCTCCGATTCGCTGACTCGTGAATCACTAGCGAACTATTCTTTACGTCAATTGGAATCCCGGCTAAATGAAACGCTGGATGACCTACAGGCGGCTCAGGAAGATCTTTCCACTTACAATAGCCAATTGATTTCCCTACAAACCCAACCTGAACGTGTACAAAGCGCCATGTATAGCGCTTCCCAGCGGCTACAGCAAATCCGTAATTTACTCAATGGATTAGCGCCGGGACAGGATGGTTTACGTCCTACGCAACAGCAAATGCTGTTAACTGAACAGGTGTTGTTGAATGCGCAGTTGGACTTACAACGTAGAAATCTGGAAGCCAACACTACGTTGCAGGATTTACTGCAAAAGCAGCGGGATTATACCAATGCTCATATTGGCCAACTGGAACGTAACATCCAAACGCTTCAAGAGGTTGTCAGTGGTAAGCGGCTGATTCTTTCCGAAAAAACGGCTAAAGAAGCCCAGGTTCCGGATGATTCTACCGACATTCAAAACGATCCGCTGGTCAGCCGCGAACTGGCGATTAATCGCGATTTAAGCCAGCGTTTGATCAATGCCACCAAAGAAGGCAATACGCTGGTTCAGCAAAATATTCGTGTGAAAAACTGGCTGGATCGTGCATTGCAGTCTGAACGCAATTTAAAAGAACAAATTACCGTATTGCGAGGTAGCCTGCTGTTATCTCGTATTTTGTATCAACAACAGCTTAGCTTACCGACCGATGGCCTGATTAGCGATATGGGGACGCGCATTGCTGACCTGCGTTTGGAACAGTTTGAAATTAATCAACAGCGGGATCAGCTCTTCCAGGGCGATGATTATATTCAAAAGGTGATGAGCGACAGTAAAGAAAAAGTCAGTGGCGAAGTGGAAGATGCGCTGGGGCAAATTGTCGATATTCGCCGTGAGCTGTTGGATCAATTGAATAAACAGTTGGGTAACCAACTGACATTGGCGATTAATCTGCAAATAAATCAGCAGCAATTACTCAGCGTCAACAGCTCACTGCAACATACTTTAACGCAACAAATCTTTTGGGTGAGTAGCAATAAACCGATGGATTGGTCGTGGTTGAAAAGCTTGCCCGAGGCGATTCACAGTGAGTTGAGCAATCTTCATTTCAAATTTTCCCCTAGCGATATTCTGGCGGGATTACTGAAATCTTTGATTTTTGTGATTCCGGGGTTGCTGCTGGTCGGCGTGATTCGCTGGCGCTATAAAATCATAGATAACCATCTGGATAGTCTGGCGAACGATGTTGGTCAGCTAAAACACGATACGCAGATGCATACGCCGAAGGCGATTTTGCTCATTTTATTAAAGGTATTGCCGGGTGTGGTGCTGATTCTGCTTGTAGGCTATTGGTGCCTTCAATCGGAGATGGCGATTAGTGATTTCCTCTGGAGCTTCTTCCAGCAATTGGCCTTGTTCTGGCTGATATTCGATTTGACCTACCGCATGTTGTCCCCAGGGGGGATTACCGAACGTCACTTCAATATTGCCGCTGAGCGCTGCGCGCATTACCGTCGGCAAATGGTACGTTTGGGCGTAGCGCTGCTGCCGGTGATTTTCTGGTCGGTATTGGGCGAGAAAAGTCCTCTACGGCTGGTGGATGATGTTATCGGTCAGGTGGTAGTGGTGATTGCGTTAGCGCTGCTAGCGGTATTTGTTTTCCCATTCTGTCGTGATAGCTGGCGTGAGAAAAACAGCCACGCGGTGCGATTGGTGATAGTGACTGCCATTGCGGTGACGCCGGTGATTCTGATTGGCCTGATGGCTGCGGGTTATTTCTATACTACGCTGCGTCTGGCCGGGCGTTGGATTGACAGTATCTATCTATTCTTCCTGTGGAATATCGTTTATCTGACCGCGATTCGAGGCTTAGGCGTTGCCGCCCGCCGTTTGGCTTACCGACGCGCCATTGCTCGTCGCCAGAGTTTGGCGAAAGAAGGGGCGGAAGGGAGTGAGCCGGTAGAGGAGCCGCCGCTGGCGTTGGATCAAATTAACCAGCAGTCATTACGTTTGACCACGATGGTGCTGTTCCTGATTTTTGCTACGGCGTTTTACTGGATATGGTCGGATTTAGTCACGGTTATCTCCTATCTGGACAGTATCACTCTGTGGCATTACAACAGCACGGTTGCCGGTGCCAATGTGCAGCAGGCGGTGACGCTGGGTAATATTCTGGTGGGGATTATGGCGCTGGTGGTGGCTTATGTCATGACCCGCAACCTGCCAGGATTGCTGGAAGTGCTGGTATTATCTCGCTTGCAGCTGCGTCAGGGCACGTCCTACGCCATAACCACTATGCTCACTTATCTGATTACCTCGGTCGGGGCTATTACCGCCTTAAGTTCTCTCGGCGTTTCGTGGGATAAGCTGCAATTTCTGGTCGCGGCGCTAACGGTGGGTCTGGGATTTGGTTTGCAGGAAATCTTCGCTAACTTTGTGTCCGGTATCATTATCTTGTTCGAACGTCCGGTGCGTATCGGTGATACGGTGACTATCGGCACTTTCTCCGGTACGGTTAGCAAAATTCGTATCCGCGCCACCACCATCACCGATTTTGATCGGAAAGAAGTGATCATCCCAAACAAAGCCTTTGTTACCGAGCGCTTAATCAACTGGTCGCTGTCGGATACGATTACCCGTATTCTGATTAAAGTTGGCGTGGCCTATGGCTCTGATTTAGATAAAGTTAAAGAAGTTCTTCTGAAAGCCGCTCATGATAATCCGAGAGTTATGTCCGATCCGGAACCGCAGGTGTTTTTCCTCAATTTCGGTGCCAGTACACTCGATCATGAATTGCGGTTGTATGTACGTGAACTGCGCGATCGTAGTTACACCGTGGATGAGTTAAACCGCGCGATTGATAAGCTTTGTCGCGAAAACGACATCAATATTGCGTTCAATCAGCTTGAGGTTTATCTGCATAAAGAAGATGGGGCAGAAGTGCAGGAAGTCAGCCGTCCTATTAATTTGATGCCGGATAACGAGCGGAAACAACTGCAGCCTTAGTTTGAAACGGGTTTTGGATCGGAAAAACTAATTGGAAAACCCATAAATGCTGAGGGCGAAGCCGGAGAGGTTTCGCCCTTTTTGGGGCAGCGTTGTAAGCCGTAGTCAGGCAGGGAATTATTCCTGACGGTGATGACTCAGCTTTTGCTGATAGTCACGCTTAACAATTTCCAGCGCTGCCAGCGCCGTTTCTGGCGCAATTTCGTTGCATTCCAGCAGGTAAATCAAATCTACCGCTAGCTGCAATTCTGGTGGGGCGTGTTCAACTGACATATGAGCCAACATTAGGGTTTCAGTTTGAGTGAAGAAAATCCAACGTGACACCAAAAACAATCTGGTGCAGTTATATCCGTGCCGTCAATGCGAATGCCGGCAGAACTGACAAATCGATAAGCTGCATTATCCCGCATAATCCGGTGGCATAGTGAGGAAGCCGGCCAGCCTCAGAGACGTAAATATATGCGTAATGAATCAACTTTGAATGCATGCTAGCTAATCAGAATATTATTATAGATAATAAATTTAAACCAAATAATCATCATTTATGCAAATGTGACCCGCCTTCAAAAACCATTATCTTTTCTCTCGATACTGCGCTCGATTCGCGTCAAAGCCTGACGACAACGCATTAATCGGCCTTCCAGCGCCGCCAGTTCCTTCTGGATTCGCTGCTGATCCACCAGACGGGTTTGTTGTCCCAACTGACTTTCACGATCTTGAATCATAGTGATGATCCGTCTTTCATAATCCTGATGCTCTGCCAGTTTATGGTACGGATCCTGGCTAACCTGTCGTGGTTTGGGCTGATTTTTACGTAGGGTTTGAGTCGCGAGCTCTCGCTGTAAAGCTGAAATCTGCGCCACCAGCTTTTCTGCCAAAAAAGCCACCTGTTCGGAGCGCTGTTCGGCGACGACTTGCTTCAATTGTGTCAGATTCTTGCGAACCTCCAGCAGATAATCCCGCAAACGCGTGCCGTGGTTACTGAAAAGAAGCTGATCAAAACGAGCCTGAGCCGTAGGCGTGTGCGCCTGTGGGGCGATTTCAGCCGACAGTGCTTCAACCTGGCTTTCAAGCACCTGTAACAATTTTTCTGTGCTCATGGAATTCTCTCCTGATATTCTTGGGGCTAGCTTGCCTTTGAACCCGCCGGGAAACAAGGAATAAGGACTGGTTTGGGTAAATTGAATCATGAATCGACTGGTGGTGAATCTGGTTAATGATAAAGTACCGGTTAGTATCTTTTTCAATGATGGTGAGAATAAATAAAGGGAGCTTATGTCTCGTTGGTTGTTAATCATCCTGGGATGGACCGCCGTGGTCTTGGCTACCTTAGGCGTGGTATTACCGTTGTTACCCACCACACCATTTTTGCTATTAGCCGCTTGGTGTTTCGCTCGCTCATCGCCGCGTTTTCATCAGTGGCTACTCTATCGTTCATGGTTTGGCAGCTATATTCGCAACTGGCAGCAACATCGGGCGCTGCCACCGGGAGCCAAGTGGAAAGCGGTACTGGTGACGCTTATCACTTTTTCCATATCCCTGTGGCTGGTTAAAATCTGGTGGGTAAGAATGCTGTTAGCAATTATGCTTATCGTTTTATTGATTTTCATGCTGCGGATGCCGGTTATTGACCTAACGCAACAAAAAAAGCGCTGATTATCTGGCTCCGGTTGCATTTTTCCATCAGTTTGAATAGATTTGAGCGTTTTCGTGCGCGGATTGCCCCATAGTCCCTGTTTAGGGCGTTAAAAGGGGTGGATGTGTTCTGTCCCGGCGGTGTTTGATCGACATCGGGTGGCCGCGTTTTAGTATGTTCAGCAGTTTTATCAGGCACAAATTATGACCGCTACCGCACCTAATACAGCACAACAGCTTCAGTATATTAAAGACAGTATTGAAACCATCCCTGACTATCCAAAACCGGGCATACTGTTCCGCGATGTTACCAGCCTGTTGGATAATCCTTTGGCTTACGCTTCCAGTATCGAACTGCTGGTAGAACGCTATCTGGACGCTGGCGTGACCAAAGTTGTAGGTACCGAAGCCCGTGGCTTCCTGTTCGGCGCGCCGGTTGCATTGGCTCTGGGCGTAGGTTTTGTTCCAGTCCGTAAGCCCGGCAAGCTGCCGCGCGAAACCATTAGCGAAAGCTATGAACTGGAATACGGCACCGATAAGCTGGAAATTCACACCGATAGCATTAAACCAGGTGATAAAGTTCTGGTTATCGACGATCTGTTAGCGACCGGCGGAACCATTGAAGCGACGGCTAAATTGATTCACCGTTTGAAAGGTGAAGTGGTTGCTGCGGCATTTATTATCAATCTTCCAGAGCTGGGCGGTGAAAAACGCCTGACGGAACAAGGTATTGATTGCTACAGTCTGGTCTCTTTCGACGGTCATTAATTTGACCATGCCTTTTGGCAATCGGTAAAAAAAGGCCTCGTTACTGAAATAGCACGAGGCCCAGTTAATTCTCTATTGCTGTCTGAATGATCACAGTCTGACTGCACTTTCAGCTAACCATATTTTCTGTTAACAATATTCTCGGTTAACAATACTCGCTGCGAATAACACTGCATCTGACGATTACACATTAGCATTTGCCGGTGATTTCTGTCGACGTTTACGCCAACGCCTTAATATAAAAGGCAATATCAATACTGCCACAGCCAGACCGAGTAAGGTTTGGGCGATTGCACCCTGCCATAAGATACTGAAATCTCCGTTACTGATGGAAAGCGCGCGCCGTAAATTCTGCTCAAGCATTTCTCCCAGAACAAAGCCTAAAATCAGCGGTGACATCGGGAAGTTCATTTTTCGCAGCAGATAGCCAAAGACGCCCAGTCCAACCATCAAGACCAGATCAAATGTGGTGCTGTGTACCGCATAGACCCCGACTGCAGAAACGGCGGCGATCGCCGGCACTAGAAACCATAGGGGAATGGTGAGCATTCGGGTGAAAAAACCGACCAATGGCAGATTCATCAACAGCAACATCACGTTGGCAATCAGTAGCGAAGCAATCAATCCCCAGACGATGTCCGGCTGCTCGGTAAACATGGCTGGCCCCGGCGTGATGTTATACAGCGTCAATGCGCCCATCATCACCGCCGTGGTGCCTGAACCGGGCACGCCTAGCGTCAGCATTGGGATAAACGAACCGCAGGCCGAGGCATTGTTGGCCGCTTCCGGTGCCGCCACGCCGCGAATATCTCCTTTGCCGAAGCTTTCGCTATTGCCGCTGATTTTTTTCTCCGTCATGTAAGTCAGCGCGCTGGCAATGGTAGCACCGGCTCCGGGCAGGATCCCCACGAAGAAACCAATCACTGAAGAACGCAGGGTTGGCCCCACGCATTCCGCCGCCTCTTTACGGTTAAATAACAGACGGCCGGTTTTTCGCACCAGTTTTTGCCCGGTACTGGTGCCTTCTAGCATCAGCAAAATTTCGCTGACCGAGAACAGACCAATCACCACCACGATAAACTGAATGCCGTCAGAGAGATGGACGCTGTCAAAGGTGAATCGATATACCCCGGTGTTGGCATCGACGCCCACCGTTGCCAGCCCCAAACCGATTAATGCTGCCAATAGTGATTTAATCGGATTCTGGCTCATCATGCTGCCCAGGCAAGCGATGGCGAACACCATCAGTGCAAAATACTCTGCCGGACCGAATGAGAGCGACCATTGCGCCAGCAACGGTGCAAATAGAATAATGCCACCAATGGCAATGATTGAACCGACGAAGGAACTTACCGCTGAGATAGACAGCGCAATGCCTGCGCGCCCTTGCTGCGCCATGGGATAGCCGTCGAGCGCGGTCATAATCGCCGCCGCATCGCCGGGGACATTCAGCAATATCGAGGAGATACGTCCGCCGTATTCACAGCCGATATAAACCGTTGCCAGTAAAATCAGGGCAGATTCTGCTGGCAGCTTTAAGGCAAACGCCAGCGGCAGTAAAATCGCCACGCCATTGATTGGCCCAAGACCGGGTAGCAGGCCAACGATGGTGCCGATAAAGCAACCAATCAGGGCAATCATCAGGTTTTGTGGCACTAATGCCACTTCAAACCCTTGGGATAAATACATCCAGGTTTCCATTATTGCCTCGTTAGTTCAGCCAAACGCCGAGCGGTAGGGTGACATCCAGTAAGTGGTCAAAGGCATAAAATAAAGCAATACCGATAACCACCGCCGATAGCAGCGCCTGAATCAGGCTGGCCTGGAACAACAGCGCTATGCTGAAGGTCAACAAAGCCGTAGCGAGTGGAAATCCGAGCCATTCAAAACCCCAGCCATACAGCACCAGCGTAATGATCATCACCAGCAAACGCTGTAATACTTTACTGTGCGGCCAGGAAACGGTTTCCGGCTTGCGCAGCAGTAATAGCACTGCACACAGGGTCATTAACGCCAGAATAGCGATAGGGAAAGGCCTTGGCCCCAGTGGTTCATAGCTGTATTCGCTTTGAATTCCCCAGCCGATAAACAAGCCGCTGACGCACAGCAGAATCCAGATACCGGCAAAAATGCGGTCGCTCATCATCTACCTCCGATTACTTAGCTAAACCAAAGGCTTTGGCTTGTTCACGATATTGTTCAACCTGATTTTTGACGTAAGTATCCAATGCTTTGCCGCTTAGATTGAATTCAAACAGCCCACGCAAGTCGCGCTGCTTTTTAAACTCTTCGGTTTGAGTCAAGGTGTTAAAGGTGTTAATCCACCATTGGTATTCTTCTTCAGTCACTTTTGGCCCTAAATAGAAACCGCGAATAATTGGCCACACCAGATTGAAGCCTTGCTCTTTTGCCGTAGGAATATCAGCCAGTTGGCCGGGCAGACGCTGTTCGGAATACACCGCCAGCACGCGCAGTTTGTCACCGCTTAAATAAGGCACCATTTCGCTTAAATCGCCGGAAACTGCCTGAATATGGTTACCCAGCAGCGCCGTTACCGGCTCGCCGCCGCCTTCAAAAGCGACGTAGCGCATTTTGTGAGGATCAACGCCGACTTCGCGCGCCAGCAACGCGGTTTTCATCCAATCCTGACTTCCAATGGATGCTCCGGCACCAAATACCACGCTGTTTGGATCTTTCTTGAACGCATCCATCAGATCTTTCAGCGTTTTATATGGAGAGTCGCTGCGTACCGCGATCATGCCGTAATCGGTGCCAACCGCGGCCAGCCACTTCACGTCATTCGCGTTATAACGGCCGAATTTGTTTTGCGACAGATTCAGCAGCGAGCCGCCGGAAAATGCCACGACGGTGCCGAATTCCGCCGGACGCTGCGCCACTATGGCGTTATAGGCCACAGCGCCAACACCGCCAGGCATGTAGGTGACGCGCATCGGGCGGTCAATGGCTTTGGTTTCCTGTAGGGAAACCTGAATCAATTTACAGGTTAAATCAAAGCCGCCGCCGGGCTTGGCGGGAGCAATACATTCGGTGCGCTTCGGTGGATCTATCGCCAAAACTTGTTGTGCGGCTAACATCAGGACGGAAGCGGTGAGAGCACGGGTAATTATATTTTTCATAGCGATTCCTAAGTTATTTTCTTACAAACTGTGAGCCTTCCCGCGATTGCGAGGTTGCTGAATTGTTAAAACAATAACCTTTCAGTTACCTTTCAACGGTCAGGAAAAAGTACAGGATGTGATATGCGTCTCTTGTTGGTAGAAGATCATCCCGAATTATCCCATTGGTTACAGAAGGCTTTGACTCACGCGGGGTTTGCCGTGGATATCGCCCATGATGGAATTGAAGCCGAGCATTTGCTGCAAAACGAAAGCTACGCTTTAGTCGTTTTGGACGTGGCCTTGCCGCGCTTGAATGGATTAGAGGTCTTGGCCCGGTTACGTAAACGTGGACAAACTTTGCCAGTATTATTGCTGACGGCGCGCACCGAGGTAGCGGATCGGGTAAAAGGTCTCAATCTGGGCGCAGATGATTATCTCACCAAGCCTTTTGAACTCGACGAACTGGAGGCTCGCATTCGCGCTTTACTGCGTCGCAGCGTGGGCGTGACTCAGCAAGCTCTGCAATTTGGTTCTCTGACTTATCACGATGAGGGATATTTTTTACTGGACGATAAACCCTTGGCGCTGACGCCTCGAGAGCTTGCGGTATTGACCACACTGATGCATCGCCGTGGGCGGCCAGTGGCAAAACAGCAATTATTTGAGCAGGTTTTTACCTTGTCGGAGGAAGCTAACCCGGAAAGTATTGAGCTGTATGTTCATCGAGTGCGTAAAAAGTTGCTGGGGAGCGATGTGTCGATCATGACATTGCGCGGGTTAGGATACAGTCTGGAATGCGAACATGGGCAGGGCTAAAGGCGCTGGCCTGACAACGTCTCGTTCGTTATTCCATCAATTATTGGTGTTTTTCGCTCTACCTTTACTGATTCTCGGCGGCCTTTCGATTTATACCCATTATATCAGTGCGATGAATGCGGCAACGCTGGCTTACGATCGCTCGCTGTTAGCCTCGGCCAGAACCGTCGCGGAACGGCTGGTAGTGAGAAACGGCCGTTTGGAAGTGGATGTGCCTTACATTGTCCTGGATAGTTTCGAACGTAACATGAATGATCAGCTTTATTATCAGGTCATTACGCCGGAAGGCAAAAGCATTGCCGGTTACGATGATTTACCGCCGCTACCGCCCAATACGCCGCGCTCGAATCTTTATCCCGCATTGGTACATTTTTATGATGCTCATTATGACGGAAAGCCGATTCGTGTGGCTGCGCTGTATCAGCCGGTTAACGAAGAGGGCGTAATGGGGATGGTGATGGTGCTCGTGGCCGAAACGCTGGCATCGCGGCATAATCTGGCGCAGCAAATTATGGTCTCTGCGGTGCTCACTCAGGGGGCTTTAGTGTTATTCACGCTGGCTATGGCTTATCTGCTGTTGAAGCGAATTCTTAAGCCGCTACGTAAACTCTCCAGCCTGATGTTACTGCGCGATCCCGGTGAGTTAACGCCACTGCCTAAAATTCTCCCCTGGTCTGAAATGGCGCCGTTGCTGCTGGCATTTAACCGCTATATCCAGCGGCTGCGGGAAATGGTTGAGCGGCAGGGACGATTCAGCGCCGATGCTTCTCACCAGCTGCGCACGCCTCTGGCGGTGCTGAAAACGCAGGCTGCGGTGGCTCTGGCTAGCAACGAACCGGCTCAGTGGCGTGAAAGCCTACAGGCGATGAAACACACTCTAGATAACACGGTGGCGCTAACTGACCGTCTGTTGCAGCTTTCCCGCGTTAAAGTGGTAGAGCGAACTCTGCAACCTGTTAATCTCTCTCAATTATTGCGGGACGCTTGTTTTGCCCGTGTGCCGCAGGCGCGTAGCAAGCATATTGATTTGGGTTATGAAAGTGATGGGGAGTACCGAATTGCAGGGGATGGGCTGCTGCTGGCCGAACTGTGCGATAACCTGTTGGATAACGCCTTGAAATACACGCCAGACGGTGGAACGGTCACTGCACGCTTGCATCAGGATCAGCATATTGATCACTGTATTTTGGAAATTGAGGACAGTGGCCCCGGTATTGCCGATAACGAAACTGAACAGGCGCTTATCCCATTTCACCGTTTGGATAACGTTGGCGAACAGTCCGGAGCCGGTCTGGGGTTAGCGTTAGTCAAAGATATTGCCATCTACCATCAAAGCCATCCGGAGCTTCTGACCGGGGGAAATCTGGGCGGACTGCTGGTACGTATCCGTTTTCATTTATTGGCTCAATCTATTGGTAAGCCTAATGATTAATAAAATCGCTGTATCAGGTTTTCAATAACTGTGTGCTGCGAGCGGAGAAGGGTGTGCAGCTCAGTCAGGCTTAAATCGCTGAAATATGATGTTCAAAGTAATAGGAATGACAATCAACGTACTGGTACAGTATAGTGATAGATGATATGGGTATAACTTTGATGGTGTCGATAGGTTATATCTTGGTAGTAAAGGTGAATGAAAACAATCCAGTATGAAATATAAGCGGTAACGGTGTTTTTGTTTTTTCTGTATAAATGGTCTTCTCAATCTCAGCGATGAAGTATTAATGAGCTATCAGGTCCTTGCCCGCAAGTGGCGTCCCCAAACTTTTGCTGAAGTTGTTGGTCAGGAACATGTTCTGACAGCGCTGGCTAATGGCCTTTCGTTAGGACGGATTCATCACGCCTATCTTTTCTCCGGTACTCGCGGTGTCGGTAAGACCTCTATTGCTCGTTTATTGGCAAAAGGGCTGAACTGCGAAACCGGTATTACCGCCACGCCATGTGGCAAATGCGCCAACTGCCTGGAAATTGAGCAGGGGCGTTTCGTCGATCTGATCGAGATCGATGCCGCTTCGCGCACCAAAGTGGAAGATACGCGCGAACTGCTGGATAACGTGCAATATGCGCCAGCGCGTGGCCGCTTTAAAGTTTATCTAATCGATGAAGTGCACATGCTTTCCCGCCACAGTTTCAACGCCCTGTTGAAAACGCTGGAAGAGCCGCCTTCACACGTAAAATTCCTGCTGGCGACGACGGACCCGCAGAAATTACCGGTGACAATTCTTTCCCGCTGCCTGCAATTTCATCTGAAAGCGCTGTATGTGGAACAAATTCGTGCTCAGCTTGAAAAAGTGCTTCAGGCTGAGCAAATCGACAGCGATGCTCGCGCGTTACAACTACTGGCGCGTGCGGCCGATGGCAGTATGCGTGATGCTCTGAGCCTGACCGATCAGGCGGTCTCTATGGGCCAGGGGCAGGTGACCACCGCGACGGTCAGCCAGATGCTGGGAACCTTGGATGATGAACAGCCGCTGGCGATCATCGAAGCGCTGGTGAGCGCCGATGGTGCGCGGGTGATGGCGCAGATAGAACAGGCGGCGTCACGCGGTGTAGATTGGGAAAACCTGTTGGTTGAAACGCTCAGTCTGTTACATCGCATTGCAATGATTCAATTGCTGCCATCCATGCTGGATAATCATTACGCAGAAATAGAACCGCGTTTACGTGAACTGGCGCGTACTTTGCCGCCAACGGATATTCAGCTGTATTACCAGACATTGCTGGTGGGGCGTAAAGAGCTAGCTTATGCGCCGGATCGCCGTATGGGTGTTGAAATGACGCTGTTACGCGCTCTGGCTTTCCACCCAAAAGCGGTTATCGCGGAGCCGGAAGTTGTTCCACAGATTCCCTCTCCGATCGGTGCGCCGACTCATGCTATACCGCAGCGTCACGCCGCGCCGCAGCCGGTAACGTCTACACCAGCTCGGTCAGAGCCAATGCCGCCAGCATCGGTGCCGGAATCTACCGCTCAGCTATTGCAGGCGCGAACCCAGCTTTTACGACAGCATGGGACATCCAGCCCAAAAAAGAATGAGCCGGCAGCGCCTGACAAAGCGCGGCCGGCAATCTCGGCTCTGGAGCGATTGGCTTCAGTAACCGAGCGTAGTCAGCAGCGTCAGGCTGCCAAAGCCACCGAGGCGAAACCGGGCAAGAAAGAGGCGTATCGCTGGAAAGCGCAAAACGAACCTGAAACGCCGCCGGAGCCAGTTGCTACGCCTAAAGCGTTACGTTCGGCGCTAGAACATGAGAAAACGCCGGAGCTATCGGCAAAATTAGCGGAAGAGGCGATTCTTCGCGACCCTTGGGCGGCGGAGATAAATCAGCTTCAGATCCCTAAATTGGTTCAGCAGTTGGCGCTGAATGCATTTAAACAACAGATAGAACCGGGTAATATTTGCCTTCACCTGCGTTCGTCTCAGCGCCATCTGAATTCGCCGTCCGCGCAGAAAGTGTTGACGGAAGCGTTAAGTGGGTTGTACGGCAGCCCGGTTGAACTAAGCGTGATTGAAGACGACAATCCGGCGGAGCTAACGCCGCTGGAATGGCGACAGGCAATTTATGAAGAGAAGCTGGCGCAGGCGCGTCAGTCGATTCTTACGGATAAGAACATTCAGACTCTGCGTCGATTCTTTGATGCCGAGCTGGATGAAGAAAGTATCCGACCTATTTAATCGCTGCGGTACGTGCATGGTGCACAGACGCGGCCCTTGCTGTGAGAGAAGACTATGTTTGGTAAAGGCGGTATTGGCAATTTAATGAAACAAGCCCAGCAGATGCAGGAAAAAATGCAGCAGATGCAGGAAGAAGTCGCCAAATTGGAAGTTACCGGTGAAGCTGGCGCGGGCTTGGTTAAAGTGACTATCAACGGTGCGCATAACTGCCGCCGCGTTGAAATCGATCCAAGCCTGCTGGTGGAAGACGATAAAGAAATGCTGGAAGATTTGATTGCGGCCGCATTGAACGACGCCGCACGCCGCATTGATGAAACGCAAAAAGAGAAAATGGCCTCCGTATCCAGTGGTATGCAACTGCCACCGGGCTTTAAGATGCCGTTCTGATGCAAACCAGCCCACTCCTTGAAACATTAATGGAGTCACTGCGCTGTTTACCGGGCGTAGGCCCAAAATCGGCGCAGCGTATGGCTTTCCACCTGCTACAGCGGGATCGTAGCGGTGGAATGCGTCTGGCTCAGGCGCTCACCCGCGCGATGTCGGAAATTGGCCACTGCGTCGATTGCCGTACTTTTACTGAGCAAGAAAGCTGTACCATTTGCGCTAATCCTCGCCGTCAACAAAACGGGCAGATTTGCGTGGTGGAAAGCCCGGCGGATATTCACGCCATCGAACAAACCGGGCAGTTTGGCGGGCGTTATTTTGTCCTGATGGGGCATTTATCGCCGTTGGACGGTATCGGCCCTGCGGATATTGGTCTGGATCTGTTGGAACAACGCCTCGCCAGCGAAAGTATCAGCGAAGTCATTCTGGCCACTAACCCAACGGTGGAAGGTGACGCAACGGCTAACTATATCGGCCAGATGTGCGGCCAGTATGGCGTATTGGCTAGCCGAATAGCGCATGGCGTGCCGGTGGGCGGCGAGTTGGAAATGGTGGACGGCACCACGCTGTCTCACTCTCTGGCTGGGCGACATCCGATCAAATATTGATCCTTTTTCAGGTCAGGCGGCGGTTTATTATTGATTATCATATGAATAATATCATTTGAGATAATCTGGCCGTCGCCCCTGCTTATGCTTTTTTTCTCTCAAACATCACTTTTCAGACTTGAAACACCTCCTTACAACCCCCATCTGATCTCCATCATTCGGCTATATCCGCCTGCACAGTAATTTGCATTGAGGTAACTAATGAGTATGAAAGGTCAAGAAACCCGTGGTTTTCAGTCTGAAGTAAAACAACTGCTTCATTTGATGATTCACTCGCTTTACTCCAATAAAGAAATTTTCCTGCGCGAGCTGATCTCAAATGCTTCGGATGCGGCCGATAAGCTGCGTTTCCGTGCGCTTTCTGCCCCTGAATTATATGAAGGTGACGGTGAACTGCGCGTCCGTTTGTCTTGCGATAAAGAAAAACGCACTCTGACACTGAGTGATAACGGTATCGGTATGAGCCGCGACGAGGTGATTGAAAACCTCGGTACTATCGCTAAGTCCGGCACCAAAGCATTCCTGGAATCTATTGGTTCCGATCAGGCTAAAGATAGCCAACTGATTGGTCAGTTCGGCGTTGGCTTCTACTCTGCTTTTATCGTGGCAGATAAAGTCACCGTTCGCACTCGTGCCGCAGGTGCACCGGCGGATGCTGGTGTGTTCTGGGAATCAGAAGGCGAGGGCGATTACACTATCGCTGACATCACCAAAGAAGATCGCGGTACTGAAATCACCCTGCACCTGCGTGAAGGGGAAGATGAGTATCTGGACGATTGGCGTTTGCGCTCAATTATCAGCAAGTATTCCGATCACATCGCTCTGCCGGTGGAAATCGAAAGTAAAAACGAAGAAGACGGCACCGTTAGCTGGGAAAAAATTAACAAAGCTCAGGCGCTGTGGACGCGGAGTAAAGCCGATGTTAGCGATGACGAATATAAAGCGTTCTACAAACACATCGCCCATGATTTTACCGATCCATTAATCTGGAGCCACAACCGCGTAGAAGGTAAGCAGGAATATACCAGTCTGCTGTATATCCCAGCGCAGGCGCCTTGGGATCTGTGGAACCGCGATCATAAACACGGCTTGAAACTTTATGTGCAGCGCGTGTTTATCATGGACGACGCCGAACAGTTTATGCCGAACTATCTGCGGTTCGTTCGCGGCCTGATAGATTCTAACGATCTGCCGCTGAACGTATCTCGTGAGATTTTGCAGGACAGTCGTATTACCCAGAATTTGCGTAGCGCTCTGAGCAAACGCGTACTGCAAATGCTGGAAAAACTGGCGAAAGACGATGTGGAACAGTACCAGAAGTTCTGGCAACAGTTCGGTATGGTACTGAAAGAAGGCCCGGCAGAAGATGGCAGCAACAAAGAAACCATTGCTAAACTGTTGCGCTTTGCTTCAACCCATACCGACAGCTCGGCGCAGACCGTTTCGCTGGAAGATTATGTTAGCCGTATGGCTGAAGGTCAGGAGAAGATTTACTACATTACTGCCGACAGCTATGCCGCTGCGAAGAACAGCCCGCATCTGGAACTGTTCCGTAAGAAAGGCATTGAGGTTCTGCTGTTATCCGATCGTATTGACGAATGGATGATGAGCTACCTGACTGAATTCGATGGCAAAGCCTTCCAGTCAGTGAGTAAGGCCGATGAATCCTTGGATAAACTGGTTGATGCAGAAACTCCGGAGCAGCAAGAAGCGGAAAAAGCACTGGAGCCTTTCGTTGAGCGCGTTAAAACGCTGCTGAATGACCGAGTTAAAGACGTACGCTTGACTCATCGTTTGACCGACACGCCAGCCATCGTCACCACAGGTGCCGATGAAATGAGCACACAAATGGCAAAATTGTTTGCCGCTGCGGGTCAGCAAGCACCTGAAGTGAAATACATCTTCGAGCTGAACCCAGAACACGCGTTGGTAAAACGCGCCGCAGAAGTCAGTGATGAAAGCCTGTTTGCGGAGTGGGTTGAGCTGCTGCTCGATCAGGCTCTGTTGGCAGAGCGCGGGACTTTGGATGATCCAAACCAGTTCATTCGCCGTATGAATCAGTTACTGACAGCCTAATTTGCAATGCGATTGCCCCTGACCAAAAGCTCGGTTAGGGGCATTTTAACCGCACAATCACGGCTTTTCTCTGCCAAATCAATTCAGTTAGTCTCATTTCTTCAATTACCTCCTCCGGCAAGGTGCCTTGAGCGATCACCCGTGGAAATGGTATGGTTACGCGTTTTCTGCATTTTCGATTTCATTCTAGTAAAAACACATAGAAAAACTACATAGCAAGGGGATTTACGCAATGCGTATCATTCTGCTGGGCGCTCCGGGCGCTGGTAAAGGAACTCAAGCGCAATTCATCATGGAGAAGTACGGTATTCCGCAAATTTCCACTGGCGATATGTTGCGCGCAGCTGTTAAAGCCGGTTCAGAATTGGGCTTAAAAGCAAAAGAAATTATGGATGCTGGCAAGCTGGTGACCGATGAGCTGGTTATCGCACTGGTAAAAGAGCGTATCACTCAAGACGATTGCCGCGACGGCTTCCTGCTTGATGGTTTCCCTCGTACCATTCCTCAAGCTGATGCCATGAAAGAAGCCGGTATTAAGGTTGACTACGTCCTGGAATTTGACGTGCCAGACGAACTGATCGTTGATCGCATCGTTGGTCGTCGTGTCCATGCTCCATCTGGCCGTGTTTATCACACCAAATTCAACCCGCCTAAGGTTGAAGATAAAGATGATATTACCGGTGAAGAGTTAACCATTCGTAAAGACGATCAGGAAGCCACGGTTCGCAAACGTTTGGTTGAGTACCATCAGCAGACGGCTCCGCTGGTTTCTTACTATCGTAAAGAAGCTGATGCAGGCAACACCCAGTACTTTAAATTAGACGGAACTCGCAAAGTTTCTGAAGTAAGCGCTGAATTAGCTACTATTTTGGGCTAATATGCTGAGTAGACAAAGAAGGCGGCCTTGGGTCGCCTTTCTTATTTATGTATTGCAGAGGTGAAGTAGCAGGGAGTTTATATTTATGGCCGCCTCGCTATAATGGCAGTAAATAAACGCGCTGTGTGTCGCGGGTTTAAATACATTGCAGCTTATTAGTAAAGGAAGGGAACTGACTCATGCAAAGCAAACTTGGCGTTCTGATGGTCAATCTGGGAACGCCTGATGCCCCAACGACTCCAGCGATTAAGCGTTACCTGGCTGAGTTTCTCAGCGATCGCCGAGTAGTTGATACTTCCCCTTTGCTTTGGTGGCCTTTATTACGCGGTGTCATACTGCCAATCCGCTCTCCGCGAGTGGCTAAACTGTATCAATCAGTTTGGATGGACGAAGGCTCGCCGCTATTGGTTTTTAGTCGTCGGCAGCAGCAGGCGCTAGCGGCCCGAATGCCGGACACACCGGTAGAGCTTGGAATGAGCTATGGCTCACCCAATTTATCCGATGCCATAGAAAAACTGTTGGCACAAGGCGTAACTAAACTGGTTGTGTTACCGCTTTATCCTCAATATTCCTGTTCGACCAGCGCTGCCGTATGGGATAGCGTTGCACGTATTCTAAAAAATTATCGTCGTTTACCTTCTATCAGCTTTATTCGTGACTATGCAGAGCATCCTGCTTACATTGCCGCATTAAAACAAAGCGTAGAACGGTCTTTTGAGCAGCATGGTCAACCTGACCGTCTGGTGCTCTCTTTCCACGGAATCCCTAAACGTTACGCACAGCTTGGTGACGACTATCCGCTGCGTTGTGAAGATACAGCCCGCGCGCTTACGGCGGTTGTGCCGCTGCCCGCAGAACAGATCATGATGACCTACCAGTCACGATTTGGCCGCGAACCCTGGCTCACTCCTTATACTGATGAAACCTTAAAAAGCTTACCTTCTCAAGGTGTTAAGCATATACAGCTGATCTGCCCTGGCTTTTCCGCTGATTGTCTTGAAACGCTAGAGGAAATTAAAGAACAAAATCGTGAGATTTTCCTACATGCAGGCGGCGAGAAGTTTGAATATATCCCTGCATTGAATGATGATATTGCGCATATTGACTTGCTTGAGTTATTAGTTAAACGGCACATGTAGTGCCTTGCTAAATATAAGCGCTCTATATATAGAGCGGCTTATGTTTAGCTGAAAGTTTGATTTTTAAATACTCGAAGACATGAAGAAAATCAAATGAATACATTCGGTTACGATTTATTGTGCAAAGGGCATTCTCCGGATTTTCTCGTATTATCTTAGTCAATTAAAGCGTGGCATAAATCACGTTTTTCTTGTAATAGCGGGGTATTAGTACGAGAATTGGCACAAAATTTTAATGCCTTAATTAAATGAATGTTTAACTTAAAATGTGTCTGCTGTTTAGGAATGCTCTGAGACCGATTTAAGGCCAAAGCGCGTACCCTCAAGCCCCCTGCGGGGCCACAGACCTAAACCTTCGAATCAGTGCATTGGTAGCTGCAAGCCAAGGGCGGTAGCGTGGGGATTTTATTCTATTTATACGACGATGCCTTTCATGGATGAAGAGATCGCTACTCCATGCATTTTGTTAAAATCATTCGCTAAGATTAATTCTTAAAAAGATAAAAATCAGTGAGGCGAATTAATTTACTTATTTAAATTTATTTAATTCGGATTTATATATGTCTTTAGAAATTAAATTGCATCCATCCGGTGTTATTTTTACTTCTGATGGTACTGAAACCATTCTGGATGCGGCACTTGAAAATAATATCAATATTGAGTACAGCTGCAAGGACGGAACCTGCGGCGCTTGTAAGGCTGTTGTGCTATCAGGCGAGGTTGAGCAAGGTGAGAATACATTCTTATCCGAAGAAGATATTGCTAAGGGTTCAATACTAACTTGCTGTTCTAAAGCAAAGTCTAATGTTGAATTAGACGTTCATTATTATCCTGAACTTAGCCACATAAAGAAAAAGACTTATCCCTGCAAAGTTGACAATATTGAGTATCTTGGCGAAGACATTGCCATTTTGTCGCTAAGGCTTCCACCTAGCGCCAATATGGAGTATTTGGCTGGGCAATATATTGATTTAATAATTAATGGGCAACGCCGTAGTTATTCTATTGCTAACGCGCCCGGCGGGAATGTTGAGCTGCATATACGGAAAGTTGCTAATGGACTTTTCAGTCATATCATTTTTAACGAATTAAAACCACAGCAACTCTTACGTATTGAAGGGCCTCAGGGAACCTTCTTTGTGCGTGAGAATAATGAACCTATTATATTCCTTGCCGGTGGTACAGGTTTTGCTCCCGTTAAGTCTATGGTTGAAGCATTAATTTCTAAAAATGATCAACGTGAAATGTATATTTATTGGGGAATGCCGACAGGGAATAGTTTTTATTCCGATATCGCAAGGGAATGGGCAATTCAGTACCCCAATATTCATTATGTTCCTGTAGTCTCAGGTCATGATGAAAGTTGGACTGGTGCAACTGGATTTGTACATCAGTCAGTTCTTAACGATATCGCCGATCTCAGTCTATTTAATGTTTATGCCTGCGGTTCCTTAGCTATGATATCTGCTGCGCGCGCTGATTTTATAAAGAATGGATTAAACGAAAATAAATTTTTCTCTGATGCCTTTGTGCCATCAAAATAGCTTTGATTTGTCAAAGTAATACGTAATGGAGATTCTAGTGAAAGCAGTCATTCTTGCCGGTGGTCTTGGGACCCGTCTTAGTGAAGAAACCGTAGTTAAGCCAAAACCAATGGTAGAAATTGGGGGGAAACCGATCCTCTGGCACATTATGAAACTTTATTCATCCTACGGAATAAATGATTTTGTTATTTGCTGTGGTTATAAAGGCTATGTCATTAAAGAGTATTTTGCGAACTACTTTATGCATATGTCCGATATTACATTCTGCATGCGTGATAATGAAATGACGGTGCACCAAAAACGCGTCGAGCCTTGGAATGTTACTTTGGTTGATACCGGTGAGAATTCAATGACTGGTGGCCGCTTACGTCGAGTAAAAGATTACGTTAAAGACGATGAAGCCTTTTGCTTCACCTATGGTGATGGTGTCAGCGACGTGAATATCGCGGAATTGATTAAATTCCATAAAAATCACGGTAAGCAAGCGACCTTAACTGCCACTTATCCGCCAGGCCGTTTCGGTGCTTTAGACATCAAAGATAAACAGGTTCGTAGCTTTAAAGAGAAGCCTAAAGGTGACGGCGCTTTAATTAACGGTGGCTACTTTGTCCTGTCTCCTAAAGTTATTGATCTAATTGATGGCGATAACTCAACTTGGGAGCAAGAACCATTAATGACCCTGGCTGAGCAGGGCGAACTGATGGCTTTTGAGCATACAGGTTTCTGGCAGCCAATGGATACACTGCGTGACAAGCTCTACCTACATGAACTGTGGGAAGAAGGACGCGCACCTTGGAAGGTATGGGAATAAAAAATGATTGATGCAAGCTTCTGGCAAGGTAAACGTGTTTTTGTAACAGGTCATACCGGGTTTAAAGGTGGATGGCTGAGTTTGTGGTTGCAGAACATGGGGGCAACGGTTAAAGGTTATTCTCTGGCTGCGCCAACTGAACCTAGCCTATTTGAAACTGCCCGCGTAGCTGACGGGATGGAATCAGAAATCGGTGATATTCGCGATCAACAAAAACTATTAAACTCAATTCGTGAATTTCAGCCAGAAATCGTTTTCCATATGGCGGCTCAACCGCTGGTAAGACTATCCTACTCGGAACCCGTTGAAACATACTCAACTAATGTTATGGGCACCGTCTATTTACTGGAAGCAATCCGTCAAGTTGGTGGCATCAAAGCTGTGGTTAATATCACCAGCGATAAATGCTATGACAATAAAGAATGGATATGGGGCTATCGCGAAAATGAAGCGATGGGAGGATATGACCCATATTCCAACAGTAAAGGTTGCGCTGAGTTAGTCACATCTTCTTATCGTAACTCTTTCTTTAATCCAGCCAAGTACGATCAGCATGGTACAGCACTGGCTACTGTCCGCGCCGGCAATGTTATCGGCGGCGGCGATTGGGCTTTGGACCGTATTGTTCCGGACATTTTACGTGCTTTCGAAGAGTCAAAACCTGTTATTATCCGCAATCCTCACGCCATTCGTCCTTGGCAGCATGTGCTTGAACCGTTGTCCGGTTATATTTTACTGGCGCAAAAGTTGTACAACGGCGGCGTAGAATATGCCGAAGGCTGGAACTTTGGTCCGAATGAAGCAGATGCTACTCCGGTTCAAAATATTGTTGAAAAAATGGTCGAATTTTGGGGTGATGATGCAAGTTGGCAATTGGATGGTAATGAACATCCGCACGAAGCTCACTATTTAAAGTTAGATTGTTCAAAAGCTAAAATGCAACTTGGCTGGCACCCACGTTGGAGCCTTAACACCACGCTGGAATATATTGTGGCCTGGCATAAAGCCTGGCTAGCCGGCAAAGACATGCATGAATATAGTGTTACCGAAATTAATAATTACATGAAAACTAGATGATTTGAGGTCATAGAAAATGAGTCAAGAAGAATTACGTCAACAGATTGCTGGGCTAGTTGCTCAGTACGCTGAAACGGCTATGGCCCCTAAGCCATTTGAAGCAGGTAAAAGTGTCGTTCCACCTTCAGGTAAAGTTATTGGTGCTAAAGAACTTCAGCTGATGGTTGAAGCATCTTTGGATGGGTGGTTAACCACCGGTCGTTTTAATGATGCTTTTGAGAAAAAACTGGGGGAATATCTCGGTGTTCCTTATGTACTGACAACCACGTCAGGATCTTCGGCTAACCTGCTAGCGCTTACTGCGCTGACCTCGCCAAAACTTGGTGCACGAGCGTTGAAGCCAGGCGATGAAGTGATTACTGTTGCTGCTGGTTTCCCTACTACAGTTAACCCTACCATTCAGAATGGCTTAATTCCTGTCTTCGTTGATGTTGATATTCCAACTTATAATGTGAACGCCAGCCTGATCGAAGCAGCTGTCAGTGATAAAACTAAAGCCATTATGATTGCTCATACGCTGGGTAATTTATTTGATCTGGCTGAAGTTCGCCGTGTAGCGGATAAATATAACCTTTGGCTTATTGAAGATTGCTGTGATGCATTAGGTTCAACCTATGATGGCAAAATGGCGGGTACATTTGGTGATATTGGTACCGTTAGTTTCTACCCTGCTCACCATATTACTATGGGTGAGGGTGGGGCGGTATTTACCAAATCAGCAGAACTGAAGAGTATTATTGAATCCTTCCGTGACTGGGGCCGTGACTGCTATTGCGCACCAGGCTGTGATAACACCTGTAAAAAACGCTTTGGCCAACAACTAGGTTCTCTACCATTCGGTTATGACCATAAATATACCTATTCTCACTTAGGTTATAACCTTAAAATTACGGATATGCAGGCTGCCTGTGGTTTAGCTCAGCTTGAAAGCGTAGAAGAATTTGTAGAAAAGCGTAAAGCCAATTTTAAATACCTAAAAAGTGCTTTGCAGTCTTGTGAGCAATTCCTCGAGCTGCCGGAAGCCACACCAAACTCAGATCCATCTTGGTTCGGTTTCCCAATAACGCTTAAAGAAGACAGCGGTGTAACCCGTATCGATTTGGTTAAATTCTTAGATGAAGCCAAAATTGGTACACGTTTACTGTTCGCTGGAAACTTAACGCGCCAGCCGTATTTCCACGACGTGAAGTATCGTGTTGTCGGTGAGTTGACTAATACAGACCGTATTATGAATCAAACCTTCTGGATCGGTATTTATCCAGGCCTGACACATGATCATCTGGATTACGTAGTTAGTAAGTTTGAAGAATTCTTTGGTTTGAATTTCTAATAGGAGTCAGGAGGCAACTATTGCCTCCTTTTAATATGAAGATACTTATTACCGGTATTAGTGGCTATCTCGGTAGTCAATTAGCAAATTCGTTAATCGATGAACATGAGATAGCAGGAACTATTCGTGAAAACTCTTCATATAAGCGGTTGAATAATCCGGATAAAATTAGATTAATTGATCTATCTGAAATGGATTGGTTATTGAAAATAAACGATTTTGATCCGGATATTGTCATCAATACTGCTGCATTATATGGCCGTAATGGTGAGCCGCTTTCTCAGTTAGTACAGGCTAATGTCCAGTTTCCGTTGCTAATTTTAGAGATGCTTTCTTCTAATGGTTCTGGTGTTTTCCTAAATTGTGGAACATCCTTACCTTCGAATGTTAGTGATTATGCATTAACTAAAAATCAATTTAGCGAATTGGCGAAAAAGTATAGTGATAGATTTACCGGGAAGTTTATAGATTTAAAGTTAGAGCATTTTTATGGCCCTTATGATGACCAAACAAAGTTCACGACATATGTCATTAATAGCTGCAAAGAAAATAATAATCTAAAATTAACAGCAGGATTGCAAGAACGCGATTTTATATATATAGAAGATCTGCTTAATGCATTTAAATGCCTCATTAAAAATATAGATAACTTAGTATCTGGTGAAAGCATACCAATCGGTTCTGGACAAGCAATAACAATTAGAAAATTTGTAGAAACCGTAGCTAAAATCACTAATTATCAAGGCGAGCTAGAGTTTGGAGCTATACCTACTCGTCAAAATGAACTTATGTACAGCTGCGCTTCATTAGAAAGAATGAATGAGCTTGGCTGGAAGTGTGAATATTCACTGAATAGTGCAATTAAAGATACTTTAAGTAAGGAATAGAAAAATGAAGCTTTTGATTACTGGTGGCTGCGGTTTTTTAGGCAGTAACCTTGCATCACATGCAATCAAGTTGGGGATGGAGGTTATAGTTTTTGATAATTTATCCCGCTATGGCTCGTCAGAGAATCTACAATGGTTACGTTCTATCGGTGATTTTACGCATGTGCATGGTGACATTCGAAACAAGAATGATGTAACCAGGTTAATTCAGAAATTCAAACCTGATAATGTATTTCATCTTGCTGGTCAAGTTGCAATGACTACATCAATTGATAATCCTCAAATGGACTTTGAAGTTAATGTTGGTGGGACATTTAATCTTCTAGAAGCAACCCGTCTTTTTAATCCCGAATGTGGAATAATTTATTCATCTACTAACAAAGTATATGGAGATCTTGAGCAGTTTACGTATAGAGAGAATAAAACTCGATATGAATGTATCGAAAAGCCAAATGGATTTGATGAAAGTGTTCAACTGACCTTCCATTCTCCTTATGGGTGTTCTAAAGGCGCTGCGGATCAATATATGCTTGATTACGCGCGTATTTACGGCCTTAAAACAGCCGTTTTCCGTCATTCTTCAATGTATGGCGGCCGCCAATTTGCTACTTATGATCAAGGCTGGGTTGGCTGGTTCTGCCAAAAAGCGGTAGAAGCTAACCGTGGGATTAAAGCTCCGTTCACCATATCAGGTAATGGTAAGCAAGTTAGAGATGTATTACATGCAGAAGATATCATTTCACTTTATTTCTCAACTCTAGCTAAGTTGGATTTGGCCAGAGGCAATGCTTTTAATATTGGTGGAACCATACAGCACAGTCTTTCTCTGTTAGAGCTATTTTCATTATTAGAGAAGTATTCAGGTGTAGAATTAAATTATACCCAATTGCCTGTTCGGGAAAGTGATCAAAAAGTTTTTGTAGCGGATATAAATAAGATTAATAAATTTACTGACTGGTCACCGAAGGTTGATGCTAGTGAAGGTGTCAGGAAAATGTACGACTGGTGTAATAACTACTAATTATCATAAGCAGCGGCATGCGAGCTCAGAGCATGCTGCACAACAAACACTTTATAAATGGAATATTGTGGAACTTTTTATAAAGAAAATACCAACTCATATATGGGTTGCTTTATCCTCGTGGGTATCTAGAATAATTTCTGCAGCAATTCAACTTTTAAGTATTAGATACTTGCTAGATATGATGGGCGAAAATGGCTACGCTGCCTTTACTTTACTTGCCGGCCTTGTTGCTTGGGGAACGTTGGCTGACTTTGGCATTGGATATAGTTTACAAAATTTTATATCTGAGCAAAGGGCAAATAAGAAAAAATATAATGACTATATATTGACATCAGCATGCTTAATATTGATTGGTATATTGGTTTTGATGTCAACTTTATGGCCATTAACAAAGTTTTTAGCACCAGCATATTTGCAAGGGTTTGATGTTCATACAATATCTGACAAGCATTTATTGCTATACATCACTCTTTGTATTTTTATTTTCACCAGTTTTGGTGGGGTTCTATATAAAATATGGTTTGCGGAACAAAGAGGTTGGATTGCTAATGTAATTACTGCATTGTCTTCTTTGCTAGGCCTTATGCTAATAATTATATTCAGTAAATATAGAGCATCTGCCAGTATATATTTAGCTGTTATTATGTTTTTTGGTCCGGCAGCACTAATACCTGTTGTGATATTCATTGCAAGAATTCTCAAAACATTCAAAACTGAATCAATTAAAAAATTTAATTTTAATCTAGTTAATAAAGTATTGAAGAGAGCTTCCGGTTTTGTGCTTTTTTCTTTTTTAGCTACAATTGTCCTCCAGGCGGATTATATTGTAATGTCTCAAAAATTAGCCGCTAGTGATATTATCATTTACACGGTATTAATTAAAGTGTTTGGATTGGTTCTTTTTGTTTATTCTGCATTGTTACAGGCCCTTTGGCCAGTATGTGCCGAATATAGGGTTCAAAATAAATGGTCTGAGTTAAATTCAATCGTAAGTAAATATATAACATTAGGTGCTATTTTTATCATCGTTTGTAGTATTGGTTTTTATCTATTTAAAATACAAATCATTGGTCTTATCTCTAAAAAAATAAATACTAATATAGATATTACAACGATAGCTTTATTTTGTGCATATTTCCTTTTGCGGATTTGGTCTGATACATATGCGATGCTGCTACAAAGCATGAATTATTTACGGCCATTATGGTATTTGGTACCTGTTCAAGCAATTCTGAGTTTGAGCCTCCAGTGGACTTTAGCATCAGTTTACGGGATGAAAGGTATGTTAACTGGATTGATTTTATCTTTTTTATTTACTGTGGTTATATTTCTTCCTGTTTTCTATAAGAGAAAAATAAGAGAACTACAGTATGTCTAATTTATTTTAAATGGTTGAAAATTTATAAATATATATATTTTAAATCCATTTGAAAAGTTTTCCTGTGTTCTCAAAGAGTGTTTAAAGGATTTTAGATGAACAGCATTAAGATTTCATTTTGTATTCCAACGTATAACCGCTGCGAGTTATTATCTGAGCTGATCGGTAGTATTATTTCTCAGGCGGAAGATAGAGATGATATAGAAATCTGTATTTCAGATAATGCATCAACAGATAATACTAATGAAATGATAAGCTCTTGGAGAGAGAAAACACATATCCCAATAATTTATAAAAAAAACAGTGAAAATATAGGTCCTGATAAAAACTATTTAGCTTCTGTCGCTTTAGCTTCTGGTGAATATTGTTGGTTGTTTGGCAGCGATGATGTCTTATCTGATAATTCATTAGAAAAGATGGATGAATATTTAAAAACAAATTGTGAAATATACTTGTGTGATCGTAATGAGTGTGATCTGGCAATGCGGAAAGTTGCTTATAGGCCTTGGATGACTACCGGCGATGTAATGTATTCCACCGAGAATCATCAAGAACTAATACGATATTTTTCATGTAGCAATTCAATTGGAGCTGTATTTAGTTTTTTAAGCTCTATTATAGTAAAAAGAAGCTCTTGGGAGAATGTATCCTTTGATGAGTCATTTATTGGTAGCGCATATAGCCATGTTTTTTATCTATTAGATATCGTGAAGCATGGTGCAAAAATCCAGTATATAAATAAACCATTAGTTGATACTCGACTTGGAAATGATTTCTTTGCCAAAGACGGTGTAGTGAGAAGAATAGAAATAGACTTTAATGGATATATAAAATTGGCTGAGAAATTCTACCAAAACTACCCTAATGTAAAGTCCGAGTTTTTGGCTATTTTACTGAGAGAGCATTCAGTCCTGCATACTAACATATTAACCTCTGTATATGGTGAAAAGGGACAAAGAGACAGAATGAAACATCATTTTAAATACGCTGGCGCTAATGCATTTTTGGTTGATTTTGTTTATTTTGCTAGGCCTTTATATTTATTTTCTTCAAAGTTAAAACTTGAGTTTCTGTATAAAAAAATTCGTAGATTCCTATATAAATGATGTTTTATCGTTTATATATTTTTACAAAGCGCCACTTTTTATTGTGAGAAAAAAAATGTTCGCTGTAAATAAAACTATTACTGTCTATGTTTCACTTTATAGCATGTCTTTGTGGATCGCTTTTATCAGCAGTATCGTCACCGGTCAATTTAATGGTGATCTGGTCGGTATAGATGTTGGACTTGATAACACTACTCTATTCTATATTGCCCTATTTAATCAGATAATAATATTAGCAGTGCCATTATTATATAAAATAGTGACACATTATAAATTGAGTTTAGGGGGATACCGATTTAATATAAACATAAATAGATTCTCACTATTTATGTTTATAATAATAACAATGAATTTAGTGTTTTTCTTGACAACTGGTGTTGGTAAGGTCTTCAGCAAAGAGACTCATCCATTAGCACCTTTATTCGTAATTATAGCACCTAGTGGTATTTTTTATTTTTACTATCTTATTTCTAGAGAAAAAAGTGGGGTGTTATTTTTTTTGAATGTTTTTTTATATTCATCTCTGGAAATAATGAAAGGATGGACCGGATTTATACTGGTTCTTGCAATTTTTGAGATGTATTTTTTTATCTTAAGGCACAGGAATTCTAAGTTTTTAAAAATACCATTTCTATTTTCTATATTAATGCCTTTACTTCTATTGATTTTTGGAGGTGCGTTAAATAAGCATGTTTTTGTTTTAAAAAATGAAATTAGAGGGAATTATGTTAATGCTGATGAATTAAGTTATTTTGATTCTATCAGTTTGTTGAGTAGTAGATTGACTAATTTTTCTGTGTCTGCGGGAATGTATTCACGAGTTGAAAGTGTCGTATCCACGGCAAAGGACCAGGGGGAGTTTACTGAGCTTAAAGGCTTTGCACGTAGACTGTTTCCAGGGGTTATTGAGGATACTGGTTTCAGGACTTTAAGTAATTCCACGATGTTAGCTTTTTTTCCCGATTATGGTGAGCAATCTAACGTCGATACTGGTGTATTAATGTATTACTATGTGCTATTTAAAGCTGATCCATATGGTGCAGTATTCTCAATTTTATTATCATTATTTTTACTTGTAAGCCTTGTCGCTTTTTATCGGGCGATTTCAAATAACCATAATAATATAAATATTTTTATATTTATTATGATATTTTATCTATTTTACACTGCTTCTACTGAGGCTTCTTTTGTTCGGCCCTATATAACTGGCGTTATATTTTTCCCTCTTCTCTTTTCTATTGGTGTTATTAAAATTAGAAAGAAGAGTTTAGGCGATTTAGGGGGTGAAGATAAGGTGAGAAATGTGTAATTTACTGACTCAGCCATAAAGTTATATCAATACCTGGTTATATTAAGTTTTTCATTGATTGCAGGATCTTTATGAAAATAGTTTATGATGGGATTATTAATTCACTGCAAAGTAATGGCGGTATTACTGTTTATTTTAAAGAATTAGTTACTCGTCTGCCCAGTGGGAATTTTGATTGGTACTCTTACGATAATAAAATTGGTGATGTAGGCGTTAAAAGTATTGATCTTAAAGGCCGTCTTTTTGAACGCTATAGAGATTGCTTATTACCAGATATAAATAAAGATATATCTCCAATATTTCATTCATCCTACTATCGTCTGCCCAAAGAGCATATGCCTGTAGTTACAACTGTTCATGATTTTACATATGAAAAGTTTGTCAGCGGTCCTGCGAAATGGATACACACATGGCAAAAAAATAGAGCAGTGAAGCATAGCGATTTGATTATTTGTGTTTCGGAAAATACTGCGAAAGATTTACAGTATTATTGCTCTGTCCCTAGTGATAAAATTAGAATTATTCACAATGGTGTGTCGGATAAATATCATTCTTTAACGCCAACCAAAACTAATACGAATAAAGTTATCTTTGTTGGTGCCCGTGGCGGATATAAAAATTTCGATATTGCCGTAAAAGTTATATCGCGACTCCCTCATCTTGAATTATCTGTGGTTGGTGGCGGTGAGTTTACTGATAAAGAACTATCACTATTAAATCAGCATCTACCCCATCGCTATCATTGGTTGGGGCGGCTGAGTGATGAAGCTTTGAATGAGGCTTACAATTCTGCTTATGCACTACTATATCCGTCGAGTTATGAGGGATTCGGTATTCCCATCCTAGAAGCTATGCGTGCCGGATGCCCTGTAGTCGCTGTAGGAGTGTCTTCTATACCAGAGGTTGCTGGAGATGCAGCGATATTAGTGAGCCGCCCTAGTGTGGATGAATTAGTCGAAGGCTTAGTCGCGATAGATAATGAAAGATCTAAGTTTATTGAATTTGGCTTTCAGCAAGCAGCTAAATTCTCATGGGATAAGTGTTATCAAGAAACACTCAATGTTTATAAAGAATTGAATAAATAATACGGATTACAATATTATGACTAAAATTGCGCTTATTACAGGTATTACTGGACAAGATGGTTCTTATTTGGCTGAATTCTTATTAGAAAAAGGTTATGAGGTTCATGGTATTAAACGCCGCGCCTCTTCCTTTAATACCAGCCGTGTTGATCATATTTATCAAGACCGCCATGAAGAAAACCCTCGCTTCTTTTTGCATTATGGCGATTTAACTGATACTTCCAATTTGATTCGCTTAGTTCAAGAAATTCAGCCTGATGAAATCTATAACTTAGGTGCGCAGTCACATGTGGCTGTTTCATTTGAGTCACCAGAATATACGGCCGATGTCGACGCTATGGGGACGTTGCGCTTATTAGAAGCGATTCGCATTAATGGGTTGGAAAAAAAGACTCGTTTCTATCAAGCGTCAACCTCAGAACTTTATGGATTAGTGCAAGAAACCCCTCAGCGTGAAACTACTCCGTTTTATCCGCGTTCTCCTTATGCTGTGGCCAAAATGTATGCTTATTGGATTACGGTTAACTACCGTGAGTCTTATGGTATGTATGCGTGTAACGGCATATTGTTTAACCATGAATCTCCACGTCGGGGCGAGACATTTGTTACTCGCAAAATTACTCGTGCTGTAGCAAACATTGCTTTGGGTTTGGAAAATTGTCTCTATTTAGGCAATATGGATTCGTTACGTGACTGGGGGCATGCGAAAGATTATGTTCGTATGCAATGGATGATGCTTCAACAAGAGAAGCCAGAAGATTTTGTTATTGCGACGGGTAAACAGATTACTGTTCGCGAGTTTGTTCGCATGTCGGCAAAAGAAGCTGGAATTGAACTGGAGTTCAGTGGTGAAGGTGTTGATGAAATAGCTACTGTAGTGGCAGTGAGCGGTAATCATGCCTCTGCAGTGAAAGTTGGCGACGTTATTGTTCGTGTTGATCCCCGTTATTTCCGCCCTGCAGAAGTTGAAACACTACTGGGTGACCCAGCAAAAGCTAAGAAAGTTCTGGGTTGGGTTCCTGAAATTACAGTTGAAGAAATGTGTGCTGAAATGGTTGCAAGCGACTTGCAACAAGCTAAACAGCATGCTTTGCTGAAAGCTAACGGTTTTGATGTATCCATTTCGTTGGAGAATTGATGATAATGGATAAGAAACGGGTATTTGTTGCAGGCCATCGCGGCATGGTTGGCTCTGCGATTGTGCGCCAACTTAAGAATCGCAGCGATATTGAATTGGTTCTCAAAACTCGCGCTGAACTAGACCTGATGTCTCAAGCCGCAGTGCAGGCATTTTTTACTGATGAAAAGATAGATGAAGTCTATTTGGCCGCAGCGAAAGTTGGAGGAATTCAGGCTAATAATAATTATCCGGCAGAGTTCATCTACGAAAACTTAATGATCGAATGCAATATTATTCATGCTGCGCACTTAGCCAATGTACAAAAACTGCTATTCCTAGGTTCTTCGTGTATCTATCCTAAACTAGCAGAACAGCCAATGACTGAGGCCGCACTGTTAACTGGTATTTTGGAGCCAACGAATGAGCCTTATGCTATCGCTAAAATAGCAGGGATAAAGTTGTGCGAATCATATAATCGTCAATATGGTCGTGATTACCGTAGTGTAATGCCAACCAATCTCTATGGTGAAAATGATAATTTCCATCCTGAAAATTCCCATGTAATTCCTGCATTATTACGCCGTTTCCATGAGGCGAAATTACATAATGATGAGGAAATGGTTGTGTGGGGAACAGGGAAACCAATGCGCGAATTTCTACATGTAGATGATATGGCAGCTGCCAGCGTACATGTTATGGAATTATCTAACCAGATATACGCTGCTAATACTCAGCCCATGCTTTCTCATATTAATGTCGGTACAGGTGTAGATTGTACGATAAGAGAATTAGCTGAAACTATGGCAAAAGTGGTTGGATTCACGGGCAAACTAGTCTTTGACACAACGAAGCCTGATGGAACTCCGCGCAAGTTGATGGATGTTAGTAGGTTAGCCAAATTAGGATGGAGTTATCATATTTCCTTGGAAGAAGGACTCATGATGACTTATCAGTGGTTCTTAGATAACCAGCATAATTTCAGGAAATAATATGGCTCGTCCCTTAGATACATCTTTGTTCAAGACTATTGTGGCTAATACGCCATTGATATCTATCGATCTCGTCGTCCAGGATTCTCAGAATAGAATATTACTTGGTAAACGATTAAATCGCCCGGCAAAGAATTATTGGTTTGTACCGGGGGGACGAGTAAGAAAAGATGAAACTCTTGCTGATGCTTTTACCCGGCTAGCAAAAGAAGAGTTAGGATTAGCTACCTCTATTCAAAATGCGGCCTTTATTGGCCCATTTGAACATTTCTATCCGGATAATTTTTCTGAAGAAGAATTTTCAACTCATTATGTAGTGCTTGGCTACAAACTGGTCATTGAGACACCTTTAGTACAATTGCCAAAAGATCAACATTCCCAGTATTGTTGGAGAGCGGTCGATGATTTACTTTCCGCTGACGATGTTCATCTTCATACCAAGCTCTATTTTCAAGACAGGAAGTAATCGCTCATGCTATTACCCGTAATTATGGCAGGCGGCTCTGGGAGTCGCCTGTGGCCGCTATCTCGGACTCATTATCCAAAGCAATTTCTGGCTTTGACTTCAGAACTCACAATGCTACAGGAAACGCTACTTCGATTAGACGAGCTTCCTCATCTAGCTCCGCTTGTGATTTGTAATGAAGATCACCGTTTTATTATTGCTGAACAGCTGCGCCAGAAAAAACTCTCACATAGCGGCATTGTATTGGAACCTGTTGGTCGTAATACAGCCCCAGCAATTGCGTTGGCAGCCTTGCATGCGACTTTAAACGGCAATGATCCGTTATTACTGGTATTAGCGGCTGATCATGTTATTCAGGATAAACCTGCATTTATTCAGGCCGTAAAACGAGCTGAACCTCTTGCTGAAGCTGGTAAGTTGGTCACTTTTGGTATTGTTCCTAATAGTCCAGAGACTGGATATGGCTATATCAGGCAGGGAACTCCGGTTGAAGATGGCGCTTATCAGGTTGCTGCTTTTGTTGAAAAACCTGACTTAGCTACCGCGCAAGAATATTTGGCTTCAGGAAATTATTATTGGAATAGCGGTATGTTCGTGTTTAAAGCATCACGCTATTTACAAGAGCTAGGGTTACATCGACCTGATATTCTTGAAGCTTGCCAGTTAGCAATCGCCGGTCAGCGTGCTGATTTAGACTTCATTCGACTGAATGAAGAGGCTTTTTATAACTGTCCGGATGATTCAATTGATTATGCAGTTATGGAAAAAACCAGTGACGCGGTTGTTGTGCCTATGGACGCTCAGTGGAGTGATGTTGGTTGCTGGTCTGCGTTATGGGAAATAAATGATAAAGATAGCCAGGGAAATGTTGTTCGCGGTGATGTATTAATCGAAGATATGCATGATAGTTATGTCTATTCTCAAAATAGGCTTGTGGCGACGGTTGGAGTAAACGATCTCATCATTGTAGAAACTAAAGATGCGGTATTAGTTGCGCATAAAGATAAAGTGCAGGATGTTAAAAGTATCGTTAACAAACTCAAATTAGAGGAGCGGTGCGAATATCTGCAACACCGTGAGGTATACCGCCCTTGGGGCTCCCACGATGCTATTGCAGAAGGTGTTCGCTACCAGGTTCAACGTGTGTCAGTTAAACCGGGCCAGCGCATTGCAACTCAGATTCATTACCACAGAGCTGAACATTGGGTCGTCGTATCAGGTATAGCAAAAGTTCACTATGGCGATAAAACCTATTTAGTGAATGAAAATGAGTCTACCTATATTCCTGTAGGAATTGCGCATTCAATAGAAAATCCGGGAAAAATACCGTTAGAAATTATCGAAGTACATACCGGAAACTATCTTTCGGAAAGTGATGTAGAACGTGTAGATAACTTAGGTGTAGGGTATTAATGATGAAAGTAAGTATTATTACTGCTACGTATAATAGTGAAAAGACCATTATAGATACTCTTTTGTCGTTAGAGAAACAGACACATTTAGATATTGAGTATATTATTATTGATGGAGCATCAAAAGATAATACTCTTAAAGTGATAGATAGAAACTCAACCAGAGTTTCTACAATTATCAGTGAACCAGACAAAGGTATTTATGATGCTTTAAATAAAGGTATCTTAGCTGCTACTGGGGATATTATTGGTTTTTTACACTCGGATGATTTGCTAGCTGATTCAAATGTCATTGCCGATGTTGTTGCAACGTTTGAAAATAATGGATGCGATGCGGTATATGGTGACTTGCAATATGTGGCAAGGGATAATATTGACCATGTCATCAGGTGCTGGAAAAGTGGTGATTTTCGCCCACGAAAAATGCAGTATGGATGGATGCCTCCTCACCCAACATTTTATATGAAACGTGAATTATATGAGCGTTGGGGCGGTTTTGATTTAAGTTTCAAAATATCAGCAGATTATGACTCACTAACTCGATATATTATATCTCATCAGGTTAAGTTAGCGTATTTACCTCGTGTGCTAACCAAAATGAGGGTCGGTGGAATAAGTAATCGTTCAGTTAAAAATATGATTCTTAAATCAAAAGAAGATATTAAGATTATGAAGAAGCAAGCTTTATTTTGGCCTGTGTCATTAATCTGCAAAAACTTATCTAAAATCCCTCAGTTCATAAAGTGATATATATGTCTAAACTAACTTGTTTCAAAGCTTACGATATTCGTGGTCAGTTAGGCGAAGAGTTGAATGATGAGATAGCATATCGTATTGGTCGAGCCTATGGTGAATTTGCAAAACCTAAAACAGTTGTTGTGGGTGGTGATGTAAGGCTAACAAGTGAGAGCCTTAAACTTGCATTGAGTCGTGGTCTGCAAGATGCAGGTACAGATGTATTGGATATTGGATTATCTGGTACGGAAGAGATATATTTTGCGACCTTCCATCTTGGAGTTGATGGAGGAATAGAAGTTACAGCTAGTCATAATCCTATTAATTATAATGGAATGAAACTTGTCCGTCAGGGGGCCAGACCCATTAGTGGTGATACAGGTCTACGGGATATACAACGTTTGGCCGAATCAAATGACTTTCCGCCTGTTGTTGAGTCTAAGAGAGGGAGCTACAAGAAAATATCAGTTATTGATGCATATATTGATCATTTAATCGGTTATATAACGCCATCCTTATTTAAACCCCTGAAGTTAGTTATAAATAGTGGAAATGGGGCTGCAGGACATGTTATTGATGCTTTGGAAAAGCGTTTTGATAAGCTTGATATGCCTGTAACTCTGATTAAAGTCCATCATTCACCAGATGGTACATTCCCTAATGGAATCCCCAACCCGCTACTGCCAGAATGTAGACAAGACACCACTGATGCTGTATTAGCCCATGGTGCTGATATGGGAATTGCCTTTGACGGCGATTTTGATCGATGCTTCTTCTTTAATAATAAAGGAGAGTTTATCGAGGGGTATTATATTGTAGGATTGCTAGCTGAAGCGTTCCTACAAAAAAAACCGGGCTCAAGTATTATTCACGACCCGCGCTTGAGTTGGAATACTATTGATATTGTAACTGCTGCTGGCGGAAAGCCGGTCATGTCAAAAACTGGACACGCTTTCATCAAAGAAAGAATGCGTGAAGAAGATGCCGTTTATGGTGGGGAAATGAGCGCTCATCATTATTTTCGTGATTTCTCTTACTGTGATTCTGGAATGATTCCTTGGCTGTTAATTGCAGAGTTGTTGTGCGTTAAAAATAAAAGTTTGGAACAATTAGTCGAAGAGTGTATGAGTGCCTATCCTGCATCCGGTGAGATAAATTCAATATTGTCTGATCCAGCCTCAGCAATTTCTAAAGTGCGTGCGACTTATGAAAATGAAGCGCTGGTCGTTGATGAAACCGATGGGATTAGCCTTGAGTTCAAAGATTGGCGTTTTAACTTACGTAGTTCTAATACTGAGCCAGTTGTTAGATTGAATGTAGAATCTCGTGCTAATAAGTCGCTGATGCTGGAAAAGACAGAAGAGATTTTACTATTATTAAGATCGTAGAGATTACTTGTAGTTAAAAATATCAGCTCCCTGTGGATCTATATGTTTAATATAATTCTCTGGGTGCTAATTTTAGTAACGATTATCAATTCGGTGACGGTTAATGACGGATAATTTTAAAGTAAATAACAGTAATTCTAAAATACCTTCTGATTATGGTTTTCCTAATGTTAATTCATCGAAAGATGAGATAGATTTATTTGAGTTAATGGCTATTATTTTTAAATCTAAAATAAAAATAATATCCACAACTTTGATTTTTATCATTATCGGTTTGGTTATTACCTTTATTCTCCCTCAACGCTGGACGAGCACAGCTGTCATCGTCTCGCCTGGCGATGAACAAATTCAAGTGTTAGATAAGATAACAACTAATTTATCTGTGCTTGATATTAAGCTTGATATCAGTTCAGATTATTTATTGTCTACTTTTAAACAAAACTTTGATTCTCAAGATCTCCGTGAGCAATATTTAGTGAATACTGAGTATTTTAAGAGATTAATGCGAGATAAACCTGAAGATGGTCTGGAGAAAAGAGCATTAATTGAACGGATAGTGAATGAGAATATCACATCAGTCAGCCCGCTGAGAGATAAAGGCGATAATGATAAGGAATATCGATACTACAAATTATCATACAGCGCCATGACGGCTACAGATGCGCGTGATTTATTGCAGGGGTATATTAACTACGTTAACAGTATAGTTAATGCTGATGTATCTAGAAAAATACAGCGTGCTGTTGATTTAGCTAAAGGTATTGGTACTGATAAATATACTTTGGACCTATTGCGTGCCAAGAATAATCAGGAAGTTAAAATTGAACGTTTGAAGTACGCGACTTCAATTGCTGATGCGGCGGGTATAAAAAAGCCAGTTTACAGCAGTGGTTCCGCTATTAGTGATGATCCGGATTTCCCTATTACTATGGGATCCGATGCGCTGAATCGTAAATTGGAAATTGAGAAATCGGTGACTGACCTGGCTTCTATCAATGCTGAAATTCTTAACCGTAGACTGTATCTTGATAAGTTAAATGCGCTGGAAATTCCTAAAGTGGAAGTGGTGCCATTTAAATATCTGCAACAGCCAACCGAGCCAACCAAAAGAGATGCGCCTAAACGTGGGCTGATTATGATCCTGTTCGCACTTGCAGGTTTGGTGGGGTCTGTCGGTTTTGTGTTAGTTGATCATTTCATGCGTGAACGCGAGCGTGAAGAAGAGATGCTAAAACTGGCGAATACCGATAAAGAATAACGAACCAATACTAATTGATATTTTACATTGCCGGATTAGCGCTGCTTGTCCGGTTTTTTTTTGATAAAAATTCTGAGGTTAGCATTCATCCTTGTTGTTTGACCGCGTTAAATCGACCTCATACCTTTCCCCTAATTATGTTTCCAGCTTGAGCTTATGCTAAAATCCTGTTCCTTTTCATCTTCACACTGCCAATCAAAACAATGAAATTTCCTGGTAAACGTAAATCCAAACATTATTTTCCGGTTAATGCCCGCGATCCGTTATTACAACAAACGCAGGTTCAGGCTGAAAATGAGGTCAGCACCTCTTATATCGTCGGTATCGACCAAACCCTAGTCGATATTGAGGCCAAAGTTGATGAGGGATTTATTCAGCGCTACGGTTTGAGCCAGGGACATTCTTTAGTTATTGAAGATGATGTGGCTGAGGCTCTTTATCAGGAGTTAACCAGCAACGGTTTGATTACCCATGAGTTTGCAGGTGGCACCATCGGTAATACATTGCATAATTACTCGGTTCTGGCTGATGACCGTTCTGTTTTACTTGGAACTATGTGCAGCAATATAAAGATTGGTAGCTATGCCTATCGTTATCTGTGTAATACCTCAAGTCGTACCGATTTAAATTATTTGCAGGCCGTGGATGGCGCTATTGGCCGCTGTTTTACCTTGATTACTGAGAACGGAGAGCGGACTTTCGCTATCAGTCCTGGTCAAATGAATCAGCTACGCCCAGATAGCATTCCTGAAGAAGTGATTGCAGGGGCCTCCGCTTTAGTTCTCACTGCTTATTTAGTACGTTGTAAACCCGGTGAGCCAATGCCAGATGCAACTATGCAGGCTATCGCGTACGCTAAAAAATATCATGTGCCAGTGGTGCTGACGTTGGGTACAAAATACGTCATTGCAGATAATCCTCAATGGTGGCGAGATTTCCTTAAAGAAAACGTCTCTATTTTAGCGATGAATGAAGATGAAGCACTGGAGCTTACGGGGATCAGCGATCCATTGATGGCCGCGGATATGGCGCTGGATTGGGTAGATTTGGTGCTATGTACCGCCGGGCCAAATGGCCTTTATATGGCTGGCTATACGGAAGAAGCAGGCAAACGCCAGACTCAACATCCTTTACTGCCGGGTACTATTGCTGAATTCAATATGTATGAATTTAGCCGCGCAATGAGAAAAGAGCATTGTGATATGCCATTCAAGATTTACTCACACATCGCTCCTTATATGGGTGGGCCTGAGAAAATTATGAATACTAATGGGGCAGGGGATGGGGCATTGTCCGCAGTGTTACATGATATAGCGGCCAACGGTTATCATCGTAATAATGTTCCTAATTCAAGTAAACATGTGCGTAGTTACCTGAGCTATTCGTCTTTGGCGCAGGTTTGTAAATATGCTAATCGAGTGAGCTATCAGGTGTTGAATCAGCACTCTCCTCGTCTGACGCGCGGTTTACCTGAGCGAGAGGATAGTCTGGAAGAGTCTTACTGGGAACGTTAATCCAATCGCTAGACAACAAAAGGCCAGCATTGCTGGCCTTTTGTATTTTAATTTCGGTCTAGTCAGATCGGGCAAGCTGCGCTTTTGACTTCTTCAGTCAACGTATCGATTTTCAGCATATTTAGCATGCTGCCGGCAATCTCGCGTTCACCCATAACGACCTGATCGGCACCGCGGTCGGAAATATAAACCACCTCATCGTCATAATGCGCTCTGGCAATAATCTCAAGGTCTGGGCGTTTGAGGCGCGCTGCAGCGACAATTTCACCCGCCTCATAGCCATTTGGAATGGTTAGTAACAGCCAGCGTGCGCAGTCTAGTCGAGCCAATGACATGATTTCTGCATTGGCTGCGTTGCCCAGCACCGCGTTAATTCCTTGCTCACGCAAGGCTTCGACTCGGGTTCGGGAGTTTTCGATGACCACTAATGGAACACCCGCTGCATTGAGTTTTGAACCGAGCAGGCTACCTACGCGGCCATAACCGACTAATAAAGCGTGGTTACATAGATCCACTGGAATTTGTTTTTCTTCTTCTACTGCTTCTTCCAGAATTTGATCTTCCATGGTTTCGGTTTTAATTAGATAGCGATCCAACAGGCTAAATAGCAATGGATTCAGCATGATAGAAAGAATGGCACTGGCTAAAACCAGATTGCGGCCATGCTCCGACATCAAACCAAGGGAGATCCCTAAACCTGCTAAAATAAAGGCAAACTCACCGATTTGCGCCAAACTGACTGAAATAGTCAGTGCAGTGCGTTTAGAGTGGCCAAACATACGAACTAACAAGAAGGCTGCGGCAGATTTACCGAAGATAATGATAGCCAGTGAGGCGATAACCGCTAAAGGCTCACGAACCAGAATCATCGGGTCGAATAGCATGCCGACCGAAACAAAAAACAGGACGGCAAAGGCATCACGCAGCGGTAAAGTATCCTGAGCCGCGCGGTGGCTAAGTTCGGATTCGTTTAACACCATACCGGCAAAGAAGGCGCCTAGGGCGAATGAGACGTCAAACAGCCCTACAGCACCGTAAGCGATACCCAGCGCTAAGACCAGCACGGCCAAGGTAAATAGCTCTCTGGAGCCGGTACTGGCGGTTTTTGCCAATATCCATGGGACGAGGCGGCGGCCAACCACTATCATCAAGGTGATGAAGGCGATGACTTTACCAATAGTTATGGCCAGTTCGGTGAATAATTGGCTCAAACTGGTATTTTCGCTACCCATAACGCCAGCGAATGCTGGTAATAACACCAATGTTAGTACCATCGCCAGATCTTCAACTATCAGCCAGCCAATGGCTATTTGCCCACGCTGGCTGTCGATCAACTGCCGTTCTTCCAGTGCTCGCAGCAATACCACGGTACTGGCGGTAGACAAGCAAAGACCGAACACCAAGCCTGTGACCAGATCCCAGCCCAGCATGCTCGAAAGGCCGATACCCAACAATGTGGCAACTGCGATTTGCGCTATGGCACCGGGAATGGCAATGGATTTTACAGCGAGGAGGTCTTTAAGAGAGAAATGCAGCCCAACACCGAACATTAACAGGATAACACCGATTTCAGCCAGTTCTGGCGCTAATGACGTATCGGCGACGAAACCCGGCGTGAATGGCCCGGCTAACACCCCTGCGGCGAGATATCCCACTAATGGGGAGATGCGCAGGCGGTGTGCCAGTGTACCGAGGAGGAAGGCGAGAACCAGGCCTCCTACAATCGTTGTAATCAGGGGTGTTGAGTGGTGCATCCAGACTCCTTCTTGTTATGCGGGCAGTGTTCATTCACAGCAATAGCACTAGTTTATTGCATTTGTGCGAACTTTACCCGATAAAAATTCATATTTTGTCAATGAAACTGAAGGTTGGCCTGTAAATTGCGTAAGGTGGTTATTTATGAGTGATATCTCATTTAGACCTAATAGATATAGGTAGTTAAGCCAGATAATACTGCTATCTCATCCGGCTTAAGTTAGTAATACTGACTACTTTTCTTCAATATTAGGCAGTAAGGCAGTAAATATGCCAAGGAGTGGCAGGAATGCGCAGATTTGGTAAACTAACTCGATACTGGTTAAATCAGCAACATAACCAAGTACAGCCGCACCTAACCCGCCCATACCGAAAGCTAAACCGAAGAATAATCCGGAAACCATGCCTACCTTTCCAGGGATCAGCTCTTGGGCATAAACCAGAATGGCAGAAAACGCTGATGCCAGTATGACACCAATGATCACTGTCAAAATGCCAATCCATTGCAGAGATACGTAGGGTAAAATAAGGGTAAATGGTGCAACACCGAGGATGGAGCCCCAAATAACGTATTTTCTCCCGACTCTGTCCCCCAAGGGCCCGCCAATGATGGTGCCTGCGGCTACGGCAAATAAGAATATAAACAGATGTATTTGGGCATTTTGTACTGAAACACCAAACTTATGGATTAGATAGAAGGTGTAGTAGCTACTTATACTAGTTAAGTAGAAATACTTGGAAAAAATCAGTACTAGCAGAATCGCTAAAGTGGCAATTATGGTCTTTTTAGGCAGTGTTTGTACCGGTGCCGCTTTTATCGGCTTACCGGCGACCGCGCGATTTTGCATTTGATACCATTTACTGACCTGTAATAGCACTACAATGGCCAGTAATGCCGCCAGTGAGAACCAGCCAACATTCCCTTTGCCGTAGGGCGCGATAAACATCGCCGCCAGTAATGGGCCTAACGCACTACCAAAATTCCCTCCCACCTGAAACAGCGATTGCGCCAGCCCGTGACGTCCGCCAGACGCCATGCGTGCCACGCGGGAAGATTCAGGATGAAACACGGAGGAACCGGTACCAACCAGCGCCGCCGCCAGCAACACCACCGGAAAAGTAGTCGCGGCGGCCAATAATAAGATGCCCGAAAGAGTGAATCCCATACCAATAGGTAGAGAATAAGGCTGTGGGTGTTTGTCTGTGTAGAGGCCAATCAGCGGTTGCAGCATTGAGGCAGTCATCTGATAGGTCAATGTAATTAAGCCGATTTGAGTGAAGCTCAGGCTGAACTCTGCCTGTAATAAAGGATAGATAGCTAAAATCAGCGATTGAATCATATCGTTTAGTAAATGAGAGACGCTTATCGCCCCTAAAATAGAAAACGAAGTTCGCTTTAAGGCATTTCCCTTATTTTGGGAGGTTGGAGGGACGATGCGATCGGTCATGATGAGTATCAGCCTAATTGTTTTTATTGCGAAAGGTAGCGCGGTAATGGATACATATTATGCATATCGTATGATTTTTACTATATCCAACATTATTTGACGGATATCGCAAAAATGTGAAATTCAGGTGTATCTAATCGAGTTACAATGCAAACTGCATCGAGGTATCACCTTGATTCTCACAGAAATCCTGAACTCTTACGCGATCTGTATTCATCAGACTGACTTTTACTCGACCCGCTTTTGGCGATTACATGGAGATTTGCCATGCGTTTTTCATTAAATACCACAGCATGCGCGTTGGCCGTAACATTGGCCTTTGCCCCCGGATGGGCCAGCGCTTGGGAAAAAGATAAAACTTACGACATTACTTTACTGCACACTAACGATCATCACGGCCATTTCTGGCAAAACGATCACGGTGAATATGGCCTGGCGGCGCAAAAAACCTTGGTGGATAATATTCGCCAACAAGTGGCAGCAGAAGGGGGCAGCCTATTGTTGCTTTCCGGCGGAGATATTAATACCGGTGTACCTGAGTCTGATTTACAGGATGCGGAACCCGATTTTCGCGGTATGAATTTAGTGGGATACGATGCTATGGCGATCGGAAACCATGAATTTGATAACCCGCTTAGCGTATTACGTCAGCAAGAAAAATGGGCCACTTTCCCGCTGCTCTCTGCCAATATTTATCAGAAGAGTACCCAGCAGCGCTTATTTAAACCTTATGCCCTGTTTGATAAGCAAGGGATTAAAATTGCGGTTATTGGGTTAACCACTGACGATACGGCTAAAATTGGCAATCCTGAGTATTTCACTGATATTGAATTCCGTGTACCGGCGGTGGAAGCCAAAGAGGTCGTCGAAAAACTGCGTCAGGATGAAAAACCGGACATTATCATCGCAGCCACCCATATGGGGCATTATGACAACGGTAATCACGGTTCTAATGCGCCAGGTGATGTAGAAATGGCTCGTAGCCTGCCTGCAGGTTATCTGGACATGATTGTGGGTGGACATTCGCAGGATCCGGTTTGTATGTCCAGCGAGAATCATAAGCAGGTAGATTACGTTCCGGGTACGGCTTGCGCACCCGATCGTCAAAATGGAACCTGGATCGTTCAGGCGCATGAATGGGGTAAATACGTCGGGCGTGCAGATTTTAAATTCCGCAACGGCGAGCTGACGTTGGTTAACTATCAGCTGATTCCGGTTAATCTGAAGAAGAAAGTAGAGAAAGCCGACGGTACCAGTGAGCGCGTTTTCTATACCGAAGAGATCGCTGAAAATCCGGCAATGCTGAAATTACTCACGCCGTTTGAAGATAAAGGCAAAGCGCAGCTGGAAATTAAAGTCGGTAGCGTTAATGGCAAGCTAGAGGGCGATCGTAGCAAAGTTCGCTTCCAGCAAACTAATATGGCGCGGATGCTATTAGCGGCGCAAATGGAGCGTGCTGGCGCTGATTTTGCCGTGATGAGCGGCGGCGGCGTACGTGACTCTATCGATGCTGGCGATATTACTTATAAAGATGTGCTGAAAGTGCAGCCATTCGGTAATACGCTGGTTTATGTGGATATGAAGGGCAGTGAAGTTGAGAAGTATTTGGCCGTCGTCGCTAATAAAAAAGTGGATTCAGGCGCCTACGCTCAATTCGCCAACGTCAGCCTGGTTGCCGATGGCACAGGTGTCAGTGATGTTAAAATTCAAGGTAAACCGCTGGATGCGAATAAAACCTACCGCATTGCAACGCTGAATTTCAACGCGCTAGGTGGTGATGGTTATCCGAAGGTGGATACTTTGCCAAGCTACGTTAATACCGGTTTCATCGATGCGGAAGTCTTGAAGCAATATATTGAAAAACACTCTCCGCTAGATGCTGCGGCCTATGAGCCGAAGGGTGAGATTGTTTACAAGTAATGAGTTGAGTTGAGATGAGGTGAAAATACCTTAGGGACTTTTTATCTGAACGGGGAGTACGGGTAGCGCTAATGCGTCTATGCGTATTCCCCATTTTTGGCTCAGTGGCATTCTGTGGCAGAGAGAAGCGAGGATTAATCCCGTTTGGCTATATCCGCGAATACCGCATTGAGCAACTGGCCTAAATCTGCTGGAGCTAGCTCTATATCCAGCCCGCGTTTGCCGCCGGAAACGAACATAGTGGCATATTGCTGCGCCTGACTGTCGATGACCGTGGGTAAACGTTTTTTCTGTCCTAACGGGCTAATTCCTCCGACTAAATAACCGGTTACTCGCTGCGCCAGCTGTGGATCGGCCATATCTGCTTTTTTCGCTCCTAAGGCTCGGGCAACTTTTTTTAAATCCAATTGAGTGGCGACCGGAGTGACGGCAACGGCTAAGTTTTTGGCTTCTCCATTCAGGCAAACCAGCAGAGTTTTATAAACTTGCCGGGCATCTAGCCCTAATTTTCTGACAGCTTCATCACCAAAATTCGTTTCTGCACTGTCGTGTTCGTAAGGGTGAAGAGTAAAGGCGATTTTTTGCTTTTCCAGCAGAATGACGGCAGGAGTCATGATTTTCGTCCACTATAAAAATAATACCAGTTAATCATAACAGGACTATCGTTGCAGCTAATCCTTATCTTTTTAGTATCTTACGCTTAATGCAGCTTAGTAAGAAAAAAATTAACTTAATAGAATCAAAATTATGAAATTGTATTCCTCAATAATAATGAATCCCAGTTGCTTATAGGATCCGCGGGTTGCTACCCTGATATGGCAAATTGGTTGACCGTCAGGAAAGCCGGCTTGCTACGTAATAACTAAAACAATGAAAATTCCTCTTTGACTGGCCAATAGCGATATTGGCCATTTTTTTATCCATGAGCTGGCTGCATTAAAGCCGGTAAATTTCCGTCGCCATATAAATGTAAAGCGCCCACAGCAACCAGATAATGCCCCGCCGGTAAGGCAGACAGTTGTTTTTGCCATTGCTGGTTACGTTGCACCATTAATAGCTCATATAAATCATCGCTAAAAGTCGTTGTCAGTTTAGCCAGGCTACCGCAGGGTTGTCGCTCTAACCACCAACTGATCATGGTTTGTAACATGCGGGCGTTGGTGTGCCAGTGAGCCAGAGTATCTTTTAACAGCCCCATTCCGCTGTCAGGCAGGGTTTCCAGTAGGGAAAGCTGCATTTGCGAGCCTTCGAGTTCGATAATATTTTTCCGCTGCGCTTTGGCTGCATTCAATAATTGGTAATCAATACCGTATTCCCCGCGCAGCCCTAGATTTTGCGCCTGACGCGCCTGTAGCATCAGCGCGATTTGCCAGGCCGGAAGGGTGGCCAGAGCGAACGGGTCGGTTTTTAATTCTTCACAGCGCTGAACGAGCTGTTGGTAATCTGTTTCAGAGAGTCGGTCGACCAACGGGAGCTCATCGGGATAGTGAGCGAAAGGGGATCCACCTTGGGTAATATCGGCCTCAACGATTAACGCATCGGCTTTTATCAGGCGATCCAACAGAATATCCGGTAGCGGGAACATGCCTTCGGTTCCCATATGGATACTCCCTACCAGATGGAAGTGACGTGAGCCGGGCAGTTGTAAATCGATACCCGGATACGGATAACTCGGCGGAGAAAGGATGCCAAGAAAGGTGGCTAGCTGACGTAAAAGTTGACCCATACCGGTGTGCGTCCTGATTTAGCATTTCTCCCATGCTAAACGCTAAATGGCGCACAAGAAAGGGTTGTGCGCCACTGGGTTAGGACTTCGTTTATTGTTTAGGTTTAAAACGTAACAAACGGTTGGCATTACTGACGACGGTGATTGAGGACAACGCCATTGCAGCCCCCGCGACCACCGGGCTTAACAACGTTCCGGTGAACGGATACAAAATACCTGCCGCGATTGGAATCCCCAGCGCGTTATAGAAAAATGCGCCGAGCAGGTTTTGTTTCATATTGCGTAATGTGGCTTTGGATAGCTCTACGGCATCGGCAACGCCGTGCAGACTATGGCGCATAAGCGTAATTGCCGCAGTTTCTATCGCAATATCGCTGCCGCCGCCCATAGCAATACCTACATCGGCCTGAGCCAGCGCGGGCGCATCGTTAATACCATCTCCGACCATCGCGACTTTGTTACCTGCAGCCTGTAACTGCTTAATCGCATCGGCTTTGCCATCGGGCAGCACTCCGGCAATCACTTGATCAATACCGGCCTCTTTGGCAATAGCATTAGCAGTAATCGGGTTATCACCTGTCAGCATCACTAATTTGTAGCCTTGTTGATGCAGACGTTGCAATGCTGAGACACTATCGCTGCGTAACGGATCTCGGATGGAGAACAGCGCCGCGACTTGACCATTGGCCGCCAGAATAACCGGCGTGGCACCCGTTTCCGCCTGTTGCCGCATTAAGTCGCTTAACTCAAGGGTATCAATCTCTTGTTGTTTCAGTAGTGCATTGTTCCCTAATAGCAGTGATGCTCCTTCAACATCACCGCTGACGCCTAAACCGCGCAGGGTACGGAACTGGCTGGTGGCAGGCAGAGTCAGGCCTTTGGCACGTTGCAAAATTGCCTGCGCTAACGGATGGTTTGAGCCTGTTTCCAGCGCAGCCGCCCAGCCAAGCGCCTGTTGTTCCGTAATCCCGTTAAAGGTATGGATAGCGACAACCTGCGGACGGCCTTCGGTCAATGTACCGGTTTTATCAAATACCAACGTATTCAAGCCGCTGGCCTGCTGAAGCGCATCGGCATCTCGCACCAGTACGCCAAACTCAGCGGCACGACCAACGCCAGAAATGATCGACATCGGCGTGGCTAATCCCAGCGCGCAAGGGCAAGCGATGATCAGCACCGTGGTGGCCACCACCAAGGTATATACAATTTGGGGCTGAGGGCCGAAGAAGTACCAAATCACACCGGCAATCAAGGCGATAGCCACGACGGTTGGAACAAATACTGCAGAGATTCTATCGGCTAACTGGCCAATTTCCGGCTTACTACTTTGCGCCTGACGTACTAGCTTGATAATCCGCGCCAGCGTAGTCTGGCTGCCAATGGCGTTAGCGCGGAACAGAACCGATCCATCCTGCACTGAGGTTCCGGCGTGTACTTTATCTCCAGCGGATTTCTGCTGCGGAATCGGTTCGCCGGTGAGCATGGCTTCGTCCATCCACACTTCCCCCTGCACAATTTCGCCGTCAACGGGAACTCGGTCACCGGTGGTCAAACGGAGGGTCATTCCCAGCTGTACGTCAGCCAGCGGGATTTGTTTCTCACCGTCCTCAGTCACAACCCGCGCGGTTGGCGGTGCCAGATCCAGCAAACGTTCCAACGCATTGGACGAACGTTGTCTGGCGCGCTGTTCCATCGCATGTCCCAGATTGATTAAACCGATAATCATGGCGCTGGCTTCGTAATAAAGATGCCGGGCCTCCATCGGGAATACATCGGGCCAGATATTGACGGTAATCGAGTAAATCCAGGCGGCACCGGTGCCTAATGCCACCAGCGTATCCATAGTGGCGCTGCCGTTTTTCAGGCTGACCCAAGCGTTGCGATAGAAATGTCCGCCGGCAAAGATCATGACCAACAGCGTCAATACACCGATCACCAGCCACGGGGTTTGGGTTTCCGGCGTGAGCGTCATACTGCCGCCGAATAAGCCCCATGCCATCAATGGAATACCTAATAATAGCCCCAGCGCGGCCTGCCATTGGAAACGTTTCATATTGGCCTGAGACATTTCCTGCTGGCGTTCCCGCCGTTTAGCTTCGTCTTCGATAATCTCAGCGCCATAGCCCGCTTTTTCTACTGCGGCGATCAGCGCGCTATTATCCGGAGAACCGGTCACCAGTGCGCTACGTTCAGCTAGATTCACTCGCGCGATCTGCACGCCATCCACGCTTTGCAACGCTTTTTGTACTTTAGAAACGCAGCTGGCGCAGCTCATCCCGGTTAACAATAGCTGCACGCTATCCGGATCGTCGCCGTCTGACGGAGCGGTTGCGGGAGTATTTTCAGTTGCCGGAAGAGAAGAGGCCGCTGCCAAAGATTCCGGCGCAGATTGCGTAGCATGTGCCAGCGGCTCAGTTTTTGGGACGGCGTTTTCCTGCGCCAGCGTGGCCTGATAACCGGCATTTTCCACGGCGGCAATCAGTGCGTTTGCGTCGACTCGACCGTAAACTTTGGCGTTGGAGGTGGATACATCGGCGGCGATGACTCCCGGAACGGCTTCCAGCGCTTGACGTGTCGTTGCCGCACAGTGCATACAGGTTAAGCCGGAAAGCTGTAGCTCTACGTCCGGTTGTTGTACTGGCTCCGACTGATAGCCTGCCTGTTTTACCGTTTCGATCAGTGCCTGTATGTCGGCCTCACCGACCACTTTCGCATAGTGAACGTTAACCTGAGCCTGTTCGACGTCAGGCCGGTCTTCCAGCGCTTTTTGCACCCGTCCGGCACATTTCATGCAGGTTAAACCCTGCAAAGCAAGCAGCGTAGTGTGTGACATGATTAACTCCTTAAAGAGTAAAAACTTATCCTTTTGACTGCGGGGATAAGTTTAGTCGGTATTAAGCCCTTTACCTTGATGCCGATCTTCTGGCAGGCAACAAGGTTAATTTCTCTTGACCGACGTGACTATTTTAACTACTTATGGAGGTTAAACCTTCCAGCAAGGGTAAGGTCAAGGGAGAAATATGAATATCAGCGATGTGGCCAAAAAGACCGGTTTGACCAGCAAAGCGATTCGCTTTTACGAAGAAAAAAAGCTTGTAACTCCGCCTATCCGTACCGATAACGGTTATCGCAGCTATGATGCCCGTCATATTGAAGAATTGACTTTGCTGCGACAGGCGCGCCAGGTGGGATTTACTCTGGATGAATGTCGTGAATTATTGGCGCTGTTCCATAATCCGGATCGCCATAGTGCGGACGTCAAAGCCGCGACGTTACAGAAAGTGGCTGAAATAGAACGGCATATTCAGGATTTGAATCAGATGCGTTTACGCTTACTGGCGCTAGCGGCAGAATGCCCCGGCGACGAGGGGGCGGATTGCCCGATTATCAATAATCTGGCGGGTTGTTGTCACCGCGAGGAGAAAGGATAGAGATAAGAAGCCCACGGTCGCAAACCGAACGTGGGCGATAAACTAGCGTATTATTGCACGGACATTCAAGGTGTTACCTTCAATGGAGACCACTTCGACTTCCGTGCCCACGCTTAATTCTTCAGAACTATGGATACGCCAGCTGCTGTCGCCGACTTTCATCCGACCATAGCCATCCAGTGTCGGTTCCGTCAGCGTTGCCCGCAGGCCAACCATTTGATGATCCCGCTGGTTAAGCATGGCAGGCTGCGGTTTGACTCGTTTACTCAGCCAATACCACCACAAAATGGCGGCGATGACGGTGAGAACGGCAAAGAGTACGCCTTGCCATTCCCAGCTTAACGGCAACATCCAGACCAACAGGCCAACCAGTACAGCGGCAATTCCACTCCATAACAGATAACCGCTGGCACCCAACATTTCCGCGGCTAATAACAAGCCGCCGAGTGATAGCCAAAACCAATTTGGGTTTGCTGCAATCTGTTTAAGCATGGTTATTTACCTCGGCTGGTTTTGCTCTCGCCAATCAGTTCAGCGATACCGCCAATCGCGCCCATCAGGCTGCTGGCATCCAGTGGCATCATCACGACTTTACTGTTGTTGGCTGAGCCGATGTGTTGCAGCGCATCGGTGTATTTCTGCGCCACAAAGTAGTTAATCGCCTGAATATCACCGGCGGCGATAGCTTCAGAAACCATTTTAGTTGCCTGAGCTTCGGCTTCTGCGGCACGTTCACGGGCTTCTGCTTGCAGGAAGGCGGATTGACGTTCCCCCTCGGCTTTCAGAATCTGAGATTGTTTTTCACCTTCTGCACGCAGAATTGCTGCCTGACGCACGCCTTCGGCTTCCAAAATATCCGCACGCTTGGTTCGCTCGGCTTTCATCTGGGCGTTCATGGCCGAAATTAGTTCGGTCGGCGGACGTACATCGCGGATTTCAATACGGGTAATTTTGATGCCCCAAGGGTTGGTGGCTTCATCAACAATATGGAGTAAACGGCTGTTGATGTTATCGCGCTGGGACAGCATTTCATCCAATTCCATAGAGCCAAGCACGGTACGGAAGTTGGTCATGGTCAGGTTAACAATCGCCAGTTCCAGGTTGCTGACCTCATAAGCCGCTTTGACCGGGTCAATAACCTGAATAAAGCAGACTGCATCAATGGCAACGTTGGCGTTATCGCGGGAAATGATTTCCTGTGAAGGAATATCCAGAACTTGTTCCATCATGTTGATTTTACGGCCAATGCGGTCCATAAACGGGACGACGATGTTCAGGCCCGGCATCAGAGTTTTGGTATAGCGGCCAAAGCGCTCAACCGTCCACTGGAAACCCTGTGGGACAATTTTGATTGCGGAGAACACCACAACCAGCGCAACGACGATAATAATCGGGATAACCGTAAACATAGTTAACTTCCTGTCGGTCAATGAATATTGTTTCATAATATTACGCGACGACAGGCTAAAAGACTAACTAAAGGGAGGTAAATACATGTAAGGAATCATTCTGCTATCGAAAAAGCAGAAAAAAACCTGAAAAGTGAATAAGAAAGGGCGCGGGAAAGATCCCGCGCAGAGTAGCTAAAATGGGCTTAGTACAGCAGAGAGTAGAGCTGGCGGCGGTATTTACCGGCCAGAGTATCGCCGGTGCCAAGGGCGGCCAGAATATCCATCAAGGTTTTGCGAGCGTTGCCGTTCGCTGCTGCCAGATCTTTTTTCAGATGGCTCATCAACAGTTCCAGTGCTTCTTCGTTACGGCCAACCTGATGCAGTTGCAGTGCTAGCTGTACCGCCAGCTCGACGTTTTCAGGCTGCTCGGCCAGCTGTTGCTGTAATTGCTGAATTTCCGGCGTATCTGCCGCCTGCTTGAGTAATTCTATCTGTGCAATCAGGCCCTGATAGCGAGTGTCCCGATCTTGCAGTGGGATAGTTTCTAATACCGCTTCCGCATCGTCACTACGATTCAGTTGAATTTGTACTTCAGCCAGCTGCAAGCCGATTTCGCCGTTGTATTGGCTAAGCTGCCAGGCATCTTTCAGTAGCGGAAGGGCTTCTTGCGCTTTGCCATCGGCGATAAGCTGCGCCGCTTCTGCTGCTTTTAGTTCTTCCGGTTTAGGTAATACGCGTTGTAACAGTTCGCGGATAACTTCTTCCGGTTGAGGTCCCTGGAAGCCGTCAACCGGCTGGCCGTCTTTAAACAGATAGACCGCAGGAATAGACCGCAGGCCGAATTGTGAGGCAACCATTTGTTGAGCGTCACAATCTACTTTGGCCAGAATGAACTGACCGGCGTATTCGGCGGCTAATTTGTCTAAAACCGGCGTTAATTGCAGGCAGTGCTGGCTACGTTCCGACCAGAAATAGAACAGAACCGGCTGCGCCATGGACTGTTCCAGGGTTTGATGTAGGTTAGCTTCGGTAATATCGATAACTGTTGGTGCTAGCATGACTTTATTCTCTCATCCGTTTTAGCGATAGATGGGGGCAGAATATCCGGCTTCAACCCTCTATCGCGGTTTATCGGTTATCAGGCGTTGCCCCGCAAGACGCAATCCAGCAAGCGGCCCGGTAAAATGCGACGCAGCACGGTAACAGCGTGTGCCACCAGTGTGACCGGATAGCGCAACTTTGGCCGCGGCGCTTCTAATGCATGACGTAATTTGGGCAAAATCGCTTCAGGTGGCAGGGTGAAGCGTTTGGCGATACCCGGATTATTCACTGGTTTGTCAGCCTGGGTCTGATTAACGTTTTGTGTGAAATGAGTGCTAATCGGCCCCGGTTCAATCAAACTGACAAAAATCCCGCTGCCGTTTAGCTCCATCCGTAAGGCATCTGACCAGGCTTCCAGCGCATATTTGCTGGCGGCGTAAGCGCCCCGACCCGGCGTTGAAATCAACCCCATCACCGAACTGGTTTGAATAATCCGGCCTTCGCCGTGGGGCAACATGGCAGGCAGCAGTAATTGGGTGAGTTGGTGGGTGCCAAATAGATTGGTGGAAAACTGCCGTTCCATTTGTTGGCGCGAAATGGTGTCTAGCGGGCCGTATAAGCCATAGCCGCCGTTGTTGAATAAACCGTACAGTCGCCCGCCGGTTAGCTCGATAACCTGTGCCGCGGCGCGCTCGACGCTGGTGCTGTCATCCAGATCCAGCTCAATACCTTCCAGCCCCAATTGGGACATGTTTTCTACGTCCTCAGGTTTCCGACAGGCAGCCAAAACCCGATAGCCTCTGTTACGCAGATCCTGCGCCGCTACCAAACCAATTCCGCTCGAGCATCCGGTGATTAAAACCGCTTTTTGCATAACTTTACCTACTGAATGAACCTATTTGCTCAGACTAATGGTTTACTAAGAACTTATATTATCAGATAGCTAATATCTTATATTAATAAGTGCAGCGTTATTCTGACTTGCCTTTTTGGATAAAAGGCGTGAGTTGCTTTGACATCCAGTCGGCAATAAACGGCTGCGCCTCGGCGTTAGGATGCAAGCTATCGTCCTGCATCCATTCAGGTTTTACCGCTACCTGCTCCATAAAGAAAGGCAGTAGCGGAATTTCGGCCTGCTGTGCCAATGTCGGATACAGTGCGGCGAATGACTCGGTATAGCGGCGACCATAATTAGGTGGAATGCGGATTTGCATTAACAATGGTTGTGCCTCGGCCTCTTTAACCAGACTGATGATTTGCGCCAAATCCCGCTGAATATCCTGCGGGGGAAATCCGCGCAGCCCGTCATTGGCACCTAATTCAATCAATACCCAGCGGGGCTGATGTTGTGCCAACAGTGCGGGAAGCCTTGCCAGGCCTTGCGCGGCGGTGTCGCCACTGATACTGGCGTTGACGACTTTAGGATGAGCAGGCAGCGTTTGCCATTGCTTGTCCAGACGGGTAGCCCAGGCTTCGGCAATGGGTAGGCGATAACCGGCGCTTAAACTGTCGCCCAAAATCAATAATGTATCGTTTGCAGTAGCGCGCAGACTGAATAATCCCAACAGTAGAAGGAAGGGAAGATGCCAGCGGAAAACGTTCTTGAAGTTCATCATCTTAATAAACACGTTGGTCAGGGTGAGCATCAGCTTTCCATCCTTACTGGAGTTGAGCTGGTTGTCAAACCCGCACAGACAATTGCCCTGATTGGTGAGTCTGGCTCCGGTAAATCGACCCTGCTAGGGATTCTGGCAGGTTTGGATGATGGCAGCAGCGGCGAAGTCAGCCTGTTGGGGCAGTCTTTGACAGCAATGGATGAGGAAGGGCGCGCGCAAGTACGGGCGAAAAACGTCGGATTTGTTTTCCAGTCATTTATGCTAGTGCCAACGCTGAACACGCTGGAAAACGTTCAGTTGCCTGCGTTATTGCGTGGGGAAAGCGATCGTCAGAGCAAAGCTCAAGCCACGGAATTATTGCAGCAATTGGGGCTGGGGGAACGTCTGCATCATCTGCCTGCTCAGCTTTCCGGTGGAGAACAGCAACGCGTCGCACTGGCTCGGGCATTTAGCGGTCGCCCGCGGGTATTGTTTGCCGATGAACCCACGGGAAATCTGGATCGTCAAACCGGCGACCGCATCGCCGATCTGTTGTTTTCTCTGAATCGAGATTACGACACCACGCTGATTCTGGTCACGCATGATGAACAACTGGCGGCGCGCTGCCAGCGGCGTTTGCGCTTGCGGGATGGCAAGCTGTGGGAGGAAGCATGATTTGGCGTTGGTTTTGGCGGGAATGGCGCTCGCCATCCTTATTAATTGTCTGGTTAGCGTTGACTCTGGCCGTCGCCTGCGTATTGGCGTTGGGCAGCATCAGCGACCGAATGGAGAAGGGCCTCAGCCAGCAAAGCCGTGATTTTCTGGCGGGTGATCGGGTATTGAGCGCTTCTCGTCCGGTATCAGAGGGATGGTTGTTAGATGCGGAACAGCAAGGGCTAACTCTCAGTCGCCAACTGTCGTTTACCACCATGACTTACGCCGGTGATAGACCGCAATTGGCGGATGTAAAAGCTACTGACAGCGCTTATCCGTTGTACGGAACGCTGAAAACCCGGCCGGAGAATGCGCGGCTGGAACCGGGCACCGTGTTGGTGGCTCCGCGGCTGCTAACTTTATTGGGTGTTAACGTTGGCGATAGGCTGGAGGTGGGGGATGCGTCGCTGCGTATTGTCGGGGAAGTGCTGGAGGAACCAGACGCCGGATTCAATCCTTTCCAGACTGCGCCGCGCATTCTGATTAATCTGGCCGATGTGGAAAAAACCGGCGCAGTGCAGCCGGGTAGCCGTTTGACCTATCGCTATATGTTTGCCGGCTCGCCGGATAACATTCAGCGCTTCGGCGATCAGATAAAACCGGAATTACAGCCCGATCAACGCTGGTACGGTTTGCAGGAATCGGGTGGCGCACTGGGGAAATCCTTGCAGCGCTCGCAGCAATTTTTACTGTTATCGGCGTTGCTGACGCTGTTACTTTCCATTGCCGCCGTTGCGGTCGCCATGGGGCATTATTGCCGTAGCCGCTATGATTTGGTGGCGGTGCTGAAAACGTTGGGGGCGGGCAAGGCCGCGCTGAGAAAGCTGATTGTCGGCCAATGGATATCGGTACTGACGCTGGCGGCATTGTGCGGTAGCGCGATAGGGCTGCTATTTGAACGACTGCTGATTTCCATGTTGGCGCCAGTGCTGCCTGCTGCATTACCCGCCGCCGGACTCTGGCCGTGGCTGTGGTCCATCGGCTCCCTGATTCTGATTTCCCTGCTGGTGGGATTGCGCCCCTATCGTCAGTTATTAGCGACTCAGCCGTTACGAGTGTTGCGCCGGGATGTGGCGGCAAATGTCTGGCCGCTGCGCTATTTCATCCCGTTAATGTTATTAGCGGTGATCGGAGTTCTGGCGCTGTTAATGGGCGGCAATACCTTGCTGTGGGCGATTTTGGGCGGCTTGCTGGTGCTGTCACTGTTATTGGGCTGTATCGGCTGGGGCAGCCTATTATTGCTGCGTCGACTGACGGTGACGCGCTTGCCACTGCGTTTGGCGATCAATCGTCTACTGCGTCAGCCTTGGATGACATTGACCCAACTGGCAGCATTTTCGCTGTCGTTTATGTTGCTGGCGCTGCTATTGGTCCTGCGCGGTGATCTGCTGGATCGCTGGCAGCAGCAATTACCGCCGGACAGCCCCAACTATTTCCTGTTGAATATGACCAAGGAGCAGGTGCCGCAGGTCAGTACTTTCCTCAATCAACACCAGATTATGCCAACCACGTTCTATCCGATTGTGCGGGTGCGCATGACGGAAATTAACCAGCAGCAAGCGACCGAGCGGGTGCATGAAAACGATCCGGGAGGAGAGGCGGTCAACCGGGAGCTTAATCTGACCTGGTTACCGGATTTACCGGCTCATAATCAGTTAACTGACGGGAAGTGGCCGCCAAAAGCGGATGAAGTATCGATGGAGCAGGGCGTAGCCGAGCGGCTTGGTATCAAGCTGGGCGACACCTTAACCTTCAGCGGCGATACGCAGTCGTTTTCGGCCAAAGTGAGCAGTATTCGCAAAGTAGATTGGGAAAGTTTGCGGCCTAACTTCTACTTTATTTTCCCGCCGGGAGCCTTGGATAAACAGCCGCAAACCTGGCTAACCAGCTTCCGTTATAACGGTAACGAGCAGTTATTGACTCAATTGAACCGCCAGTTCCCTACGTTAAGCCTGCTGGATATAGGCTCGATGTTGAAACAGGTCGGTCAGGTATTGCAGCAGGTGAGTCGGGCGTTGGAAGTTATGGTGGTGCTGGTCATGATCTGTGGCACTTTGCTGTTATTAGCGCAGGTGCAGGTGGGAATGCGCCAGCGGCGCCAGGAACTGATGGTTTATCGGACTTTAGGCGCGGGGAAGCGCTTGCTATGGGGGACGTTATGGTGCGAATTTGCCCTGCTAGGGCTGGTGGCGGGCATGGCCGCCGCTATAGGTGCCGAAGCTTCACTGTGGGCGTTGCAACGGCTGGTATTTGATTTCCCGTGGCAGCCTAATTGGATATTGTGGTGGATGTTGCCGTTGCTTGGCGCACTGTTATTGTCTTTATGTGGCAGTTGGCTGGGCGCTCGTCTGCTGCGCGGAAAGGCTTTGTTCCGCAGCTACGAAGGTTAACAACCAAGGCTAAATATCGGTTATCAGCATTGGTTAGATGATAAAGAAAAGGGCAGCCATTGGCTGCCCTGATTCTACTAACTGACTCTGCGATAAAACCGAGGCGTTTATGGCATCTCCGTTATTGCTTATCCCAGTTTTTTCTGCGCCCAGCGCAGGGCGCTTTGATATTCATTTGGTAGCAAGGGTGACAACTCGTTCAACGTTTCGGCCAATTGTTTTTCCGCCGGATCGGTGAGATTCAAATGCCCGACTTTACGCCCATCGCGCACTTCTTTTTCGTACCAATGCAGATGAACCAGAGGCTGTGAAAGCCATGCCAAATTAACCGCAGTGCCGATGAGATTCACCATGACCGAAGGGGTGCTAACCACCGGTTTTGGCAGTGGTAAATCCAGAATAGCGCGCAGATGCAATTCGAACTGGCTGATGGACGCGCCATTTTGCGTCCAGTGACCGCTGTTGTGTACGCGGGGAGCCAGTTCGTTGATCAGCAGGTTGTCGCCGACGATAAAGCATTCCATCGCCATCACGCCGACATAACCCAGCTCATTCATAATGGCGGACAACATGCTTTCTGCCTGAGCCTGCAATTTGGCATCTGGCTGCGGTAACGCTACGCTGATACGTAAAATGCCGTCTTCATGCAGATTATGGGTTAGCGGATAAAATACCGTTTCCCCATCATGGCTACGTGCGCCAATCAGAGAAACTTCGCCAGAAAAATGAATGCCTTGCTCGACGATGCACTCACCGTAGGCGTCCGCAGGCAGGCTATCTTGCTCGCCGGGACGTAAACGCCACTGCCCACGTCCGTCATAACCGCCGACGCGACGTTTAACAATCGCCAGCTCACCCAGAGAAGCAAACACCTGCGGCCACTGTTCGGCATTAGCGAGTAATTGCCAAGGCGCGGTGGCTAAATTCAGGCTATCCAACAATTGCTTTTGCGTCAGGCGATCGGCCAAACGCGGGAAAATATCTCGGTTAACGAAGGCGTTGTGAGTAGCCAATTCGCGGGTCAGTGCGGTTTCCGGCCAGCGCTCAATTTCAGCGGTAATCACACTATTCTGATAAGGCACGGCTTCGGGTTCTGCGTCCAATCCTACTGGATAAACGGCGATTCCCAGCGGCTCTCCGGCCTGACGCAGCATGCGCCCCAACTGCCCGTTACCTAATACGCAAACCGGCTTCATGCATCCTCCCGCGGATCGGGATTATTCAGCACTTCATCAGTTTGGTTTTGACGCCACGCAGCCAGACGCCCTGCGAGAGTTTTATCGTGCAGCGCTAAAATCTGTGCTGCCAGCAGCGCCGCGTTGGCTGCGCCTGCTTTGCCAATCGCCAGCGTCCCCACAGGGATACCGCGCGGCATTTGCACAATGGAATAAAGGCTGTCTACGCCGCTCAGCGCTGCGCTTTGTACCGGCACGCCCAGCACCGGCACCAGCGTTTTCGCCGCCAGCATACCCGGAAGGTGCGCTGCGCCACCGGCACCGGCAATGATCACATCCAGTCCATTAGCGTCTGCCTGTTCGGCAAAACTGAATAATTTATCCGGGGTACGATGAGCGGAAACCACTTCCACATGGAAAGGGACATCCAATTCGGTGAGCACGTCAGCAGCGAACTGCAGGGTGGCCCAGTCACTTTTAGACCCCATAACTATTGCGATTTTAACCCCGGCTGTGATAGCCGAATCGAGGTTGGCTCCCATGGGTGTAAAGCTCCTGTGATTGTGCAAACGTCGGCCAGAGCGAATTGTGTCTGGCGAAGAGGGCGTAGAGCATACCATGAGCCACAGGCAAGGAAAACGGTTGCGTAGCTGGTTTTTGTACGAAAAAGCAGGATTTTTCAGGATTTGGCAGTAAGGTTTAAAACGGGAATTCGATCAGCTCGATAGCTTCAGGAGTGACGCAAATCATCGATCCTTCCACATGCCAGGCACCCAATACGGCGCGATGTACGGTTTTATCTGCCAGTTTAAGGGGATGAATCGCTGGACGATGTGTATGACCGTGAATCATCCACTCCACGCCATTGCGTTGGAAAGCATCAATCACAGCTGCGTTATTCACATCCATAATGGCTTCGGATTTGTCTTTATTATTCTGTTGGCTGTTTTTCCGCATCGAAGCGGCAATGCGTAAACGCCAGGAAAGAGGTAAGGACAGGAATAACCATTGGATAATGGGATTGTGAACCCGGCGACGAAAATGCTGATAATCCGCATCATCTGTGCATAACGTATCGCCATGCAGGATTAAAATTTTGCGACCATACAGTTCGAGAGTTTGTTCTTCTGGCAGCAGCATCATACCGCTTTCGGCAGCAAAACGTTTTCCAACTAAAAAATCACGGTTGCCGTGAATGAAGTAGCAGGGAATTCCCCGATGGTGCAAGTCTTTCAGGGCACTGGCGACCTGACGATACAGCGGCAGCGGATCGTCATCACCAATCCACGCTTCAAATAGATCGCCTAGGATATATAAAGCGTTGGCGTGAATGGCTTCGCGCTGTAAAAAACGCAGAAAACCGGCAGTAATTGCCGGTTCCTGAACGCTAAGATGCAAATCTGCTATAAAAAGCGTGCGCATTCCGTCGCAATTACTCGCTAACGGTAACGCTTTTGATGATCACATCTTCTTTTGGAACGTCCTGATGCATGCCGCTACGGCCGGTTGCAACGCTTTTGATTTTATCAACAACGTCCATACCTTCGACCACTTCAGCGAATACGCAGTAGCCCCAGCCGTCAGCGCGCTCTGAACGGAAGTTCAGGAAGTCGTTGTCAGCTACGTTAATGAAGAATTGAGCGGTAGCAGAGTGCGGATCGTTAGTCCGCGCCATTGCCAAAGTACCACGGGTGTTTTTCAGGCCGTTGTTCGCTTCGTTCTTGATTTGCGCACCTGTTTCTTTCTGGTTCATGCCAGGCTCAAAACCGCCGCCCTGAATCATGAAACCATCGATAACACGGTGGAAAATAGTGTTGTCGTAGAAACCTTTACGGCAGTAATTCAGGAAGTTTTCAACGGTAGCCGGCGCTTTGTCAGCGAAAGTATTGATGACGATGTCGCCGTGATTAGTATGAAAAGTAACCATAATAATATTCCTGCTAGTGTAATATGTGGAATCACAAAGTGAGTCGCTACTCTTTAGACGGCTCTTATAACACATCTGCCGGATTGAGTCAGTATTCGCGCCTTTCCAACCCGCTCTGGCCAGGAGAGGCAGAAAAGCATTAGTGGGGCAATGTGGCTGATTAATAAAGCTATTTATAACCCAATAAATTCACCGCTTTCATCCGCGCTTTTTATCATCACCTTTAAACGTCAAACCGCTTAAAATTGCGTTATTCAGTAGGTTTTACCGATGGCTGACCTTGCAATGCAATAAGGATCGCGTTTCAATATATCCTTGGGTTATTTAAGCGCCCATTTTTGGTAATATCCTGTTTATATTCACGCGTACGCGCCTAGCAAAAAACCACGGAATGTCCCGATGCTAAAGATTTTTAATACACTGAGTCGCCAAAAAGAGGAATTCAAGCCTATTCATGCCGGGAAAGTTGGCATGTACGTGTGCGGGATCACCATCTATGACCTGTGTCACATTGGGCATGGTCGTACTTTTGTTGCCTTCGATGTTGTTGCGCGTTATCTGCGTTATTTAGGCTATTCTCTGACTTATGTCCGGAATGTCACCGACGTTGACGACAAAATCATTAAACGCGCGGCAGAAAATAATGAAACCTGCGATCAGCTGACTTCCCGCATGTTGGCTGAAATGCATAAAGATTTTGATGCGCTGAACCTTCAGCGCCCGGATTTGGAGCCGCGAGCCACTCACCATATCACTGAAATCATTGAACTGGCGCAGCGCCTGATCGAGCGTGACCATGCCTACGTAGCGTCAAACGGCGATGTGATGTTCGCGGTAGATAGCGATCCGGATTACGGTTTGTTGTCTCGTCAGGATTTGGAACAGCTTCAGGCTGGCGCACGGGTCGAAATTGCCGATGTGAAACGTAATCCAATGGATTTCGTGCTGTGGAAAATGTCCAAGCCGGGTGAGCCAAGCTGGGAATCACCTTGGGGGCCGGGGCGTCCGGGCTGGCACATTGAATGTTCCGCGATGAACGGCAAGCAGTTGGGCGCGCATTTTGATATTCACGGCGGCGGTTCTGATCTGATGTTCCCGCACCATGAAAATGAAATTGCTCAGTCTACCTGCGCCCATGATGGCCCTTACGTCAACTACTGGATGCATTCCGGTATGGTGATGATCGACAAAGAAAAAATGTCGAAATCGTTGAACAACTTCTTCACTATTCGCGATGTTTTGGCGTATTACGATGCGGAAACCGTGCGCTACTTCCTGATGTCTGGACACTATCGCAGCCAATTGAACTACAGCGAAGAAAATCTGAAACAGGCTCGCGCCTCTCTGGAGCGTTTGTACACCGCTTTGCGTGGCACCGATGCAAACGCTACGCCAGCCGGCGGAGCTGAGTTTGAAGCCCGTTTCCGTGAAGCTATGGACGATGATTTTAATACACCGGAAGCCTATTCTGTTCTGTTTGATATAGCTCGTGAAGTCAATCGTCTGAAAGCGGAAGATATGGCAGCGGCCAACGGCTTGGCGGCAGAGCTACGCAAACTGGCGCACGTTCTCGGATTATTGGAGCAAGATCCGGAGCAATTCCTGCAAAGTGGCGCACAGGCTGATGATGATGAAGTGACCAAAATTGAAGCGCTGATTAAACAACGGAACGATGCTCGTGCCAGTAAAGACTGGGCAATGGCAGATTCAGCTCGCGATCAGCTCAACGAAATGGGTATCGTGCTGGAAGATGGGCCGCAGGGCACCAGTTGGCGTCGTAAGTAGCAGATAAGTGGTTTTGATTTGATGTAAACGGTGGGTTCCCATCTTTGAAGATGTGGAATCTTGCTGAATAACCTTGAGTGGCGGTAATAAAAATATCAAAGAAAACATTGCGGTGCTGATAGCTATCAGTAACCGCAATGCTCTTTATGAAGCTTAGGCTTTAACCTGTACGGTCATCCCCTGAAACTCCACGATTTGGTCTGCCAGAATTTTGCAGCGCTTGCGCGTTTCTACTTTTCCGTCAACTTTGACCAGACCATCGGCAATCACCATTTTTGCTGATGCGCCGCTGTCGTTCCACCCTTGAAACTTCAGCAGATCGCACAGTTCAACATGAGGGTGATTTTCCAACTGAAAAATTTCCATGACTATCCTTTAAATCAATTTGTGTTGATGTCGTGATATTCCTCGCAGGCTTGCAAGGTATTTTGAATCAGAGTTGCTACGGTCATTGGCCCGACACCGCCGGGAACCGGAGTGATCCAGCCAGCGCGTTCAACGGCAACATCAAACTCTACGTCACCCACTACTTTACCACTTTCCAGACGGTTGATACCGACATCAATGACGATTGCGCCCGGTTTAATCCAGTCACCCGGAATAAAGCCCGGTTTACCGACCGCAACCACCAGCAAATCGGCACGTTCGACGTGTGAACGCAGATCCTGAGTAAAGCGGTGAGTGACGGTAGTGGTACAGCCCGCCAGCAGTAGCTCCAGGCTCATAGGACGACCGACGATGTTGGATGCGCCAACTACAACGGCATTCAGGCCGTAGGTGTTGATGCCGCTACGCTCAAGCAGAGTAACGATGCCGCGTGGCGTACAAGGGCGGAGTTTTGGCGCACGCTGGCACAGGCGGCCTACGTTGTAAGGATGGAATCCGTCCACGTCCTTATCAGGATTAATGCGTTCCAGTACTTTTACGTTGTCGATACCGGCAGGCAACGGCAATTGAACCAAAATGCCGTCAATCTCTGGATCTTGGTTCAGCTTATCAATCAAAGCCAGCAGTTCGGCTTCTGAAGTGCTGGCGGGCATATCGTATGAACGAGAAAGGAATCCCACTTCTTCACAGGCTTTGCGCTTACTGCCGACATAAATCTGTGAGGCCGGGTTTTCACCAACCAACACTACCGCAAGGCCTGGGGCGCGTTTACCTGCCGCCAAACGCTGTTGAACCAGTGCAGCAACTTCAGTTCTAACTTGCTGCGCAATCGTTTTACCGTCAATAATTTTTGCTGACATCAGTGGAGGAGTCCATCAATTAAAAAAGCGGGAATCCCTCTATTTTGTCAGAAGCGAGGCGTGCTGTCAGGCGTAGAATAACGAATAAATGTACAGGTGAGTGGTTGTAAGGCGAAAACCCATTGACTCGCGGGTGTCTGCCCGTATAATCCAACTCCGCAACTGACCATCCGCAGCAAGTATTCTGTGGAAAATCAACAACGCGCCCTTAGCTCAGTTGGATAGAGCAACGGCCTTCTAAGCCGTAGGTCACAGGTTCGAGCCCTGTAGGGCGTACCATTTTCAAGTCAATGCACCTCTACTGAATTCGCTTCTTCTCCTTTATACTCCCTGAAATTAATGGATTTTTCTGTCCCGAGCTCTACCGAGGTCAACTCAGTTATACCCAAATCAAGTGGTATCTGGGGGCCTTTGAGGGGGCTCATCGTAATGGTCTAATCATTCCGGACACTTTGTTAGAGATATAATGAGCAACACTAACGAGGTGAGAATGCGAAAAAAATCATTTACTCATGAGTTTAAACAAGAGTGCGTCAATCTGGTTCTTCAACATAAGTACCCGGTGAATCAGCCTGCCGAAACAATGAATATTGGCCTTTCAACCTTTCAACCTTACAACCTTTCAACCTTACAACCTTACAACCTTTCAACCTTACAACGCTGGCTAAGGCAGTATCGCGGAGAGATCCGCGGAAACACACCGATAGCCAGTGCTATAACACCGGAACAACAGCGAATACAAGAACTTGAAAAGCAGGTACGGCAGTTGCAGAGCGACAATGACCTGTTAAAAAAGGCTTCGGCCTTCTGTAAGTATCCCAGCTTTAGTTCCACACACTTTTTGAGATTTCCGGTTTCTCAGCCATCAGCCGATATTCTTCCGGCGTCAGATTATTCAGGGATTCATGAGGCCGCTCACTGTTGTATTCATTCAGCCAGCGCTCCGTTATTTCCCGTGCTTCATTCAGTGTTCTGAACAGATAAAAATCCAGTATTTCGGTCCGGTACGTTCGGTTAAACCGTTCGATAAACGCGTTCTGTGTTGGTTTGCCGGGCTTGATAAATTCCAGCATCACGCCATGGTCTTCAGCCCATTGTGCCAGCGCCAGTGATATCAATTCCGGCCCGTTATCCATCCGCATCTTCAGCGGATAGCCACGGTTTGCCGCTATTCTGTCCAGCACCCGCACAATGCGCTGCGCCGGAATATTCAGGTCAATTTCGATAGCCAGAGCCTCGCGGTTAAAATCATCCACGACGTTGAAAGTCCGAAAACGTCGGCCACATGTCAGCGCGTCGTGCATAAAATCAATCGACCAGCTTTGGTTGAGGGCTTCCGGCGTGGCCAGCGGCGCCGGATTACGCACCGGCAGGCGTTGTTTCCCTTTACGACGAAAATTCAGTTTTAGCAGACAGTAAATCCGGTGTATGCGTTTGTGGTTCCAGGCGTATCCCTGCCTGCGAAGCACCTGAAAAAGCTTCTTAAATCCATAGCGGGGATAGCGTTCAGCCGCCTCAGTCAGCCTCTGGATCACCGGTTCATCACGTCGTGTATTCGGTTGATAACGAAACACCGTCCTGCTCAGCGATAACGTCCTGCATGCCTGRCGTATGCTCATCGTAAACTGCGTGGTCAGATAGTTGACGAGCTCACGCTTTATCGCTGGTTTTAAAGCTTTTTTTCGATGACGTCTTTCAGCGCACGGCATTCCAGACTCAGGTCGGCAAACATCTGCTTCAGACGGCGATTCTCGTCTTCTAGATCTTTGATTTTTTTGATATCAGCGGCTTCCATCCCGCCATATTTCGCCTTCCAATTGTAATAGCTGGCTTCGGAAATAGCAGCCTCGCGGCACACATCTTTGACGGTCCTACCCGCTTCGACGGACTTCAGTACGGCGATGATCTGGTGCTCGGTAAATCGGATCTTGCGCATAAGGATCTCCTCAGGTGACATCATCAGTATGTCGGAAGATCTCTAAAAGTGAATGGGCCGTTTAAGCGGGATACTTACACTTCTTCGCCATGGAAATGAACAACGACAAAAAGTCGCGGTGAAACTGAAGAAGGCCGGCGCAAACATCCAACAGGTATGCCGCTGCTTATCGCTCACGCGCAGCGTGTTTTATGCCCGTAGTCGTCGGCCAGTGATCAAGCCCGATGTTCTGATGTTGCACGCGGCGGCTAAGCATGTTCACACTGAAATGGATGCCACATATGGCAGCCGGCGCATATGCATCGAGTTACGGGAGCAGGGTTTTAACGTGGGCAGATACCGCGTTCGGCAGATAATGAAAACCTTATTACTGATTGCTAAATGCCCCGGGCGTCATCGCTATTCACGCGGCGAAAAATCCGCTGTCGTGGCTGCTAATCTGTTGAACCGGCAGTGTAATCCAGAAACATTGAATACTTGGTGGTCAGGTGATATCACCTATCTGCGTACCGCTCAGGGTTGGTTATATTGGGCTATCGTGATGGACCTATGTTCAAGAAAAATAGTGAGTTGGCCCTTCTCAGACAAGCCGGACAGCGACTTGACTGTTCGGGCCTTAAGGCTGGCGGTCAATAAACGACGACCCACAGGGTCTGTGGTGCTCTATAGCGTTCAAAGGGCACAATATACCAGCGCCCAGTTCCAGTGCTGTCAACAGGAACTGGATGTTACAGGTACCCCTGACCACACTCAACGCCAACAAACCAGAAGAAGAAAGGATGACTATCAGGCAGAGCAAGTATCTGAATAACCTAATGGAGTAGGATCACCGGAATATCAAACGCCGAACACGGCCGATGCTGGGATTTAAATCATTTCGGCGGGCGCAGAGGCATCGAGTTGGTACAGATGATACGTAAAGAGCAACTTCAGCATCCCGCGGGTGCGCATTTATCACCGGCGGAATAATTTTATTTGTTGGCAGCCTAAAATATCGGCAGCGCAACTTTTGCTGACTCTGCTCTGTTAATGCTACAGAACCTTTTTTACCAGCAATGCCTGAAGCATGGCTCATGGGGTAGCGTCTGATTGTTGTTACCCCCAATCACTTTGAACCCTGATTCGTTCAGTGTTCTCATCAGATAATCCTAGAAATGTACTAACTCCTCATGATGCGTGAGCCAGCACTGCTGGTCAGGGCAGAGCGTCTGGTGGCTGCGGGCATATCCGGGAAGGGAATGAAGTCGCCATAGGTGTTACGCCACAGAACACCGTCTTCCACCTGCCGCAGTTCACTCTCCCAGAACAGGCTCCAGCCTCGCCCCAACACATCAATTTCAGTTGCGGTGTTGGGGGGCATATTTAGCGCTTAAATAATGGGATGAAGTGTGGGGATTGCTCACTATGGTAATGCGAATGAGTTTTAATAATGGTATATCTTATAATTAGAAAATCTTTAGGTTTCTTTACAAATAAATAAAAACGCGATCGAGATCAAATACTTGGAACACCAAAAATATCATCTTTGTGTTATCAATTTAACGCAGGGTGTTATATGAAAATTAAAGACTTTTTTGTTATGACCACGCCTTCAAGACGTCGATATGGTGTCGCTTTCTTTGTTGGTATTATTGCTGGCATAATGTCAGCTTTTGTAAAGTGGGGCGCAGAGGTCCCGTTGCCACCTCGTACATTCTCCGGCGGACGAGACGAATTTAATCCCCCTTATTTATTTCTGAGAGATTATCTCGGTATTGACCCAACTCAGGCTGTCTATCATTTCTCTGAGCACATCATTAATCCGGTGCATGTAACTCATATCATTTTCTCTCTGGTTTTTGCGATCGGTTATTGTTTGGTCGCCGAAGTCTTTCCTAAAGTTAAATTATGGCAGGGGGTAATGGCGGGTATTATTGCAACGGTTGCCGTGCACTGGATTAGTTTCCCTCTATTGGGATTAACTCCACCGCTATCAGGTCTACCTTTTGATGAATATCTCTCAGAATTAGTTGGGCATATTTTCTGGTTCTGGGCTATTGAAATGATCCGCCGTGATTTAAGAAACCGGATAACCCATGAGCCTGATGCGGAAGTACCGCTCGATTCACCTTTCCGCTAAATGTTGCTCGAGGATCTTAACCCACACTTTGTTGTGGGTTTTTTTACGCCTTGAAATTGTCCGGTATAAACGATCGTCTACGGGTACACATGCATAATTCCATTGTATTGGATAAGATTTTTATTAGAAGAGGTTTAAAGCATGAATTCTAGGGAGGAAAAGACGGTTAAAGCTGAGGCGTTGGGGAGATCGGCTACGTTGCAGGACGAAAGCAACTTCCGTCCTGCATTGAAACTTAAATATATATTAAGCTTCGATTGGCGCACGCCAGTCGTCAGCACCTGAAGTGCCAGCGGTAGTGTGTTCCCAGTTGATTTTACGATATGACAGAGATACGCGCACTAATTGAGTAAACTCGGTTTTAGTGCTGTCTTGGCAATGTGGCATTTTGCAATCGATATCAATAATAGTGGCATCTTCTAATTCAGTTGTGAAGAAGTGCTCTTGTTTACCTTCCACAGAAGTGCGGTACCATTTTAATTCTACTTTAGGCAACATTTCACCTGAAGCCAGTGCGTTATAAAGCAAAGGAACAGCCTTGTTTAATGCAACTGTAAAACGGAATGGTTTATGAGCACGTTGACCGGACGGCTGTCCAGATTGTGGATCTGTAGGCACGGTAACAACGTGTTCAAATTCCTGTACCAGCATTTCATCTTCATGACCCTGTACAAATATATTACCAACAGATTCAGCAGTGAATGAACCTGCTGTAATGTTGCCTTGTGTCTTACCGGTAATGGAGATATAGCATGGAGTTGGCATTGAGAATATCCTATAAAAGTGAGTTGGTATTGAACCCTAAATGACGCTAATAACCTGTAATTGAATATTCCAGGTGCCGGTTATTGCATTGTATACACAGAGCAAGACCTTATCGTCGACGCCACTATAATCAGCCAAAAGCAAATCTCCAAACCTCACAATGAGGATAGTTAATTAGTAAAAACACCATTAGTTTAAAAAATTAAAATAATTGCAAAATCAGAATAATCATCTTTATGGTCTATTTTTTTAGATCTAATTTTGTGCGAACTTATTTATTCAAAAAAATAAATAATTTACAACTCATTGTTATTGATGTTTTTTGTAAATTAAATTTAAAAAAATATTTGATCATGTGTGTATTGAGACGAACTTCAAATAAATAATGATGGATAGTTACCTAGTTATTTTTTCTATGGACTTTTTGCGGTGAAATAAGGGAAAATCCCTTGGAGATGCATTTTTTCCCAATCATTTAATTAATTTTTGCATCATGTGGAAATAACCTGCCTGACCCGATCAGCGCTGAGATTAAGGAATATCCAAGAAAATTTTGGTTAAGTATTCCTGTGCGTCGCATTGACTCATCTTGAGAAAAATAAGTTATTTCTTAAATTCTTAGGATAATTCTTGGATTTATAACCGAAAGGTAATGTGGATATGAGTAAGGATAATTCGAGTAGTGTCGCTCCTAAGGAAAGGATCAACATTAAATATGTCCCGAATACCGGTGACCAGGTTGCGGAAGTTGAATTACCGTTAAATCTGATGGTAGTCGGCGATCTGAAAGGGGTTAGAGAAGATACGCCAATTGAAGAACGGCAGGTTGTTTCTATTAACAAAAATAACTTCAATTCCGTAATGAATGAAGCTGGGATTAATCTTACTTTTAACGTTCCGAATCGTTTAGATGGTAACGGCGAAGAAGATATGCCGGTGACATTGCCTATTAATTCACTTAGCGATTTCTCGCCGGATAATGTGGCCAAGAAAGTTCCTGAACTGAATAAGTTATTAGAACTGCGTGAAGCATTAGTGGCGTTAAAAGGCCCGCTTGGAAACATCCCTGCATTCCGTTCACGTCTGCAAGACTTGCTTTCTAATCAAAGCGTCCGTGAACAGCTTCTGAAAGAGCTGGAAATACTTAACCAAAAGTAATTGGTCTGGATACAAGGAATTTTAAGTATGTCTGTACATGAAGAGAACGCAGCCACGCTTGCACCGGCAGCGAGTACCACTTCCTTGCTTGATGAGATTATGTCTCAAGCACGCATGGCACCGGAAAACGACGGTTATGATATTGCGAAACAGGGCGTGGCGGCATTTATCTCCAGTATTCTTGATACCGGCGTTAATGAAGAGCCAATCAATAAGCTGTTAGTGGATAAAATGATCGTTGAGCTGGATAAGAAACTCAGCGCTCAAATGGATGAAATTCTTCACGCAGAAGCATTCCGTGAGCTGGAAGCCTCGTGGCGCGCGCTGAAACTGTTGGTGGATCGCACTGATTTCCGTGAAAACATCAAAATCAATATTATGCATGCGACCAAAGATGAGTTGCTGGAAGATTTTGAATTTTCACCAGAGATTGTTCAATCCGGTTTCTATAAGCATGTTTACTCTTCAGGTTATGGTCAGTTCGGTGGGGAACCTACCGCTGCGGTAATCGGTAACTATGCGTTCAGCAATTCTTCCCCTGATATGAAGCTGTTGCAGTACGTCAGTGCCGTGGGCGCTATGGCTCATGCGCCATTCCTGTCGTCTGTGGCTCCCGATTTCTTCGGTGTAAGTAGTTTTACCGAGCTGCCGGGTATTAAAGATCTGAAATCCGTATTTGAAGGCCCGGCTCACACCAAATGGCGTGCGCTGCGTGAGTCCGAAGACTCTCGCTATCTTGGCCTGACAACACCGCGTTTCCTGCTGCGTCTGCCGTATTCAACCGTTGAAAACCCGATTAAAAACTTCAACTACCACGAAGATGTCAGTAAAAATCACGAGCATTTCCTGTGGGGCAACACCGCTTATTTGCTGGCATCTTGCCTGACAGATAGCTTTGCCAAATATCGCTGGTGTCCGAATATTATCGGCCCACAAAGCGGCGGCGCAGTGAAAGATTTGCCAGTGCATCTGTACGAAGCAATGGGTCAGATTCAGGCAAAAATTCCTACCGAAATTCTGATTACCGATCGCCGGGAATTTGAACTGGCAGAAGAAGGTTTTATTACGCTAACCATGCGTAAAGGCAGCGATAACGCCGCGTTCTTCTCTGCTAACTCAGTGCAGAAACCAAAGAACTATCCAAATACCCGCGAAGGAAAAATGGCAGAAACCAACTACAAGTTGGGGACCCAATTGCCATACATGTTCATTATCAACCGCTTGGCGCACTACATTAAAGTGCTTCAGCGCGAGCAGATAGGGTCATGGAAAGAGCGTCAGGATCTGGAGCGTGAACTGAATATCTGGTTGAAACAGTACATCGCCGATCAGGAAAACCCACCGACTGATGTTCGTAGCCGTCGCCCGCTGCGTTCCGCTCAAATCCAGGTCTTGGATGTTGAAGGGGATCCAGGCTGGTATCAGGTTGCGATGTCAGTGCGCCCTCACTTCAAGTATATGGGGGCAAGTTTTGAGCTGTCATTGGTAGGCCGTCTGGATAAGGAATAATCCGACATGGCAGCGCTGTTAAGTTGGGAGCGAGGAAGCTCCTCCAGCTTGTTTGAGCGTATACAGGGGGAAGGCTCCGGCCTTTCCCGTCGTGCGCGGGCAGACGATTTGCTGGTCTCAATAAAAGGACATTTGAACAAAGTCCTCAATGCCCGCCCCGGTGGTTGCCAGAGTTCGGTAGAGCTAGGCGTTATTGATCTCAATGATGCTACCTCAACGGCAACGGATTTTCGGCGCAGCATTGAGCACGCCATCAAAAACTGTATTGAGAGTTACGAACCCCGTATCTCATCCGTATCCGTGCATGCAGAAACCAATGATGGCGATCCGCTGCTGTTGAATTTCCGTATCAGCGCGCAGGTGAGCTTTGACAACATCGGCGATCTGGTGGAGTTCAATATTCAGTTGGATAACAACCGGCACTACCGTTTTGATCAGGATTTATAATGTCGTTCGAAAAATATTTCAGAGATGAACTGGACTATCTCAGACAGCTGGGACGAGATGCCGCCGTTGAAAGACCGCATCTGGCGACCTTTTTATCTGAGCAGGGTTCGGACCCTGATGTCGAACGGTTATTAGAGGGTTTTGCCTTCCTGACCGGGAACTTACGGGCTAAGATCGACGATCAGTTCCCTGAGTTGACCCACGGTTTGCTGAATATGCTGTGGCCGAACTATTTACGGCCCACGCCTAGCATGACCATTATCGAATACACCCCTGATGAGAATGTGGTGACCGAGGCGGCGTTGGTCAAACGTGGCACGCAGATTCTCAGCAATCCGATTGCCGATGAGGATTTTGTCAGCACTTCCCCGAAATCTGGGGCGCAATGCGTGTTTACTTTGTGTCGCGACATCTGGTTGTTCCCGATGGCGATTCGCGATATCACGGTGAACAATAGTAACGAGCAAGGCATTATTGGCATTAATTTCCAGGCTAAAAACGAGCTAAATTTCCAACACTTACAGTTGAATAAGCTGCGTTTCTATTTAGGCGAAGAAGCTTATACCAGTACGCAAATCTACCTGTGGATCAGCCACTATTTTGAGCGCGCGGAGCTGGTGGTTAACGATATTACTATCCCGATGCCGGATTTTGACTTTGTTCCGGTGGGTTTTGATCGTCAGGATGCGCTGCTGCCGTACCCAAAAAATGCCTATATGGGCTACCGAATTTTGCAGGAATACTTCTGTTTTCAGGAAGGTTTTCTGTTCTTTGATGTTTGCGGTATTCCGGATTTGCCGGGGCATCTGAAAGCCAGCGAATTTACGCTTAATCTGCATTTTTCTCAGGCGTTGCCGCCTGATGTCAAGGTGCGGCCAACGACCTTCCGTATGCACTGTACGCCGGCGGTGAACCTGTTCCAGCATGATAGTGAAGCCATTGCGCTGGATGGCACTCAGGCCGAATACCCGCTGCGTGCCAGTTATCACCATCCCGATCGCTACGATATTTTCTCCATCGATAAAGTGGATAGCTGGCTAAGTGAGAAGGGCGACGGCAAAGGGCGCTCCCGCGGAAGAGCGCGAAACTACACGCCGTTTGAAAGCTTCGATCACCAAATCGAGCATGTGGGTGAACGCCATGCTCTTTATTACCACCTACGAGTGAAAAAATCCTTATTCCGCAAAGGGTTCGAACATTACATCGCCTTTGTTCGCGGAGACGAATCTCAGCTTTTACACGCCGAAGAAAATGTTTCCGTCAGCATGACCTGTACCAACCGTGAGTTGCCGATGCTACTGCGGGTGGGGGATATCAATCAGCCGACCAAAGATAACCCGTCATTTGCTTCATTCCGCAATATTACCCGGCCTTCTGTGCCGCTTTATCCGGTACTGGACGGCAGCCTGCATTGGTCTTTGCTGTCAAATATGTCTCTTAACTATATGTCTCTGCTGGAGAAAGATGCGCTGAAGCAGATTCTGCGCACCTACGATTTACCCAGTATGAACAACCGCCAAGCAGCACGGGTTTCGCAGAAAAAACTGGATGCTATTCAGCGAATCGATACCAAACCGGTGGACCGTCTGTTTGCTGGTGTGCCGGTACGCGGGCTGCAATCCACGCTGTATCTGGCGCAAAGCGCCTTTAACTCCGAAGGCGAGCTGTATTTGTTCAGCACCATTCTGGCTCACTTTTTCTCACTCTATGCCAGCGTCAATGCCTTTCACATTTTGAAAGTGGTCAATACCGATAATCAGGAATGTTATGAATGGCCGGTTCAGATAGGTCAACATGCGTTGATGTAGTGCCCGGAGACGAGTCTCTAGACGTCTCCCGCTATAACTTTTTTCAGCTGGTAGAACTGCTTAATCAGCTCTCGGGTAAAAAACTATCCTCGCAGGGGGAGGCGGTAGCCTACCCGGCGGGCGAGAGTATTCGCTTCAGATCCAGCGCCAGCCTGGCTTTCCCAACGCGGGATGTGGTGGCGCTGGAAAAGTCGGAGCGCGGTCAATATCAGTTGGAAGTGTCCTTTCTCGGTTTGCACGGCAGTCAGTCGCCGATGCCCGGTTATTACCTGGATTCACTGGCCTGGGAAGATGCACAGAATGAAAACCGCCTGACGGATTTCCTTAATGTATTCAATCATCGCCTGATCACTTTATTACATCAGGTGTGGCGGAAATACCGCTATCACATCTGTTTCGAAGACGGCGGTGTGGATGATTTCTCTCAACGCATGTTTGCGCTGGTGGGGCTGGGTAGTGAGGTTATTCGCAACAAACTTCAAATTAATCACAGCAAAATGCTGGCTTACGCCGGTTTGCTGGCCAGTCCGGGGCGTTCGCCGGAGGTTATCTGCGGGCTGGTTTCCCACTGTTTCGATTTACCCGATGTAGAACTGCACAGCTGGCAATTGCGTCAGGTCAATATCGACCCGTCTCAGCAAAATCGCTTGGGCGGACGGGAGAAGATTCGCGGCAAAAAGTATCTGGAAAAATCAGTGCTGGGCAGCAATTTCACTATCGGTTCTCGCGTCGCGGATCGCAGCGGCAAGTTCATGCTTTGCATCAACAATTTATCTCGCGAGCGCTTCCTTTCCTTTTTACCTAACGGCGAAAACTATCAGCCATTAGTGATGTTTGTTTCGTTCGTGATGCGCGATCAGTTCGCGTGGGATTTGCGTCTCGGGCTCGCCAGCAAGCAGGTCAGTGGCATGGTACTTGGGGCAGACCAAAATAATTTACTCGGTTGGACCAGTTTTTTAGGCGATCCGGAAGAGAAACCCGACGTAACCATCTGCGTCATGGAATGACAACCCGCATTCAGGAATAGAGAAAATGGAAAAACAACAGCCAACCCTCACACTGCGGGTGCTAAACAGCGACAAATTGGAAAGTGGTAAAGCGGCCAGCTGCCTGTTCGATATTCAGGGGGGCCGAGTCGGCAGTGGCAGCAGCAATTTGTGGTCGATTCAGGATCAAATGTCCTCGGTTGATGGCGCTCAGTTTGCCGTGGAATGGCAGGATGGCGCGTTCTGCCTGCGCGTTTTGGGGCAACCGGTCATGGTTAATCAGGCCAGCTTAACCCGCGATGCTGGTTTTATCCGCCTACAGGCGGGGGACAAAATTAACGTTGGCATGTTAGCCATGAGCTGTCACATCGGTCATACGCTGGCCGATCGGCAAGATCCGCTGACGTTATCTCCTGAATCATTGGTTTCCAGCTATAGCAATCCGCTGGAGGCGATGATGGAAGGAGGCGAACCGCCGCGCGGTGCAGAAGCGCCTTATCAGGGTAATCTGGCCGCGACTGTTTCCAACGACTTTAGTCAGGATCCGCTGCGTATTTTACAAAGTGAGAGCCTGACGACGTTAACGCAGTCGCCCGCGACCGACCCCGATGCCAGTCAATCCCTACAGCAGGATCGCTACAGCAGCCCTCTGTTTTCTTCACCGCTATCAGATACCGCCAAGGACAGTGCCATGGATCAGGAATTTATCGACCTGCCTCATATCAACCGCCTTACCGCCATTGATCAATCAGAAACGTTGGAAATGCGTGAGCAACAGCACGTCGCTATGACCCCGCTGATGCGTGGCATTGATGCGCAATTGCCGATTAATAATAGCCAGGAAGCCCATGATTTTCTGGAGGAAATCGGCAAAACAATGAAAGCGGCCATCGACGGCTTATTGGCGTTACAGCAGGTGCAGCACGGATTATCGGATAAACATTTGCGTCCGATTGAGGATAACCCGCTACGGCTGAATCTGGATTACGACACCACGATGAATGTGCTGTTTGCCGATCAGAAAAGCCCGGTGCATCTGGCCGCACCGGCGGCGGTGGCGGAGAGCCTGAATAATGTCCGTTTACACCATCAGGCTAATCAGGCGGCAATTGGAGCGGCGTTGGCAACCATGCTGGACGCGTTTTCACCGCAGCATTTGCTGGCGCGTTTTGCGCATTATCGTCGCAGCAATGAACGGCAGGAAATGGACGCCGCCTGGGCGTGGGAGATGTACAACAGCTATTACCAGGAATTGGCCTCCAGCCGTCAGCAAGGCTTTGAGAAACTGTTTTGGGAAGTTTATGCGCAATCTTATGACCGCGCCTTACGTCAGGGATTGCAGGAGAGCGCGCAATGACACGCATCGCGAGTCATTCACTGGCCGTGTTGTTGCTGGTTCTGTTATTGCCGGGATGCAGTAGCACTTGGGAAGCGACGAAAAAAGTTGGTCAGGTGATGTGGGATCCCAGTATTCCCGTGGGTGTGAAGGACGATCAGCCTTCAACGGTGCAAATCACTCTGCTGGCCGAAGCGGATATTAACCCCAATGACAGTGGCGAAGCTGCGCCGCTGGAGATTCAGGTGATTTATCTGAGCGAAGATTCCAAATTATTGGCCGCCGATGACGATCAGCTAACCAGCGAAGAATTAGAAAAAGTGTTGGGCAAAAACTACATCGACCATCAGGACTACACCCTGTTGCCCGGTCAGTACAAACCTTTGCCGCCGATTAAGTTGAAAGCAGAGAACCGTTATCTCGGCGTTGTCGGTCATTACACCGACGCGGAAAAAGCCGAATGGAAAAAAATTATTCGTATCGACGGCGTTGGGCACAACTACCAGGTGTTAGTGCATGTTCGGGCGAACGAAATTGATCTCAGGAAAGAGGAAGAATAGCGATGCCAACCAAGAATCGCGTGATTTGGCGAGAAGGGCTATTTATCAAGCCGCAGCATTTCCAGCAGCAACAGCGCCATAACGACTATGTGTTGCACAGTCTTTTATCTTCATTAATGGACTATGGCTACGGATTTCGGTCGTTAGTATTGAATCACGAATTATTAAAACTGGGGCGCGTGGGCATTACTTCAGCCAGCGGTACGCTGCCGGACGGCTCGGTATTTGATATTCCGAATCAGGATCACACCCCAAAACCTTTGGATGTGAACAATCTGAATGACGCCGCCAGTCGTGATATTTATCTGGCGTTGCCGATGCAAAACGACGCAATAAACGAAGTGGCCAACGCGCAAAGCAGCGGAGTAGGCGCTGTTCGATATCAAGAGCGCAGCGATAGCGTGCGAGACTTGCATACTCAGGGCGGCGATGTGAGCGACCTGGCATTAGCGCAGTTAGCGCCACGTTTGATGCAAGGTTCCGAAGATCTCAGCGCTTTTACCGTTTTGCCGCTGTGTCGCATCAAGGAAAGGCGTCCAGACGGAGCCATTGTTTTAGACGCGGAGTTTATTCCAACCTGCACTTCGATTTCGGTTTCTCCTGAACTCAAACGCTTTATGGATGAAGTTGAGGGAACGCTGGTAGAACGCGCCAAACTATTGGCTAAGCGTATCGGTTCCCCCGGCCAGCAAGGGATTGCGGACGTGGCCGAATTTATGATGCTGCAATTGTTTAACCGCGTGCAGCCATTGTTCACCCACAGTGCCTATCTCTCCACGTTACATCCGCAAGAGTTCTACTGCCAATTGGTGCAAACCTGCGGCGAGCTGAGAACCTTTACCGATGAGTCGCGTCTGGCCGGTATTTTCCCGGTGTATAACCACGATAATCTGACGGACAGTTTTGTTCCGCTGATGTTGGCGATGCGTCAGGCGCTCAGTACCGTTCTGACGCCGCGCGCCATATCAATTCAACTGATGGTGCAGGCTCACGGCATTCGGGTGGCAACGATTAACGACCGCGATCTGCTGCGTAGCGCCGATTTCGTGTTGGCTATTCGGGCACAGATTCCACAGGAACAACTGCGTCGCCAGTTTATTCAGCAAACTAAAATCACTTCCCTGGAAAAAATCCGCGATCTGGTCAGCGTCCAGCTTCCGGGCGTGCCGCTGGTGGCGTTATCTGCTGCGCCGCGTCAGTTGCCTTACCATTCTGGATACACCTATTTCATGCTGGATCAGCAAAGTCAGGCCTGGAAAGACATTCAGCAAAGTAATGCCATTGCGTTCCACGTATCCGGCGACTTCCCAGAGCTGGATATGCAGTTCTGGGCGATCAGGAGCAGCTAACCATGAGCGAAATCGCACCGAATATTGCGTCATTATTTGATGAGCCGGAAGCCGCGCCGACGACTCGCCAGTACCAATTGGAGCTGCGCGGCGAAAGTTTGAACCCGATGGTAGATGCCGCTACGCCACTGCTGGGTATGGTGATGCGCCTGAAAAATATGGCTAATCAGGCGTTGCCGGAGCAGCTTTATCAGCAGGTGGTGACGGATATTCGCGCCATCGAACAGTTTTTACAGACCAAAGGCTATGAGCCGGGTGCCATTGTCTCTTTCCGCTACATGCTGTGTACCTTCATCGATGAAACCGCTTTGGGACACGGCTGGAATAGTCAAAACGGTTGGTTACAGCAATCGCTGTTGGTGCAGTTTCACAACGAAACCTGGGGGGGAGAAAAAATCTATGTGTTGCTGGAACGCCTGATGGGCGAACCGCAGCGTTACAAGGATTTGTTGGAATTCATCTATCTGTGTTTCTGTCTTGGCTACCGAGGGCGCTATAAGGTCAGTGCGCCGCAGGGGGATGAATTTGAACGTTTATTCAGACGGTTACATCACCAATTGCATGAAATGCGCGGCGATGCGCCGCCGACGGTATTACACCTCAACGCCGGAGAGTCTTCCGGCCGTTATCGGTTAAGCAAGCGCTTAACTATCAAACATTTACTGTGGGGCGGATTAGGGCTGTTAGCGCTGGTCTACGGGTTTTATCTGATTCGTTTACACGATCAAACCCAAGATATCTTGCAGCAGCTAAACAACTTATTGAGCTAAGGAAGGCCAAATGATCCGCATAGATTTACCCACATTAGTTAATCGCCTCAATCCCATCGCGAAACATGCGCTGGAAACGGCCGCCGCCCACTGTGTCAGCGAGCAGGAAATCGAAATTACGGTTTCTCAGGTGTTGCTGCAATTGCTGAATACGCCGTTGAGTGATGTGCGTTTAATTATCAATAAAGCTGAAATCGACCAAGATAGCTTGAGGGAACAGTTGGACACCCGCGTTCCCAGTCATCAGGTAGTGACTCAGTCTTACCCAAGCTTTTCACCGCTATTGATCGAGTGGTTGCAGGATAGCTGGCTGCTGTCCTCCACGGAAATGGATCACGGCGAAATGCGCAGCGGGGTCATGCTGATGACTTTGCTGATGAGCCCGGCGCGCTATCTTTCCGCACGTGCCGCTCAATTATTGGCTCCGGTAAACCGCGAGTTATTAAGGCAAAACTTTAGTCAGTGGACGACGGATTCCGCAGAAACTCAGGTTGTTTCTCTTGCGGCAGGCCAAACCTCTGCCGTTCAACCTAACGGTGAAAGTTTGTTAGCCCGTTACGCCAGCAACATGACCGAACAGGCGCGCAGCGGCAAGCTTGATCCGGTGCTGTGTCGCGATGAAGAAATCGATCTGATGATCGATATTCTGTGCCGTCGCCGCAAAAACAACCCGATTGTGGTAGGGGAAGCCGGCGTAGGGAAAAGCGCGTTGATCGAAGGACTGGCGCTGCGAATTGTGGCCGAGCAAGTGCCGCAAAAATTGTTGAGTGCGGAATTGATGACGCTGGATCTGGGCGCGCTGCAAGCGGGCGCGGCGGTGAAAGGGGAGTTTGAGAAACGCTTCAAAGGCATTATGGCGGAAGTTAGGCAGTCTGAAACGCCCATTATTCTGTTTATTGATGAAGCCCATACCTTGATTGGCGCAGGTAATCAGCAAGGTGGTCTGGATATTTCCAACCTGCTGAAACCGGCGCTAGCGCGCGGTGAATTGAAAACCATCGCCGCTACGACCTGGAGCGAATACAAAAAGTATTTTGAGAAAGATGCCGCGCTGTCTCGCCGTTTTCAGCTGGTTAAAGTTTCCGAACCGAGCGCCGCCGAGGCCACCGTGATTCTGCGCGGTTTACGCACCATTTATGAAAAAGCCCACGGCGTACTGATTGACGACGAAGCGCTACAGGCGGCTTCTACGCTCAGCGATCGTTATTTATCTGGCCGCCAGTTACCGGATAAGGCCATTGATGTGCTGGATACAGCCTGTGCCCGCGTAGCGATCAATTTGACCAGTGCGCCGCGAGAGGTTTCGGCTTTACAGACTGAATTGCACCAGCTAGCTATGGAAATCCAGATGCTGGAGCGCGAGCTGCATATTGGGCTGAGTGACGATAGTGAACGCCTGGCAACGTTACTGACTCAGCGGGAAGAGATTGACGCCCGTCGATTGGCGCTGATGGCAAGCTGGCAGCAGCAGCAACAGTTGGTTGAGCAAATTGTTGCACTGCGCAGCATTCTACTGGAACAAGACGATATTACCGCCGATGAACGAGCGGAATTAGTGCGTTTGGGTCATGAACTGGATTCATTGCAACAGGTGCAGTCGCTGGTTTCTCCTCATGTCAGCAAATCCCAGGTTGCGGCGGTGATTGCCGAATGGACCGGCGTGCCGCTGAATCGTTTGTCCCAAAGTGAGCTGGCGGTTGTGACTGAGCTGCCACTTTATCTGGAAAAGCAGATCAAAGGGCAGGATACCGCCATTGCTTATTTGCATCGTCATTTGTTGACCGCTCGCGCCGATTTACGCCGCCCCGGCCGTCCTCTGGGCGCTTTCCTGTTGGTTGGGCCAAGTGGGGTAGGTAAAACCGAAACCGTACTGCAAATTTCAGACTTATTGTTCGGTGGCCAGCGTTATCTGACCACCATCAATATGTCTGAGTTTCAGGAAAAACACACCGTATCCCGCCTGATTGGTTCTCCTCCAGGCTACGTGGGCTATGGCGAAGGCGGCGTATTGACCGAAGCCATTCGTCAGAAACCTTATTCGGTTGTGTTGCTGGATGAAGTGGAAAAAGCGCATCCAGACGTTCTCAATCTGTTCTATCAGGCTTTCGATAAAGGTGAGCTGGCCGACGGCGAAGGGCGGATTATTGATTGCAAAAACGTGGTGTTCTTCCTGACTTCCAATCTCGGCTATCAAACCATCGTCGATAACGTCGCTGATGCGGATTCCATCAACGATCTGCTGTATCCCGAACTGGCTGCTTTCTTTAAACCGGCGCTGCTGGCGCGTATGGAAGTGATTCCGTATTTGCCGCTGGGACGTGAAACCCTGCTGGCGATTATTGCCAGTAAATTGCAGCGGTTGGATAACTTGTTGCGTCAACGATTTAACGCCGAAGTCGTGATTGACGATGCGGTTACGGAAGAAATCTTGCTGCGGACCACTCGCGCCGAAAACGGTGCGCGCATGTTGGAGTCCATTATTGATGGCGTCCTGCTACCGCCGGTCTCTTTGTTATTACTGCAAAAAATGGCGGCGGGAAGTGACATTGGCTTTATTCGTATCGCAGTAGACGGACACAGCTTTGTTGCAGAGGTAGAGGACAAGGTATGAAACAGCGGCTAAAAAGCGTATTGGCGCTATTGGATAACGACACCATTGAGCAACTGATACACCACTTTTTGCAGGTTAATCATCGTCGGCAACGTTTTGATGCTTTGCTGGTTACCATGCTGAACGTCAATGAAAGTCGTCTCGATTGTTACAGCCTACCTCGGCAGGACGAGCGCGCGACGCTGAAACTCGACGTTCAAATTGATGAAATCAACCATCCGCTGGTACAGGTTTTACGTAACGGCGTCCCCGCAGTGTGGGATTCCTTACAGCGCGGTGTGCGTATCGAAAACGCCGATTTTCGCGGTTTTGTGCAAGAACTGCCCAGCGCCTGTGGTTTGTACGCGCTGCCGTTGTTCAACTGCAACGGTCAGGCCTGCGGCGTGGTGGCGGTATTTGCCGAAAACATTGAGCACTACACCCTCGCCAACGGCATGTTTAGCATTTACTGCCATATTTTCCAGCATCGTTTGAATAAATTGCAGGAACTGGAACAGCAGCGAGCGCAACTGCGACAGATTCGCGAAGTATTCAAAGCGCAGCAGCAACGACAAAAGCAGCTGGATGAGTTGCTGGTCTCCCTCAGCACATCGGATAACAACCTGTCTCCGGCAGGTTTATCTAACGATTACAGCAAAATAGACGATCTGACCGAAGCGGTGGAAGAGTTTGAATGCACCATTTTGCGTCAGCGTCAGCGCATGTACGGCACGGATAAAAAACGCATCGCCGCCAGCCTGAATATGGCACCACGCACGCTCGCCTATAAGTTGGCTAAGTATCGGTTTCAGTTATGAAAAAGTTGATATTAACAGCCACATTGATATTGGCTTGCAGCCACAGTCTGATGGCTGCAGAAGATGTACCTACCGTTACCCAACAATCACCTCAGTTATCGGCGCTGACTCAGTGTCGCAATGAGCCGTCTCCCTTGGTTCGACTAGCTTGTTACGATCAGGCCAGCAGTCCGGTTGGCGTAACCGATGACCGAATGATGGGGCCGGGTTGGCGTCGTGCCATGGTGCAGGAAAAAGGGCGGGAGGCACATTCCCTGGCTTTTCTGACCCGCCAGTCCGCTGGCAACAATCCGACCGTGATTATCACCACGCCGGCGATAGGAATGCCGCCTCCGCGTCCGGTTCTGATGTTTAGCTGTATCGATAACATCACCCGCATGCAGGTGGCACTGGTTGCGCCGCAAAAGGAAGGCGAAGGCGCGCTCACCTTTGTTACCGACCGCACTAAATTCGATACCGAATGGTTTGTTCGCGAAGAGGGTTTCCTGCTGGAAGCCAGTCGCGGGCTGGCCGGTATTGATGAAATCAAACGACTGCTGGATGGAGAAACCTTGGCCATCAGCTCAAAACAAGGGGCGGCAGTGCGGCTGACCTTCAACATTTCCTCGCTGGCAGAGGCGATCAAGCCACTGCGCAGCGCTTGTCATTGGTGAAGTTGATATGAATGCTATCGCCCAACATCCCTGGCGGAATTTGCTGCTAGCCCCGTTAGCCGACGGGCGCGCAGCGCTGGCGCTCAAAGACGATAACCCGCGCTGGGAGTTTATCGACGGCGAAATGGTGAAGCTGGGTTCGCTTACCCACGCCAGTCTGAATATTGCTGAATTGCAGCAGCAGGCGATGACGCTGCTGTCCGAAGAAAGCAAAGACATGCGCTTACTGACCCACCTGTTGCGTACTTTGCAGCACGGTGGCGAACCGCAGAATATCTTGCTGGCGATGCAATTGCTTTGTGATTACGTCAGCCATTTTTGGGCCGAAGCCTGGCCGCACAATGGTTTGCATAAACGCCGTTTGGCACAGCAGATCGTTAAACGTTTCGACGCCGCAGCCAGTCTTTTTAGCCAACGAGCCACCGGTGAACAACGGCTGGAAGCTTTAGGGCAACTGGCGCGACTGGCACAGTGTTGGCACGAAAGTGAGCCTCAATTGGCGAAAGAAGTGGATGAGCTGAGTTTCCCCTATCGCTATCAGCCAGAACCTCAGGTTGCGGATACACCGCAGACCAGCAGCCCGTCTTTATCCAGCGGCAGCGCGCCGGTTTCTTCTGTCGATGCGCCGGTTACGGAAGCGCCGATTGCCAGCGTCACGGTGGACAGTTCCAGCGATCGTGCGTGGCGGCAAACGCTGCTGAAAGTGGCGGATTTGCTGTGTGAACGCCATCCGGACAGCGACAGCGGCTACCGACTCCGACGCCACGCGGTCTTTAGCACTATCACCACGCCGCCTCAGTCTCAGAGCGATGGCCGCACGCCGCTGGCCGCCGTTTCAGCGGATCGCACCGCCAGCTATCAGGCTGCGTTACCGGCAGCCGATTTAGCGCTGTGGCAGCAAATCGAGCAAAGCCTGACGCTGGCTCCTTATTGGCTGGACGGGCATTTTCTGTCGGCGCAGGTGGCTGAACGTTTGGGTTATCCGCTGGTGGCGCAGGCGATTCAAAGCGAGCTTCGCGCTTTCCTGGCTCGCCTGCCTGCCCTGCGGGAACTGAGCTTTACCGATAAAACCCCGTTTCTCTCTGTGGAAACCGCCGCTTGGTTGCAACCGCAGGAAACGACGGTAACTACCGGTAGCGCCCGTGAGGATCAGAATGATATCTGGCAGTGCTATGAGCAACAGGGATTGGAAGCGGCTCTGGCTGCGGTTGATCAACAGCAACAGCAACAAACTGAACCTCGGGATCGTTTCTATAGCCAGTTGCTTAGTGCGCAATTATTGGAAAAGGCCGGGCTGGCGGCAATGGCGCAACAGCAGTATCAGAGCCTTTATTTGGCAGGGAAACAGTTGTCATTACCGGAGTGGGAGCCTTCGCTCTTTGCCGGGTTATCAGAAAAACAGCGGCGGCAGAACTCATGACAGCCACGATGCGACACAGGAATGTTAATCAATGAAAATGCCTTCAATACCCAAAATGCCAAAGATGCCTTCATTTTTACGTTTATTGAAGCCCATTATTCCGCGTTTTAAGTCTTCAATACCGATATTGCTGGGGCTGCTCTGGTGCATCGCTTTGGTAGTGATTTGGCTGTGGGGGCCACTGTGGCAAATGGGGGAACAGCATCCGCTAGAATCACAGCTGAGTCGTTGGCTGGTGACGGCTGTGCTGGTATTGGTTGCGGTGTGCTGGCTGACGTGGCGAGTTACGCGACGGCTGCAAGAATTAGAAAAACTCCAACTGGATCAACAGCAGCGGGAAGAAGATCCGGTGCAAATCGATTTGGATCGGCAGAACGGTTATCTGTCTCGCTGGTTGCAGCAGCTACAGCGCTATCTCAACACGCCACGCTATTTGTATCAGCTGCCGTGGTATCTGATGTTGGGTACCGAACAGAGCGGTAAAACTACGCTGCTGCGGGAAGGTTATAAACTGACGGAAATCTACAGCCCCGACGCCAGTAAAGGCGATGACGCCGCACAGCTACAGGTGCGCTGCTGGGCCGGTGAAAAAGCGGTGGTTGTCGATCCGACCGGAAAGCTTATCGAGCAACCGGATCAAGGAGAGGAAGGCAAACCTCAGCTTTATTCTCGCTTGTGGCAGGAACTGCTGGGCTGGCTGCAACATAACCGTAAGCGTCAACCGCTCAACGGCATCATCGTTACAGTCGATGTTTATCAGTTGCTGACCGCCAATAAAGATCGGCGGGAAAGTTATATCGACCATATGCGCCAGCGTCTGCACGATGTGCAAATGACGCTGCACAGCCAGATTCCAGTCTATTTGGTGCTGACCAAGCTGGATTTGCTGTACGGCTTTGAGGCGATGTATCAGTCGTTGGATAAAACCCAGCGCGAAGCGATTTTAGGCGTGACTTTCACTCTGAATACGCAGGATGAAGATCACTGGCGCAGCGAGTTGAATCAATTCTGGCAACAGTGGATGGCACAACTAAACAACGCCATGCCGGAGATGATGTTTAACGGTGTGGATAGCGATCAGCGCCCGCAGCTATTCAGTTTTACCCGTCAGATTCACGGTTTGCATGATTACGTGCTGCAAATGCTCGATCGTATGCTGTTTAGCGGCGATAGCAAACCGGCGCTGCTCCGCGGGGTTTATCTGACCTCGGCTCAGCAGCGTGGACAAATGGACGACCTGTTTACCCAATCGGCGGCGGTGCAGTATCACCTTGGGCCGCAGGCATTCCCGACCTGGCCGGTGGGTGACACTTCTTCTTATTTCGCCAAAGGATTATTTAATAATGTCCTGCTGGCCGAGCCAAATCTGGCCGGTGAAAGTCGCCAATGGCTGCGCAATTCTCGTCGCCGCATGATGGTATTCAGCGCCTGCGGAGCGGTGGCGATTGTCGGGTTGCTATTCGGTTGGCATCAGTATTATCAAAGTAACTATCGGGCCGGACAAGTGGTGTTGACTCAGGCTAAAACCTTCTTGGAAATTCCGCCTCCGCAAGGTGAAGACCAATATGGCAACCTACAGTTACCGCTGCTTGACCCGATTCGGCAGGCAACACTGGCCTACGGTAACTACCATGAGCGCAATAGCCTGTTAGCGGATCTGGGGTTGTATCAAGGCAGCAAAATTGGGCCTTACGTCGAAAATACCTATCTGCAATTGTTGGAGCAGCGCTTCTTGCCATCGCTGATGAGCGGGTTATTGGTTCAGCTAAAAGCTGCGCCGGCGGGCAGTGAGCAGAAACTGGAAATCCTGCGCGTGATGCGCATGTTGGAAGACGGCAGCGGTCGTAATAAAGGGCTGGTGGAGCAGTATATGCGTAACCGCTGGAGCGAGAAGTTTAACGGCCAGCGTAATCTGCAAAATCAGCTGATGGATCATCTGGATTACGCGTTGGAGCATACCGACTGGAAACGCAGCCGGGATAACGGCGATGTGCAGTCGATTCAGAATTTCGCGCCATATGTTCCGGCGGTAAAAGCCGCGCAGCAGGAACTCAGTAAACTGTCTCTGTATCAGCGGGTGTACCAAAACCTACGTATCAAAGGGCAGGATGTTTTACCGCCTGCGTTGAATCTACGCGATCAAATCGGTGCCAGCTTCGATGGCATTTTTGTAGCCAATAACGAAGATCTGCTGATGGTACCGCAGTTCCTGACGCGTCAGGGCTTGCAAAGCTACTTCGTAAAGCAAAATGACCAGTTGATCGATCTGACCAGTATGGATAGCTGGGTTTTGAGTTTGTCGAAAAACGTGGAATACAGCGATACCGATCGCAAAGAAATTCAGCGGCAGATTACCGAGCAGTATCTGGGCGATTACACCGCCGCATGGCGTGCGGCGATCAACAACCTGGAGATCCGTCAGTTTGAGGATCTGCCACAGGCGATCGCTGCCATTGAGCAAGTGATCAGCGGTGAACAGCCGATCCGTCGAGCGCTACAAACCCTGAGCAACAACACGCAATTACCTGCCGCCAGCGGCGAAGCTGATGCCAAAGATCTGCTGGAACAGCCGGATTACCGCCTGATGTCGCGGATTAACCGCGAGTTTGCGCCGGAAACTGCTGCGCTGATTGAACACGGTGATAAAGGCAGTACGTTGCAAAGCGTCTATCAAAAACTGACGGATTTGCATCGCTACATGCTGGCGATTCAGAACTCGCCGGTACCGGGGAAAGCGGCGTTGAAAGCGGTTCAGCTTCGGTTGGATCAAAATAACAGCGACCCGATTTTTGAAGTACAGCAATTGGCCAAAAACCTCCCAGAGCCGCTGAATCGTTGGGTGGGCGATCTGGCGGAGCAAGCCTGGCATGTTGTTATGATGGAAGCGATTCAATCGCTGGAAGTGGAATGGAACGACACGGTAGTGAAACAGTATCGCACCTATCTGGCGGGCCGCTATCCGTTTAATCCTGAATCGACACAGGATGTGCCGCTGAGCGAGTTTGAACGTTTCTTCGCGCCAAAAGGTGTGCTGGACAACTTCTATCAGCAAAACCTCAAACCTTTCGTCGAAAACAATCTGACCAACGGCAGCGACGGCGAGTTGCTGATCCGTGATGACGTCCTGCAACAGTTACAGGTAGCGCAGAAAATTCGTGAGACTTTCTTTAGCAGCCAGAACGGGTTAGGCACGCAGTTCGCTATTGAACCGGTGGCGCTGGCGGTCAATAAACGGCGCAGCGTGCTGAATCTAGACGGGCAATTGCTGGATTACGCCCACGGCCGCAGCAGTAAGGTGCATTTGGTGTGGCCTAACTCCATGCGCTCGGGTGTGGAAAGCAAAATCACTCTGGTGCCGGACGCTTCTGGTAAATCGCCGCGCAGCATCGCCTTTAGCGGCCCATGGGCACAGTTACGGCTGATTAACGCCGGTGAACTGACCAATGTACGGGAAGATTCCTTCGATGTGCGCTTTAACGTTGACGGCGGCCATATGACCTATCGCATTACCGTTGATGAGTCGGATAACCCCTTTGCTGGCGGACTGTTTAGTAAATTCAAATTACCGGACACGCTCTATTAATGAGTATGCCCGACGCGCGTCGTCGGGCTTTTTTTAAGGAAGAGTTTTAGTGAGCGACAATAAACAGGGATTGGTTATCCGCACCGGTGGCGATCCGCGCCAATGGCCGGAATTCACCGCGATCCGTGAAGAAATTAACAAAGCCAATCATCCCTCGCAGCCACAGGTTAATTGGCGGCTAATTGAGTCTTTAGCCTTAACGCTGTTTCGCAGTAACGGCGTCGATCTGCAAACCGGCGTGTATTACACCCTGGCGCGTACTCAACTGAATGGGCTGACAGGTTTCACCGAAGGCTGCGAGCTGTTGGCCAGCCTGATTGTCAGCGAATGGGATCGTTTGTGGCCGGAAAAACCGCTGGCACGTATTGAAATGCTGGAATGGTTCACCGCGCGACTGTGTCACTTGTTGCGTCAGCAGGTGTTCAGCAGTGAAGATTTACGACTGATTTATCGCGCCGAACGTGCCTTGCAGCTCATGATCGATAAGCTGCAGCAGGTGCAACTGAGCCGAGTGCCGCGCATCGAAAATATGTTGTATCTGATGCAAAACACCGCGAAAAAACTGGAGCGAGCCACTGAAGCCGCCGCGCCGTCCATCCAGGCCTATCAAATGCCGCCGTTGGTGTATCTGACCGCTTCGGATGATGCCCCGTCATCGCGGGAAGTGCCACCCGCGCCACCCCAGCCACAGCATGACGATTTGGAACATGCACGAGTGCAGGTGCGCTTTGTGCCGACCAAGCGTATGTCGGCGCTGCGAGGTTTCAATTTGGGCATCGGTTTTTCGCTATTGATCGCCGCAGGGGTCTATCTGATGCAAGTGCGGCCAATGGCGCAACAGCTGGCTGCTGTGGCCGCTGAGCCTGAAGGTTCAGCCTTACTGTGGCTACACCAGCCGGAGCTGGAGACCTATGGCGAGCAAATGGATCGGCTGGCTAAACGTTCTCCGCTGGAAGTGTTAGGTGGGCCAGATGCGCTAATGAAAACCGCCCAGCAGCTATGGCCTGCAGATGCCCGGCAAACCGGGGTCAGCCAACGCTGGCAGGAGCAACTGCAAGCCAGAATGGGCAGCAATCAGGATTCCGCTCATTACTATCAGGCCAAAATGGGCGTTCAGCAGCTTTCTGAAAAACTGTTAGAGCAGGAAAAACAGAAAGGCAGCCTGACCATTTCTTATTTAAAAACTGCGCTCTATCGCATTCAAAACAACCTTAACAGCGAAATCCCGCTGGAAGAGCTATTGCGCCAGTTCTCTGCGCAACGGGAGCAGAAGAAAGGCGTCTCGCCGGTATTGATCAAACAAATTGATGACCGCTTCGATGCCTTACTAAGCCGCTACCACCAACTGACGGTTCAAACTGAGCCAGCCCATTAACGCCGACGAGAAGGGATAACCATGTTTAGTCGTGATGAGAAAAAAGATAAAACCGGCGCAAGCGATGCATTAGGAGCCGCAGCCGTTGATGGCGTTTCCGGTCTGGCGGACGGCGCTGGCATGGTGGCCAGCGTCGCCGGTGGCAGCGTGGGGCGTGCGGCAGAGAAAGTATCCAAAGTGGCAGGAACCGCTAGCAAAGCCGTAGATACCGCGAAAAATGCCTCCGGTATGGCTTCGAAAGCGATGGATACCGCGAAAAATATGGCGGGCATGGCCTCAAAAGGCGTAGATGCGGCGAAAAATATCGGTGGAAGCGCCAGCGGAGCTTTGGATACTGCCCAAAATATCGTTGCTGGCCCAGCATCTAAAGCGATGAAAACCGTACAGGGTGCAGCATCACAAGCGACCGGCGCGATGAATAGCGCCAAAAATACCGTCGGGCGTGCGGCGGCGATGGCTGGCTCGGCAGCTGGCCTCAGCGGCGCAGCGGGTTTACTGGGCGGGATAAAACAGCCTTCGGGGCTGCAATTTACGCTAACCGCCGGTGGTTTGCCGGAGCAGACTTTCGTGGTGGTGGATTTCAGCCTGAGCGAAGGATTGTCATCACCTTTTATTTTACACGTTGGTCTGGCCAGCGCCGATCCTGCCATTGCGTTTGACGCGGTGCTAGACGAAGTGGCCACCCTGTTTATCTGGCGTGAAGGCGAGCTGCAACGCAGCATTACCGGTATGGTCTCCAGCTTTGAACAGGGCGATACCGGTTTTCGTCAGACGCGCTACAGCATGGTGATTCGCCCCGATTTTTGGCGTACTTCTCTACGTCATAACTCCCGTATTTTCCAGCAGCAATCCATTCAGACCATCGTTTCTTCGCTTCTGAAAGAGAACGGTATCAATGACTTCGCCTTCGCTTTGCGTAATCCGCACCCAGAACGCGAATTCTGCGTGCAGTATCAAGAGTCTGATTTCCATTTTATTCAGAGACTTACCGCCGAAGAAGGGATGTTTTACTACTTTGAATTCGCCAACGGTAAGAACACGCTGATTTTTGCCGATGATGTCGGCTCTCTACCGCCGGGAGCCGTTTTGCCTTACAACCCGACCAAAGCGGCGCAGGCCAAAGAACTCAGCATCAACACTTTTAAACGCAGCGCGCAGGTGCGGACTGCCAGCGTGCAGTTAAAGGATTACACCTTTAAAAATCCAAACTGGGCGGCGGAATTCAACGAACAGGCACGAGAGCTGGAAAATCAGCGTCCAGACTACGAGCACTTCGATTTTCCCGGTCGTTTTAAAGACGAACAGCACGGGCAGGATTTCACTCGCTATCGGTTGGAGGCCCTGCGTAATGATGCCAACCTTGGGCAGGGAGAAAGTAATGATTTCCGGCTGCAACCGGGTCAGCTCTTTACCCTGACTAGCCACCCTCGGGCCGATCTCAATCGTAAATGGCAGTTGGTCAGCATTCAGCATCACGGCAAGCAGATGCAGGCACTGGAACAGGAATCTGGCGATCAGGGGACGGTGCTGTTTAACAGCTTTAGCTTTATTCCGGCCAGTCAAAGCTGGCGGCCAACGCCGTTGCCAAAACCGGTAGTTGATGGCCCGCAAATCGCCATGGTAGTAGGGCCGCCGGGAGAGGAGATTTACTGCGATCAATACGGGCGAATTCGTCTGCAATTCTTGTGGGATCGCTATGGCAAATCCAACGATAACAGTTCCTGCTGGATTCGGGTAACGCAGCCGTGGGCCGGACAAGGTTGGGGGATGTTAGCCATTCCGCGTATTGGTCAGGAAGTGGTGGTGGATTTCCTTCATGGCGATCCGGATCAGCCTATCGTGACGGGGCGCACTTATCACGCCAATAACATCCCGCCGGGAACCCTGCCGGGCAGTAAAACCCAAATGGCGTTCCGATCCAAAACCCACAAAGGGGACGGTTTTAACGAACTGCGTTTCGAAGATGAGAAAAACAGTGAAGGGCTGTTTATGCATGCGCAGAAAGATATGACGACCAATGTGCTTAACGATCGGGTGACCACCGTGGTTCACGATCACACCGAAAGCGTCGGTCACGATCAGGTGATTTCTGTGCGTAACGATCGTCATAAAGAAGTTGCGGGTAACGAAGTGACTTCTATCACCAAGCAGCGCCGCATCATGGTTCAGGGTAGTAGCAGTCTGGAAGTCACCGGCAGCATCATGATTCAGTCTTCGGCCGAGGGGATTCAGATCGGCACCGCCGGTGCCAGTATTACTTTGGATAATGCAGGCAATATCACCATTGAGGGCGCCAGTATTACGCTGAAAGGCAACCCGATAAACCTCAATTAACGAACATTCTTCACCAAATAATTATAAGCCACGGAGCGACTATATGACTCACCCTGCTTACCTAATCAATGAAGGCACTTTAGCCATTCCAGCCAACTGGCGCGATGAAACCATGAATGTGTTTATTGCCCCCGACGACAGCGGAATCAATTTAGTGGTAAGCCGTATGGCGGTTCCGGTCGGGCTGGATAACGAAAGTTACTACGCGCAGGTTATCGAGCAATTTCAAACCAGTCTGCCCGGTTATAAAGAGCGCAGCCTTACGACCGTCACGTTGAGCGAACAACCGGCTCGTTTGCTGGAATATTTTTGGAAAAGCCCCGAAGGGGAAATGCACCAAAGCGTGGTGATGCAGGTGCGTGGCACCAAGTTACTGACCTTCACCATCACCTCACCAAAAGTACTGGCGGAGAGCCAAAAAACAGCGTTGCTGGCGATTATTTATAGCTACCAGGCTGCGTAAAAGTGTGTAACGCGGGAGGCGTTTCATGTCGTTAACAGATGATATTGTGCAGCGAATTGCCCGAGTTGGGGCCATTCATGCCAGCCCCAAACCGGTCAGTTCCGGCGCGCCCGGACCGGCTGCGGCGCGATTGGGCGATCCTATCAAGCATGCCAGTTTTCTCGGTGCATTAGCCGGAGCCGTGGTTGGGGCACTCATTAGCGTAGCTATTTTTGCGGTGGCTGCTGCGGTGGTGGTGGGCACCGGTGGGTTGGCGACCGTGGCAGTACTGGCGTTAGGCACAGCTGGGACTTTTGCTATGGGAGGGATAATCAGTAAGGCCAGTTCGGCGGTCAGCGCGATGGTAGACAGCGTTGGCCCGACGGACGGCGTTCTACTCAGCGGCTCTGGCGATGTATTTATCGAAGGTAAAGCGGCTGCCCGTGCAACCGGCGATACCGCTATGTGTAGCAAACACAGCGCGCCGGCGACTATCGCCCAAGGCAGCGAAAGCGTTGCCATCAACGGTATGCCCTCGGCGCGGGTGGGGGACAAATTGACCTGCGGTCCAACCATTAAATCCGGCGCATCTACGGTATTTATCGGTTCCGGTCAGGGTGGCTATCTAGAAGTGGCCGAAGAATTTTCTATGCTGGAAAAAGCCATTCTGGTCGCCGTAGAATTCTTGGTTCCACCGAGTAAAGGTCTATTAACCGGCACAGCAAAACTGTTTACCAAAGCGGGGAGTAAAGCCGCAGCCAAAGGCGCAATCATGGGTGCTAAACAGGCTGCGAAAATATGCGCGGGTAAAACCTTATCTTGCGTAACTGCCGCATTTAAAAGTCATAAAGGCATAGCACGCTTTACTGAAGCGGGTAAGAAATTCGTCAAGGGTGACCCTATTGACGTGGTCACTGGTCAATTGGTCGAGCAGCGTACCGATCTGATGTTAGGCCAAACCTTGTCGCTGGCGTTTACCCGAACCTGGGCTGAGGGCTGTTTTGGGGTATTAGGGGCTAATTGGGCGGATAGCTTCAGCGAATACGCGGTTATCGATCCTGAAAATGACAGTATTGAGATTTTCACTCAGGAAGGCAGTTCTCTGAACTTTTCGCTACCGGATGGCTATGCGTTCAGTTTTAATCCGGATCACCCTGATTTCACTGTGACGCGCGGCAACAAGGGTGTCATCCTGACGGATCGCCGCAGCGGTATTCAGCGTCATTTCGCCTTAGTCGGGCAAAAGGATCGGAATAAATTTCTGCTTAGCGCTCATCAGGACATTAACGGCAATCATATCGATTTTTGTTATGACGAAAGGCAACAGCTCACACGCATTTGTCACAGCGACGGTTCGGAACTGACGCTGATCTGGAATGCGTCGCAGCAACTGACCGAAATTCGCCGCACCGACGAAGGTTTATATGATGTTCTGGCGAGTTATCGCTATCACGACAGCGGTTTTATGGCGGAAGCGGATAGCACCGAGTTCTACCATCTTTTCTATGAATATAACGCGCAGGGTTGGATCAGTCGCTGGCATGATAATGATCAAACCTGGACGGCATATCATTATGATGCGCAAGGACGTTGTACCGACAGCATAGGCGCAGACGGTTATTACCCGGTGCACTTTGACTATTTGCCGGGGCTGACGCGAGTCAGTAACCCGCAAGGAGCAACCACCGAGTTTTATTTTACTCCGATGAATCAGGTGACCGAGGTTCGTTCTCCCACCGGAAATATCACCCGATACGAGTACGACAGTTACGGCAATCTGTTGTCGCAGATCACTCCTTCAGGCCATCAAATTACCCTGAGCTACCTTAAAGATACCGGTCTGGTGACTTCATTTACTAACGCTATGGGCGCCTGCTGGCAATACAGTTATGACGATAGCCAAAGACTGTTCGGCATTACCGATCCGTTAGAGCGTACCTGGCTGCAACAGTATGATGAAAAAGGGAACCCCCAAAGTTTTACCGCACCAGACGGCAGCAGTATCACGTTGGAACGTAATGAATTTGGGTTGGTGACTACGCAAATTCACAGCGACGGTAGCCAGCGCAGAATGGAATACGATCATCACCAGCGTCTGTTCCGCATTTTCGATGAAGAACAGCGGGTGATGAATCTGCGTTACGACAGCCGGGATAATCTGCAAACTCTCAGCACCCCTGGCGGAGCCTTATGGCGCTGGCGCTATGACAGGCATCAACGGCTGGCGGTAAGCGATCGCCCGAACAACAGTCAGGAGCACTTTACCCACGATCGTCACGGTAATCTGACCCAATATCATGATGCCAACGGGGTTAGTTGGACGGTGGAATACGGCGCTTTTGACCTACCGATTTCCCGCCGCGACGGTGAAGGCCATATCTGGCGCTATCGCTACGATGCTGACACGCTACAACTGATAGCAGTGACTAATCCCCAAGGCGAATCCTACCGCTATACGTTGGATAGCGAAGGGCGGGTCATAGAGGAACGGGATTACGCCGATGCGGTGTGGTATTACCGCTACGATGCCGAGGGAAATTGTAGCCAGAAGCAGGATGCGCTAGGGAATATCACGCATTATAGCTACGACCCTTGCGGGCGCTTACTGACCCAGAGCAACCCGGAAGGAGCGACGCAGTATCAATACGATATGATGGGGCGTTTGCTGAGCGTTACCGCACCGGATAGTACTTTGCACTTTGAGTATGACGAACAGGATAGACCGATTCGCGAGATTCAGGTAGCCGGTGAAATTCTGCGTCGTTATCCGGATAACCAGACGTTGGAACGAGAAATTACCAGTGTTGGGCACGAGTCGGGCAGTTGGCTGACTCGTATTGGCGTAAACCGCACCGGTGAGCTTATTCAGCTGGAATTGCCAGCCGGACAAAGTTTACAGCTACAGCGGGATGCCGCGGGGCAGGAAGCGGGACGCGAAGCGGCGGCGGGTTTTATGCTGCGTCAGCAATACGACCTGATGGGGCAGGTTATCCATCAACGCGCAGGCCGCAATACGCGGGTATTCCGACAGGAAGAACTGAGTGACATTCCTCAGCCTACGTTGGCCGAACTGGATCGCGAATATCAGTATGACGCTGGTTTGCAGTTGGTTGCGATCAACGATGATGTTGAACGACTGAATTATGTTGTCAATGGCAACGGACAGGTGATTTCGGTCAGCGAACGTAATCAACTGCGCGAGCATTACCGTTATGACGCCAGCGGCTATCCACTACCCAGACGGGTGGGCGATCAACAGTGCGGCGCAGAGGATGAAATTTATCACCGCGGCCATCGTTTAAATCGTCTTGGTAATCAGCTTTATGAATATGACGCCGCTGGCCGAATGACGGCGCGCCGTACGCAACAGGAAGGCTTCCGACCGGAATACACGCGATTTATCTGGAATAGCCAGAACCAGCTGGTGGAATTGCGCAAACAAAATGGTGATAGCTGGCGCTACCGTTACGATGCCTTTGGGCGCCGTATCAGCAAAACCTGTGAACAGCAAGGCATCCGTGTGAGCTATTTATGGGACGGTGATGTTATTGCTGAAATTCGCGATTATCGACAGGGCGAGTTGCAAAAAATCCGACATTGGGTGTTTAATGGCTGGGAGCTGATAGCGCAACAGGAATGCCGAGTCAGTGAGGGCGAGGTAGGCGAAGTCGAAACTCACTACGCGGTCAGCGCCCCAACGGGGGAACCCCTCGCGCTCTTTAACCCCGCAGGAAAACGCGTCTGGCAACGCGCCAACCATTCGTTATATGGCGCAGCGCTGGCGAAAGTGCTCAACCACAGCCAGCCAGAACCCGGTTTAAAATTCGCCGGCCAGCTTCTGGATGAAGAATCGGGGCTGCACTACAACCGCTTCCGCTACTACGACCCGCAGGCCTGCTGTTACTTAAGTCCGGACCCGATAGGGCTGGCGGGGGGGTTAAACTTATATGCGTATGTACCAAATCCACTTACATGGATAGATCCGCTGGGACTAGCGACGTGTCCTCCTGTAGGAAATGCTGGTAATGATGGCTATAAGTTCTCGTTTGGCTCACTTCGTCATATATTAAGAAGGCACTCTCCTCATGTCGGTCCTCCTAAGCAAGAACCATATGCATCAATGAAGCCTAAAAGGCAAAAAGGTTCACCATTCCCATCGGAGTGGAGCAATAGAGATATTGCGCATGCTACTGTGGAGGTCGCTAATAATCCTGCAAATCAAGTCATTTCTAATAGGGAAGGGTTCTTTGGTAAGGTATTTGAAGGCACATCGACCCAAAATGGGGTAACACAAAAAATACGTGTTATTACAGACCATGTTGATCCGCATATTGGTGGTACTGGTCCAGGTGTTATTACATCTAGTATTCCAATTAAATAAGAGAGGGTTGATGAAATATACCACATGTCAAAATTGTTATTCTAGCTATGAATCGGATCTGGAAAGATGTCCAGACTGTAATGCATCTCAAGGTGAAAAAGATGATGGGTTAATAGTTTTTACAGAAGAAGCTCGTTCTGAAATATCACGCCTTGGCGGCATTGTGTATGATGTTATTCATCTCCCTGAAGAGCGCTATTTAATTCCATGTGAGTGGGGGGTGCTTCTTTATAATAATGCCAAAAAGTCTTTTTGGCATTACCTTTGTGGAATTGTTGATGCAGTTGTGGTTAATGAATATGTGGAGATCACACATGGAGATAAGAGAGACTATCTGACACTTGATGATGGAAGATTAGTTAAGAGGGAGAATGTTGGCTAACTCTCTTCTGGCGTGGAATGATCCTCTCAGGATCATTCCTGCTAATTATGAAATGTCAGTGCACATACAACTCTGCTGAATCCTAATCACCACCTGACCGGGCATCACGCTGATCACCAGCGGTTGCCCGGTCAGGCCGCACTGTGTCAGCCAGTCCTCTGGCAGAGACAGATTGCCGTTATCCCGTATCTAGTTCACGTAACCACAGCCAGCCAGAACCCGGTTTAAAATTCGCCGGCCAGCTTCTGGATGAAGAATCGGGGCTGCACTACAACCGCTTCCGCTACTACGACCCGCAGGCCTGCTGTTACTTAAGTCCGGACCCGATAGGGCTGGCGGGGGGATTAAACTTATACGCGTATGTACCAAATCCATTAACGTGGATCGATCCACTGGGGTTGGCGGGGTGCCATACTCAAAAATATGAAGTAGGAACTTTTGATGATTTACAGCGGCGTTCAAAAGTTGGTGATGGATTAGATATTCACCATGTTACTCAGAAACACCCTGCAGGCCAGGTTATATCTGGTTATGACCCAAAGACTGCACCATCAATGGCTGTTCCGAGAGCTGAACATAAATTAATACCAACAACTAAAGGTACTTTTACAGGAACGCCAAGGGATTTATTAGCGAAAGATATACGAGATCTTCGTAACTATACCAATGCACCACCTTCAGCCATTAAAGATCTTATCAGGCTCAATAAAGAAATGTTCCCTGAGGCGTTTACTAAATTAAGGTAAGTTAAATGGATGCTAATAAGTTTGTAGATATATTAAACCTTGTTGTTAAAGATGCCGCGGTAGAAGATATAATATCTATACTGGAATCCCCACCAGGTAAAAAGCCATCAAAGGAACTGGTTGATTTATCCGGCTTTTATAATTCACAGGCCGATGAGGCTAAAGAATTTATAAAACAGATAATCAAGCTTGTTGCCGATGATGCTTTATTCGGTATGCTATGTGTTATCGATGGCGTTCGTGCTATAGAGGATGATGAAAATAAAGGGGAGTTGGTTTTGACTTATCAGAAAGATAATGAATTGTCTGTCGTGTTAAACGAAGATAAAGATTTGCACGATATATACAACGCCAATTAGACTAAAGCCGGGAAGATCCTCTTTAGTTCTTCTCGGCTTTTTTATCTGTTGTTACGCTAATATATTACCCTGCTGAGTCCTAATCACCACCTTGCCAGGCATCACGCTGATCGCCAGCGGTTCCCGGTCAGGCCACACTACGTCAGCCAGTCCTCTGGCAGAGACAGATTGCCGTTATCCCGTATCTAGTTCACGTAACCACAGCCAGCCAGAACCCGGTTTAAAATTCGCCGGCCAGCTTCTGGATGAAGAATCGGGCCTGCACTACAACCGCTTCCGCTACTACGACCCGCAGGCCTGCTGTTACTTAAGTCCGGACCCGATAGGGCTGGCGGGGGGGATGAACTTATATAGTTACGTTCCGAACCCACTGACATATATTGATCCGCTAGGGCTGGCATCCTGTCGTCTAAATAATATGGGAAGAACCCCAGGCAAAAATAGCAAGACTGGCAGAGAAGTTATTGAACGAATGCGTGGTGAAGGTCGTATTCGTGGTGCTGGTAGTGATATGAGGTTTAAAAGTTCAACGGATAATAAATGGTATCGCGTTCAGGATGCTGATATGGCTCACTTAACAGATGCTGTTAAATATTGGAATCAGAAAGGCGGTTATTATGGCCCGAAATCTAAAGAAGTTAGAGCCTTTATGAGAGATTCCAAAAATTATGAATTAGAATATTTTGGGCATAACCGTTCTCAAGGTGCTAAATTGCCTGATAGATATAGAGATCCAAGTGATTTTATTGGGCCAGCAGAAATGTCACAATATTTTTAATAGGTGGGTGTATGAAAGAGCTTGCAGAAGATAACCTGGAATTAGAAGAAAAAATAGTATCTATCATAGAGGCTGGGAATGTTTACAGTACGAATGGTGACTTTGACTCTGCATTGAAAAATTATCAAGAGGCATGGGAGTTACTGCCGGAACCAAAATTGGAATGGGAAATGTTAAGTTCATGGTTATCAGGTTCTTTTTATACTGCATATTTTAATCGGTCAGATTTTGAAAGTGCAAAATATTGGGGTGAGGCGCAACTTAAAGCAACAAGCTCTAATATAGATACAGCACCATCAATCGACCTGGGAATGGTCTGTTATGAGTTAGAGCAATATGATGAATCATATAAATACTTTGACGATGCCTATAATTATGGTAAGGCTCGTGCATTTAAAGAAAGACCGAAGAAGTATCTTGACTTTTATTTATCCAAGAAAAAAGAGATGAAGTAAAAATAAATGGCCGGAATGGATCTCTTTAGATCTTTCCGGCCATTTTATATGTCGCTACGCTAGTATATTACTCTGTTGAACCCGAATTACCACCTTGCCGGGCATCACGCTGATCGCCAGCGGTTGCCCGGTCAGGCCGCACTGCGTCAGCCAGTCCTCTGGCAGAGACAGATTGCCGTTATCCCGTATCTAGTTCACGTAACCACAGCCAGCCAGAACCCGGTTTAAAATTCGCCGGCCAGCTTCTGGATGAAGAATCGGGCCTGCACTACAACCGCTTCCGCTACTACGACCCGCAGGCCTGCTGTTACTTAAGCCCGGACCCGATAGGGCTGGCGGGGGGCGAGAATACTTACGGGTATGTACATAACCCGCTGGGATGGATAGATCCCTTAGGGTTGGCAGCTTGTCCACTGGCAAACGCTGGTAAACTTAAACCACCGTTAGCGAAACCAGGCGAGGACTTATTTGTTGGCACATATAGCCAAGTCCGTGGAGCAAATATAAAGAGTGGTCTTAATCCAACCCATACACCGCATCATGCTATTCAGAATGCTGTTAGTCCGACGACACATGCTCGAGGAATAACGATAAACATGCGTAAAGATCTGCACGAATTAACATGGACATATAAAAAACCGTTTGTCCGAGGTTTAACAAATAGGCAATACCTAGCAAGAGACATTGTTGACCTGAGAACTATATTCCGTAATGCTGGATATAGTAAGGACGTTGTTAATAGGCAGTTGTCTGAGCTAATCAAACAAAACAAAGCATTATGGAAAGCTATGGAGCTATGAATATGAACAGAAATGAAGCGCTGTCTTTCTTACGTCATAATCAACCGATGCCGGATGATGACGTTTTAACACAAGAACTAATTAATAAATATGATGAGGCAAGAAAGTTTTTCATTGCTCATCCTGACAAAGAGGCAATCTCATTATTCCTTAACTCTTATGGTAATGGAGATGGGTGGGGAGTATATCAATTAGTAGAAGATTTTTTTTATAAATGCCATCGCGATGATGTAGTGTTGGAAATACAAAAAACATTAGAAAACCCATCTGTAACCGACAATGTAAGATACTGGGTTACCCAAGTATCAGCAGCATTCGCTGATGCCAAACTAAAAAAAGGCTTGGAAATATCGCTAAAATCGAAGAATGAAGATATCCGAGAGGCAGCACAGTTATCTCTTGATATGATTGATGACTAATATTAGAACGGGGAGATAATATTTGGATCTTTCCGGTTTTTTTATCTGTTGTTACGCTAATACATTATCCTGTTGCACCTGAATCACCACCTTGCCGGGCATCACGTTGATCGCCAGCGGTTGCTCGGTCAGGCCGCATTGCGTCAGCCAGTCCTCTGGCAGAGACAGATTGCCGTTATCCCGTATCTAGTTCACGCAGCCACAGCCAGCCAGAACCCGGTTTAAAATTCGCCGGCCAGCTTCTGGATGAAGAATCGGGGCTGCACTACAACCGCTTCCGCTACTACGACCCGCAGGCCTGCTGTTACTTAAGCCCGGACCCGATAGGGCTGGCGGGGGGATTAAACACCTATGGTTACGTTCACAATCCGCTAGGATGGATAGATCCATTAGGGCTAGCTGGATGTTCTACTCTTGATCGCATTATTGCCGATGCTAATAAGGTTGCGTCACCTGGAGGGCATATAACTCCAAAGCAAGCAGAAATATTAAAAGGTAATTTACCAGTAGTTCAAAGACGTAGTGCTTTCCAAAATAGGTTGTCACGTAAAGAATTTGTGAGAGATCAAAAATATCTTATGAGTCAATGGGAAGCGAATACAGGAAGAGTTTGGCCTACTGGGGCAACTCCGCATCATATAATTCCATTGGAAAGTGGGGGGGCGAATAAATGGTGGAACTTAATGCCTACACATGGAACATTACCAAACCACTCTTTACCTGGAATACCTGGCCCGCACGCAGCAGGTGGTGTGCTTCGTACTACAGTCCAACAAGGTAGGAAAGCTTTACCGCCAGGAACCATAACCGATTTGAGATTTTAATATGATTGATATTAATAAAGTGTTGGAAGAAATAGATAAGGCAAGATTCTTTTCAAATATGGGGGTGTCTGACATCCAGAATGAAAATGTTATTTTAATTAAAGATGTTGAAAAGGTGTTCATTAATCCATCTGATGTGGAGTTTAATGGCCTTTATGCTAGTGCTGAGTGGCTTCCGACCTCGCCAACTCAAGATGACCCATTTTATAAAGGTCAAACTACATCTAAAGAGCTTGCAGAGCTTAGAATTAAAGTAAATAAAGCAGTATTAAATGCAACTAAAGGGTTACCTAAAGATAAATTTATATGCTTGCCACATGATTTTAGCCAGGCGGCAAGAAATGGAATATGCTTTGCTTTTAGGCAGTATGTATCTGAAAAGTATCAAAACCTAGGAACTAGATGGGAGGATGTTGTGCGGATATATTATGCTGGGCATTGGCCTGTTGGCTTTGCTCAAGAAAAAATAATAGCTATTTAATATAAGACTAGATAGATCCAAGAAGGATCTATCTAGTTATTTGTAACTGTGGTTACGCCAGTATATTATCCTGATGTACTTGAATGACCACCTGACCAGGCATCACGCTGATCGCCAGCGGTTGCCCGGTCAGGCCGCACTGCGTCAGCCAGTCCTCTGGCAGAGACAGCTTGCCGTTATCCCGTATCTAGTTCACGTAACCACAGCCAGCCAGAACCCGGTTTAAAATTCGCCGGCCAGCTTCTGGATGAAGAATCGGGGCTGCACTACAACCGCTTCCGCTACTACGACCCGCAGGCCTGCTGTTACTTAAGCCCGGACTCGATAGGGCTGGCGGGGGGGATGAACCTGTATGCCTACGTTAAAAACCCTCTTACATGGATAGATCCGCTGGGATTGGCTGGGTGTAATCTCAATCCTAAAGATATTCACTACATGCAAAGCTCAATTAAAAATCAAACAGGAGCTCATACTGTTCTGGATAACGCTGCTGCATTAGCAAATGGAACACTTAAAGCTGCGGATCTACCTGCTATTAAGGTTTGGCGGGATGCTACAGGGAAAATATGGACTCTAGACCATCGAAGATTGGCCGCATTTAAAATAGCAGGTCTTGAAAGCGTACCAGTCCAATAGGCTACAGCCAAAGAAGTTGCAGGCCAAATGTGGAAAATGACAACAAAAACTGAAGGTAAGAGCATCATTTTAAAATTAGGTGATGGAATTAAACAGATAATAGGTGGTTGAAATGGAAAATGATTTATATCCTGTTGAAACTAGAGATGAATTAATTAAATTAATTTTATCTTTGGCTTCGGAAGCAAGAAATAATCCTGATGAGTGGGAGAATAATGATCTTCCATCTTTTTTAGAAGCGATGGCTTCATGGATGGAAGACATGGATGGTTTTTATAAGAATATGAATAAGCCATGCCCAGATAATGCCAGTTGGAGTGTCCTTGCTGACGTATTAATGGCTGCCAGGATCTACGAATAACTAAAACAAGCCGGAATGATCATAAGGTATCTTCCGGCTTGTTTTACCTGTCATCATGCCAATATATTCCCCTGCTGAATCCTAATCACCACCTGACCGGGCATTACGCTGATCGCCAGCGGTTGCCCGGTCAGGCCGCACTGCGTCAGCCAGTCCTCTGGCAGAGACAGATTGCCGTTATCCCGTATCTAGTTCACGTAACCACAGCCAGCCAGAACCCGGTTTAAATTTCGCCGGCCAGCTTCTGGATGAAGAATCGGGGCTGCACTACAACCGCTTCCGCTACTACGACCCGCAGGCCTGCTGTTACTTAAGCCCGGACCCGATAGGGCTGGCGGGGGGCGAGAATACTTACGGGTATGTACATAATCCTCTGTCATGGGTCGACCCATTAGGCTTAGCAGGATGTTCTACCACACTTGGTAGGAACATGATGGAGGCGATGGGACTGCCGCGTTCTACGAAATGGACTGGGCATCAAGCCCACCATATAATCCCGAAAGAATTAGCTAACCATCCAGCATTAAAGAAGATCAAATATTATATTGACGATGCCGGAAACGGTATCTTCCTCAGAAGAGTCGATGATGGCACTAGTGCGATGGCAAGGCATCAGGGAAGTCATGATGGATATACACAAGCAGTTAAAAATGCTTTAGATAAAATAGATCTTAATCAATCTAAAGGCGCTATTTTGAATCAAGTGAAAGAAATCCAAGGAATTTCTCGGAAAGGGTTAGAGAATGGCCACCCAATCAGACCACTTGATATGGATAAAGCAGGTGGTGCATTAGGAAATGGAAAGGTTAATGCTGTCTGGACTAATATTTTCACTAAAGGTGGCTGGTAATGGATCAAAGATACATAATCGAACCTATTGAATTTGCATTTACAAATGCTCTCTTTAAAGGGTTGTCTGAAGCTATAAGCCAGAAGGTTATTGTTATTAATAATGTTGATGATGCTTATAAGTATGCGTTTGAGCAGAACCTCCCATCGGGTTATAAAGTTTGGAATGATACGATTGAACAATGTCGTAAATCTTTAAGGAAAAATAAGAAGTTCCAAGAGGCTTATGATTTTGTTAATGGTAATCTTGAAAGTTTACAGGTTAAAAATGCATCATCACTTATTGAGTTTAGAAAGAAGAGAATAAAGAAAACGAATACCGCTCATGATGACTTTATTTTCTCTGAAGCTAAAGAAGATGCGTTTTTTGTATTGTCTACAGTAGCGGTCAATAGATACTTAGATAACTTTATAAAAGACTCCTTTCTTGAAGATATATATGCACTTTACAAAGCAGGTGCGTGGCCGTGTGGTATGAAAGGAAGTGTCATCTTGGTTTTTGACCCAGCATCGCTTAGTTAATATTATTAACTCTTTAGATTAAATGTGTAAATAAAAGCCGGGAAGGGCCTCTTTGGGTCTTCCCGGCTATTTTTTTATCTGTTGTTACGTCACAGATTACCCTGCCGAACCTTAATCACCACCTGACCAGGCATCACGCTGATCGCCAGCGGTTGCCCGGTCAGGCCGCACTGCGTCAGCCAGTTCTCTGGCAGAGACAGCTTGCCGTTATCCCGTATCTAGTTCACAGCAATATTATGATCTTCAATATGGTCAAGGTCGTAAAACTAGGCCAACTGATATCCAGTATGTATCAAAATGGAAATAAAACTCTTGATGATTTCTTTAGGAATATCTAATAGATAATTCAAATGTTGCAGTGGAAAAATTGATTCGTTTCTTTGATGAAATGAATAAATAGCAAATGAGATATCTCGTATCTTTACGAGAAGGTGATGAGAATGATGCTGTAAAAGCGAAAGAAGAGTGGGGGTTGTATGTTTTTTGTGCGATCTTGTTTTTTTGTTTACACTCTTAAATTCTATGTAATTACATCCATGAATTTAAATCCTAAAAGTGACATTTTCCAAGCGTTTAAAATTATTGTAATTAAATAACGTTGTTGTATTTTAAAAGTGAGTCTTTGATTTTTTAAATGTCTAAATTGGCAATGATGGTGTTGAATTTTTTATATTTTAAATCTAACTATTTCATAATTATATGCTGTTATTTTTTATTAAATAGCAAGTCATTTTTATCGCTAATGGTTTGATAGTGACGCGCTATTCATCTATATCATTAGAAAGAAATAAACCTTGAGGTCAGTTTGTTTAATAATAGAACCCGAGAAAGCAATACCGATGCAATAAAGACGGAGAATAGCAGTGTGAATCTTAGGGTGATGTCTGATAAATTATAGGCACTAGAGATAAAATAGAATATGCCATCGTGGAGAATATAAACTCCTATCATCGATGGGCTGATATAAGCTAGTGTCTTTCTTATCCATTCATATTTAGTATCAAAATTATCAAAGATAACAAACAGACATAGACTCAAAATGAGTACATGAAAGTTATCAAGAAAATAGCCAGCATTAACCGTTTTATACACGTGCAGAGACATAAAGCTCTCATAGAAATACATCGATATAGCTGTAGGGACGATCAATAGTTTAGCCGCTATTCTGACTTTTATGTTTTTAGTGATTTCTCTACCTTTGGTTGAACAGAGAAAACGTCCGACCATATAGTAAAATACCCATGTCCAAAGCCTGAAGTACTGGGGGAAATCGATTAAATAAGGTCTTTCGGTAAAAGTACTGATAATATCAATGGAAACTGAAAAGATTAATAATCCACCTAAGGTAAAGAAGGTTTGCCTGTTATTTTTAAGTATTTTAGATATTATCGGATTTATTACATAAATAAGCGCGATGCTAAATAACAGCCAGCTTTGCAGGAAATAACCTTTTTTAAATCCATCTTCATTGATGAAGTAAAATAAAACGTTCCAGAATATTATGATTGTTAAAATGGATTTGATCTTTCTTAATATATCCTGCCTTGTGATTTCTTCAATCGAGTCAATATAACCTATTATCATGAAAAACAGCGGTGTTGCTATAATAGATAAGAAATAGAGGATACTCATAACCTCACCGCTTAAAAAACAGCTGTCGGAACAGGTTTTACTAGCAGAGTAGAATGTGACCGCAGAAAAGCAGCTAAGGCTCTTTAGCGCATGGAGGCCGACATTTCTCATAATTGAATCGTCACATAAGAGGGGAGTCCAGAGGGCAAAGCGATGCCCTTTATCATCTGACTTGGTGCAATTTTTTTTGGCTGACTGTGTCTGATCACATACCGCAGTTTGTTCATTGTCACACCTTGGGTTTGCAACAGAAAACTCGCTATCTCATCTATTCATTTTAAGATATCTTTGCACAAAACGAAATTTCTGTCACCGTTCATAGTGACTAACTGAAATTCATAACATCAGGTAGGAATTTTGCCATCACTCCCTCGTTTATTCCCCCTTTGTTCTTACCTTTTAACTCTATTTTGCCAATCCGTTAATTTTTATTGGTGTCAGAGTATTCCTACACAAAAGCGTCTCACTGTCCTATATAACCTAAAAATGCCCTGTGTTTTACTGATTGAACATAAAATCCGTCGGTAAGATAGCGGCCATAAATTAAAGAATCGCTTCTACAACCATAAGGAAGTTGATTGCTTAGGTTCTCAGCAAAAAAGATCGCGTATTGGCGTAAGTTTGCCTTGAACCCGGATTGGTGCTTTGCACGTTGATGTGGGGATAGGCAGTCCGTGGCCTGCATGGAGCCTGATATTACGGGTAAAGGCATGGATTATCTTTTTTGTTCGACGTCTTATTTTAGGATGTGAGTAAAATGATAAGTTGCATGGTGGTAGATAATGATAGATATCTGACCCTTGGGATCATATCTATGGTTAAAAAAATATTTACCGGAATGGGAAGCAAGGAAGATATTAAGTTTTATAAGCGTCCATTCCATCCAGTTGATGTTGTATTTATCGGCGTTGATGAATCCAACTTTTTTGAGGCGTTAGCCCGCCTAGAGAAAATAGCGCTGGATACTAAGGTTTTCCTGATTGCGGATTTAAGGTTAAGTAGTTTCTTTCAGGGAATCCCCGGATTCCATAATGTCACCATGATTTATCGTGAAGAAACTATAGACAGCCTAGAGTCCAAAATTACCGGCGTTATTAAACGAACATTCCGTATCCTCACTGAAGCTGCATCCGATCGTAAAGTAGATCAGCATGAAGTCGTTCAGAATGATGAGCAAAACTTTCTTACGCCAAGTGAAAATGCCGTTCTGGCGTTGTTCAATGAAGGCTTTTCCGGCGGTGATATCGCCAAAATCCTTAAGAAGAGTCAAAAGACTGTGAGCGGGCAAAAGCGCTCTGCGATGAGAAAGTTGGGTGTAAGAACTGATGTTGAATTGATTAAGATGTTTATGTTCAAGTAAAGAAGTTTAGATATACATGCGTCAACGTCTATTGTTGACTTAAACATCGGGCACTGAATTTGCCTTTTTGACACCGATGACACCACGGTGATTGCTAATTTTACCGTCAGGAGTTTAAGGGGTACTCAGTCCCCATCGATAGGGGACTGGTAGATAAGAGGGTTAAATATTTTTCAGCTTGGCTACAGTGCTATCAATATCGATTTCGTGATCGGAGAAGGTATAAGTCACGTTTTGATGAGTGGTTACCGATAGCATTTTCAGGGGAACCGTTTTTTCCGCAATGTTTTCTTCCTGCGGGCGAATTTTATTCATCAACAGTCCAACAGAAAGCACGGTATTAGCTTTATCCACCTCTGCCTGAGCCGGTACTTCTTTAGTAAATGTTTTGAAAGACTTAATGCTGGTAAGTTTGATTCTCTCATTGGCAATAAAAATGTATTTGCTCTCAATGGCAACTTTAACTGCAAAAGCTGATAAACCTTTGCTGTTGGTCGTTGGTTCAAAAGTCACTTCCGCATTTTTCTTAATCATCTCGGGATTAGCAACTTTAATAACGTGAAAATAACGGTTATCTCCGTTTTCATCGGTGATAAAACCAAAACCTTTATCTTCAAAAAAAGTTGTTATTCTACCGTTCATCATGTATCTCGTTTAAGCCAGTCTATTAGTTGCCTATGATACAGGGGAATGCTTTACAGATACAGCCTGAGACCTTTGCCACGTTTATTAGCATTGGGAATCACCATAGATTTGGTTGCAACTTAGGCAGAAATGCAAAGTATTCACACTGACAGTGTGGCAGAGATTGGTGATTCTATCTGTTTTTCTCTTTTTTGTGATCTACATTCTGGACAAAACATCGTTCAATTGCTGTACTGTAATTGACACGGTTGTTGTGTCCAACTATTCACGTAAAGGTATGTTTGATGTCTAAGATTAAAGGTAGCGTTAAGTGGTTCAATGAATCCAAAGGTTTCGGCTTCATTACCCCAGAAGATGGCAGTAAGGACGTTTTCGTTCATTTCTCTGCCATCGCTAGCAATGGTTTCAAAACTCTTGCTGAAGGCCAGCGTGTAGAATTTGAAATCACGAACGGTGCCAAAGGGCCATCTGCTGCTAATGTTATCGCTATCTAAGTAGCCAATATTCTTAAAAACCCGCCCCATGGGCGGGTTTTTTTATGGCTGAAAATAGAGCCAGAGCCCGTTTTCGATGATTACAGTATGAGATGACCGTCCGATAAAACCTGGGTCTGGTTGTTGAGATTCAGGCAGTGAGGCTACAGCTCATCTTAAACGTTATCTTGAAATACTAGAATAAATAAACCTTCAGGAATGCCAGCGAGATCAATACGCAAAGGCCAACCATCAGTAATTCTGTTAGTGTTTTAGGTGATCCAAACATGTTATTTATCCCGCGTTTCAGTGCATTAAGGTGAAACTGTTCTCAGGATACGGATTATCTAATTTGAAACTTAAGAAAACATTAAGGGGATAAATAGCGCACTTAAAAGTGAGAGGAGTCCCCGATTTTTGCTTTTTTACTGTGCGCTCCACATGTTCACTAACATAAAGGCCAGCATTGTCATAGCTAACGAACCCGCCAGATTGAATAATATAGTCAGCCCGGCCCAAATGAATTTACTGTCTTGTAGCAAGTACACCACTTCCAGCGAAAAAGTTGAGAATGTTGTCAGCCCGCCGCAAAAGCCAGTTGTTATTAGCATTTTCCAAACTGGATCAAGGTGCGTCATTCGATTGAATAAGGCTAATGTCAGGCCAATAATAAAAGCGCCAACCAGGTTAACAGTGAGAGTGCCAATAGGTACGTTGGGAGATAACCCGTTTAATTTCATGCTGATAAGCCAACGTAGCGTACTGCCAACGCCACCGCCGATAAAGACTGCCAGTAATGTGGGGAACATAAACACCTTTCTTGTTATCAGGGAGTTTGCAGAAAGGCTTAGGCGTAATTCTACGCACCTTTCTGAGAAGGTAACGTAGACATCATCAGCCTTGAGGGGCGGTTATGGAGGAATGTCATCTCCAGAGCTTTAATTGGATATTACACTGACTTTTTCTTATTTTAAACCCTGAAAGTTTGGTAGCCTATTCGCGATTACATCGTGATACTTAAATGACCAAGGAACAAGCGTGAAAATCCGAAAGGTGAAACCCGGTGACGAAGCTGCCATCTCTGAATTATTGATAGCATTAGATTATGCAGGAACAGATGGTTTTTTAAACCAGCGTTTGCTACAGCTTATTGGGCATCCCGATAGCGGTTTGCTGGCTGCGACTATCAATGATGTTGTTTGCGGTTTTATTTCATTGCATTTTATCCCGCAGATCGCGCTGGCCGGTGATTTCTGTCGGATCAGTTATTTATGTGTGAGTGAGAAGGTCAGGGGAGCAGGAATCGGTAAGCAACTTCTGGATGAAGCTGAAAAGATGGCGCGCGAACGTGGCTGTGATCGTATGGAATTACACAGTCATTCCCGTCGAGTGAAAGCTCATGCTTTTTATCTGCGGGAAGGCTATGCAGAATCACCGAAATATTTTACCAAGTGCTTAACTGAATAGGTATTTAGCTCGCTAGCTCAATACGGTCTCTGCCATTATCTTTAGCGTGATATAAAGCGGAGTCAGCGGCTTTTAACCACTGTTGATAATTGGTCATTTCTGGTTTGAATTCTGATACACCAGCGCTGACTTTGAGCTGCAGCCCCGGCGATTGATTAAAGACAATTCCAGCCAGTTTTTCCTGAATACGCCCTAATACCTCGCAGGCCTGTTCCGCCGAAGTATTAGGGAGGATAGCGCCAAATTCATCCCCGCCGTAGCGGCCGACGATATCTACGGCTCTTAGCCCCAATAATAGCTCCTCGGCAAGCGCCGTAATGGCATCATCACCAACCGCGTGACCAAAAGTATCATTGATGGTTTTAAATTTATCGATATCCAGCAGCACCAAGGACGCGCTGTGTTTATAGCGACGGCAGCTATCAAACTGATTATGAAGCTGATGTTCCCAGTGGCGTCGGTTATACAGCCCGGTTAATCCATCTCTCACGCTAATACGCAAAAGCTCCTCTTTGTTATCTGCCAGGCGTTTGGCTGTGCGATACGTCACCCAACCAAGTAACGATGGATAAATAAAAATCATCGGTAAACAGCTATATACCTGAATTGGTGTGGTTTGCGGCTGGAAAGGTAGTTGAAATATCCAGGCGACCAGTAAGCAACCTATTATCTGTAGGCCAAGGCCTTTAAGAAAAAAAGATTTTCCGCCTGATGCGATATTGTTCATGCTCATCATCGATAAGATGACCACGGAGGGCAGGGCATTAAACGACATTACCGCCACCCATACGCCGCCTGAAATAGAATCCAGGCTTAAATTCAGCATTTCCTGGCGATGCGGGGAATTGGCTCGAAGGGATAATTGATAGGCTAGGTGTGGCCAAATTAACCCGTTTATGACTAGCAGTGCCCACATCCACAACGGAGTTTGTCGGGTGATTAGCACTGATAAGACGCATAACATACCGATACCCAAGCCAAATATCCGGGGTAGGTAGATGCGGCGGGCAAAACTCAATCCGGCCTCGCGCGAATTTGCTCTGCTATATAAGGACAATTGACGCGCTCCGAATAAATCTGATTTTGGGGAATGTTAAAGAATCGACATTCAGCATGAGTCAGAATTTAATTAAGCAGACTCCTGCATAAATCATAGTTCAGGAACGAAATCTGTTACATATTACTGTTGTTTTATCCGGTATTTTATTCGTAAATAATCCACAATTAAGTTAATCCTATTTTGAGTCCTGAACGAATAAGAAGGTATGTATGGAAGGTATCAGTATTACCAAGCTCTTAGTGGTAGGTATATTGATTGTGCTGCTGTTCGGCACCAGTAAACTGCGCACTTTGGGGGCTGATTTAGGTGCGGCGCTGAAAGGCTTTAAAAAAGCAATGGGCGATGATAAAGCTCCGCCAGCCGATATCGCAGAAACTAAAGTTGTGCCGCCGGTAGAGCATAAAGACTAGTTCTAGTTTTATTTACTGCATGGAAATTGCAGATGGTCTGAATGAAAACGGATATCCAGGTGGAGATCCGTTTCAGGCTATTTGCGATTTGAGTTGTAATAAATTATGTCTATTTAACGCGGTTTTTCGCAACTAAAAACCAGCCCAGATATGAATTCAGGCTTATATGATTATTTGACTTCCTCGCCTTTGGCTTGCAAGTCCGCATGATAAGAAGAGCGGACGAAAGGACCACAGGCTGCGTGGGTAAAGCCCATAGCCATGGCTTCGGCTTTCATCTCATCAAACTCATCCGGGCTGACGTAGCGCTGAACCGGTAAATGATGGCGGCTAGGCTGCAAATACTGGCCCAAAGTCAGCATGGTCACGCCATGACGACGTAAATCGCGCATGACTTCAACGATTTCTGCGTTGGTTTCACCCAGACCCACCATCAGACCAGATTTGGTCGGAATATTTGGGTGCGCTTCTTTGAAACGTTCCAGCAGCTTCAATGACCATTCATAGTTAGCGCCTGGACGAACCTGACGATAGACCCGCGGCACGTTTTCCAGGTTATGGTTAAACACGTCAGGCGGCGTTGCAGTCAGAATATCTAATGCGCGATCCATACGGCCACGGAAATCTGGCACTAATGTTTCGATCTTGATCGTTGGGTTTTTGGCACGAATTGCCGCGATACAGTCAGCAAAGTGCTGAGCACCACCGTCGCGTAAATCATCGCGGTCAACGGATGTGATTACCACGTAACGCAACCCCATATCTTTAATGGTTTGCGCCAGCTTTTCTGGCTCGTTGGCGTCTGGCAGAGTTGGACGACCATGCGCTACGTCACAGAACGGGCAGCGACGAGTACAGATTGCGCCGAGGATCATAAAAGTCGCAGTGCCGTGATTGAAACACTCTGACAGGTTAGGGCAAGAGGCTTCTTCGCAAACCGAATGCAGGCCGTTTTTGCGCATCGCCGCTTTGATGCCTTGAATACGGCTGGAATCAGCAGGAAGCTTGATTTTCATCCACTCGGGTTTACGTAACAGCTCCTGGCGTTCAGTCACCACGGTTTTCACCGGGATTAACGCCATTTTATCTGCATCACGGTATTTTACGCCGCGTTCCATCTGAATCGGTTTACTCATAATCGTGCAGGTTCCAGTTCTGAATCTCTAATATGAGATTTTTCATTAAAATCAACGAAATGAGACATTCGTTAAAAATTATTTGAAAATTGTTTAAAAATTATATCATCTTTCCCCCGATTCGTTCAGCCCCCAATTTTGTATGAGTTTGTGCTTTCAGGTAGCAGAATCCTACGGGAGAAACCTTATAAAGGATGATAATCCTCTGCCTGCCAAGGCTGAAGAACGGCATCCACGTAGCCCAATTGGCGAATAAACTCTTGCACCAGAATGGGTTGCACATCGCTGAGCGTTGTTCCTGGCCGGTATGCACTCACTTGTGTCATCTCCATACCGGCGTTACCGCAAGGGTTTATGCGCTGAAACGGTGACAAATCCATATCGATATTCAGCGCTAGCCCGTGGAACGAGCAGCCTTGACGAATACGCAAACCCAAAGAGCAGACTTTCTTTTGCCCGATATAGACGCCGGGCGCATCTGGTCGGGCGTGGGCCTCAATACCAAAGTGAGCCAAAGTTTCTACCACGGTATTCTCAATCGCGGTAACCAACTGGCGAACGCCGATCTTTGCACGTTTCAAATTGATCAGAACATACATTACCTGCTGGCCGGGGCCATGGTAGGTAACCTGTCCGCCACGATCGCTTTGAATGACAGGGATATCTCCCGGCATCAGCAGGTGTTCGGCTTTCCCAGCTTGGCCTTGCGTAAATACCTGATGGTGTTCTACTAGCCAGATTTCATCTGGGGTAGTTTCATCGCGACATTCAGTGAAGGCGTGCATGGCTTGAGATACAGGTGCATAGGGTTGTAGCCCTAGCTGGCGCAAAATGATCTTGTGTTGTTGCAAGCGAGACATCATCTGGTTACAGAAAGGGTGGCGTCAGTATACCAGCACCACCGCAGGGAACCAGTGTTGACCGGTGAAAAAACGGAAGTGTGATAATAATTACGCATGAATCACGGATATATAGATAAAATAAGGCCCGAGTTAATTCGGGCCTCTATTCGTTTTTTACGCGGTGTTACAGCGCAAAAATCTATGGGTATTTATATTGAATCAAATAGATATGGTTTAAATTACAGAACCATACGAACCAGTTCAATTTTACCCAGTTCTTCATACAGGGTTTCTACCTGCTCAATGTGTTCTGCATTGATGGTGATAGAGACGGAGTGATAGTTGCCTTTGCTGCTCGGTTTTACCTCAGGGGTATAATCGCCCGGAGCATGGCGCTGTACCACTTCAACCACCTGGTCAACCAGCTGTGGTTCAGCAATGCCCATCACCTTGTAGGTAAAGGAACAAGGGAACTCTAGCAGTTCGTTCAGTTTAGTTTTCATGTGCGCTCCTGGGTTGCGACCGGACAGTTGATAAGGCGAAATGCAAATCACTTCCGGCATTAAAAATTATAACTCCCGCCGGAGCGGGAGCTTCATAATATTTATAATATGGGGGCAGTCTTCAGACTTTCAAGCCTGTGACCTTAGCCGAACCAATGGTGGAACATCAGTTTGATGTAATCCACCATGCGGCTGAAGAAACCACCTTCTTTCACTTCGTTCATCACCACCAGCGGGCGTTGTTCGATAGTTTTGCCGTCCAACTGGAAGTTGATGCTGCCAACTACCTGATTTTTTGCCAAAGGTGCGTGGATTTCTGGCGTGTTCAGCACGTAGCTGGCTTTAAGATCTTTCATACGACCGCGCGGAATAGTCAGATAAACGTCTTTATCAACGCCCAGCTGTACGCGATCGGTGTCCCCGAACCAGACTGGCTCAGAAGCGAACTCTTTACCGACTTTCAATGGCGCTACGGTTTCAAAGAAGCGGAAGCCCCATGTCAGCAGTTTTTTGCTTTCGGTTTCACGGCCTTTGTAGGTGTGACCACCCAGAACCGCGGAAATCAAACGCATCTGGCCTTCGGTAGCGGAGGCAACCAGATTGTAGCCAGCGGCTTCGGTATGGCCGGTTTTGATACCGTCAACGTTCAGACTGGTATCCCACAGTAAACCGTTACGGTTCATCTGACGGATATTGTTGAAGGTGAATTCTTTTTCTTTATAAATGGCGTATTCGTCTGGAACGTCGCGAATCAATGCCTGACCAATCAACGCCATATCACGAGCGGAGCTGTATTGACCTTCGGCATCCAGACCGTGAACAGTTTTGAAATGGGTATTTTTCAAGCCCAGCGCATTCACATAGTTGTTCATCAGATTCACGAAGGAATCCTGACTGCCAGCAACGTAATCAGCCATGGCCACGCAGGCATCGTTACCGGATTGCAGATTAATACCGCGAGTCAGTTTGGAGACCGGAACCTGATCCCCCGGTTTCAGGAACATCAATGACGAACCCTGGAATACCGGATTGCCGGTTGCCCAGGCGTCTTTGCCTACGGTAACCATGTCTTCGGGGCCGATTTTCCCAGATTTGATCGCCTGGCCGATAACATAGCTGGTCATCATTTTGGTCAGACTGGCAGGGTTACGGCGCGCATCGGCATTCATTTCTGCCAATACTTTTCCGGAGTTGTAGTCAATCAGTACATAAGCTTCCGCGTCGATTTGTGGCACGCCGGGAATCATGGTTTTCATATTGACGTCGTCGGCGTTAGCAACAGAAGCTGCGCTCATGACGATAACGGTGCCGAGCGTTATGCTCTTGATAAAACGAGAAGTAGTTACATATTTCATGATCAGGACAACAACATCCGTGGGGTAAGTTAAGAACGTGCCACACTATAGCAGATGAGGTCTTGGCAGACATCAGGCAATCCCCATCTCTTGCGGCGTTTACACATTTTTACGTGTGGGTGGCAACCCGACATTTTAAAGCCTAACCTTCTGTTTATACACAGATTAGGCTCTAATTTTTCTTGAAACAGCAAAATTGCTACAAGGCGTTTCCAAAAGAATCAGATAGCCAGTTATTATGGCTAACTACGGCGCAGTGATGATAAATGACTGCTGCTGCGCTTCTGAAGATAAACGCTGTTGCAGTTCTGCGGCCTGTTGGCGGCTGCTGAACGGGCCTAACTGTACCCGATGAACGTTTCCAGCGCTGGACACTTTACCCGGTACGCCAAAACGTTGGCTCAGAGCCTGCTGCCAGGTAGAGGCGCGCTGGGCATCGCTTAATGCCCCAACCTGCACGATGTAAGCACCGGAAGCTGAAGCGGATGATGCCGCAGGAGCTACCGAGGTTATCGGACCGGGAGGACTGACCACCGGCGGCGTTACCGGCTCGGCGCTTTCCAGCACGCCGGAAGGCAACGAGGACGGCGCACGTAGGAAACCGCTGCTTTGCGCGGCTACGGGCTGCGCGGCATCGGCACCGGATAAGTTGCTGTTTTCAATTGGACGAACCGGCGCGTCGTTGACGGGGGCGTCCTGCTGAATGGGGTTGCCCATCGCTCCAGACGTTAAATCCGGGCGGCTTGGCAGAGCGTAGCTTTGCTTGGCAATAGTGGTCCCAACCATACCTGGGCCGGAGAGGGAACCGTCAGGTGAAACATTGATAAAATCAATTTTCACCTTGGTATTGTTAGAGATATTCAAGCGATCTGCTGCAGCTTTGGATAAATCAATCACACGTCCCGGAGTATAAGGGCCACGGTCATTGACCCGCACCACGATTTGGCGGCCATTGCTCACGTTGGTGACCCGCACGTAGCTAGGAATAGGCAGGGTAGGGTGAGCGGCGGTTAGCGCATTAGGATCGAAAGTTTCGCCGGTGGCAGTCGTGTTGCCATTGGCTTCTTCACCATACCAGGCAGCCAGACCGGTCTGGCTGAAGTTTTGCGGATCTTTGATGACGCTATAGGATTTCCCGTTCACTTTGTAATCCTGATTAAAATTAGGATTAAAAGGTTCATAACGAGGTTCCGCTCCGCCGATCTCTTCAATCGGCCCATTATAAGTCTGCTGAGTTTGTTCTATAGGTGCTTGATTTTCCGTAGTACAAGCTGATAACAGCACGCTGACGACGCCGATCCAAAGCCATTCCTTACGCATTGCTCACCTCTATAAATTTTTAGATAACATTTTTCGATGAGTATGTATCGACATCACGATACCAAACCCGGCCATCAGGACTATCAGCGCCGAGCCACCGTAGCTGACCAAAGGCAAAGGTACGCCAACTACGGGTAGAATTCCACTGACCATACCAATGTTAACAAACACATACACAAACAGTATCAGCATCAGCCCACCGACCATCACTCGGCCAAAGGTGGTTTGCGCATGAGCGGCGATTACCAACCCACGCATAATAGTACAAAGATACAGACCCAGCAGAACCAATACGCCCACCAGACCTAATTCTTCTGCTAATACCGCAAAAATAAAGTCGGTATGGCGTTCTGGAAGGAATTCTAGCTGGGACTGAGTGCCCTGTAGCCAGCCTTTACCCACTAAACCGCCGGAGCCGATAGCGATTTTGGATTGAATAATATGGTAGCCCGCGCCCAATGGATCACTTTCCGGATCCAGCAGCATCATGACGCGGTCTTGTTGGTAACCGTGCATCAGGAAGAACCAAAGTATCGGGATAAAGCAGGCGACCAGTACGGCGGCGATGGCAATCAAACGCCAACTCATTCCGGCCAGGAACAGTACAAATAATCCGGACGCTGCGACCAGAATTGACGTCCCGAGGTCGGGCTGAGCAGCCACCAGCAGGGTTGGCATAAAGATCAGAATGAGTGCAATACCAGTATTTTTTAATGTTGGCGGACAAACGTCCCGGTTCATAAAGCGCGCCACCATCAGCGGGACGGCGATTTTGGCTATTTCCGACGGCTGGAAGCGCACAAAGCCGAGATCCAACCAGCGCTGTGCGCCTTTACTGATTTGGCCGAAGGCATCGACCAAAACCAATAAAATCACGCAAACAATATACAGATAAGGTGCCCAGCTTTCGTAGACGCGCGGAGGAATCTGCGCCATTACGATCATCACGCACAGGCCAATGGCGATTTGGCCGAGCTTGCGCTCCATCATGCCGACATCCTGTCCGCTGGCGCTCCACATCACGAAGGCACTGTAGGCCAGTAGCGAAAGAATGCAGATCAGAAACGGTAGATCGATATGCATTTTGGACCACAGAGATCCTTTTTGTTGGCGTTCAGTCATGATGTACCTTAATCACCTTCAGTGCCGGGAGGCGTCGGTGCCGCATCCGGTAATTCAGTATTATTATCACCTAACAGTATGTGATCGAGGATCTGGCGGGTGATAGTCCCCACAGCAGGACCCGCGCCGCCGTTTTCCAGAATAATCGCTACGGCTACCGTCGGGTTATCATAAGGGGCAAAGGCCGTCATCAGCTTATGGTCACGTAAATGCTCGGCCACTTTGTGCGCGTTATAGGTCTCATAGCTGTAAACCTGCGCAGTACCTGACTTGGCTGCCGCTTTATACGGTGTACCTTCGAAAAATTTACGGCCTGTGCCGTTCGGGCGGTTGGCTACGCCATACATACCGTCTTTCGCCAGTTCCCAAAAGCCTGAGTGAATATCGCCAATCTGGATCTGTTTTTCCTGACGATAAGGCACCAGCACGCCGTCTACTTTGGTATTTAGTAGCAAATGCGGATTTTTCACATCACCGTCATTGATTAATGTCATCAACGCTTTTGCCATTTGAATGGGTGTTGCCGTCCAGTAGCCTTGACCGATACCTACGGGAATAGTATCCCCTTGATACCAAGGTTTTTTATGGCGCTTTTGTTTCCATTCACGCGTTGGCATGATGCCCGCACGTTCTTCTGATAAATCAATGCCGGTATATTCGCCATAGCCGAATTTGCTCATCCATTCGGAAAGGCGATCAATCCCCATGTCATAAGCAACCTGATAGAAGAAGGTATCCGCTGATTCTTCAATGGCTTTGGTGACATTCAGGCGCCCGTGGCCCCATTTTTTCCAGTCGCGATAGCGTTTTTCTGAGCCAGGTAACTGCCACCAACCGGGATCGAATAGGCTGGTATTTTTATTGATCACGCCTGCGCTTAAAGCCGAAACGGCAATATAAGGTTTTACCGTAGAAGCCGGCGGGTAAACGCCTTGAGTCGCGCGGTTGATCAACGGGCGGTTCGGGTCATTGAGCAGACCCTGATAATCTTTGTTGGAAATACCGTCGACGAACAGGTTCGGATCATAGCTTGGGTTGGATACCAGCGCCAGAATTCCGCCGGTGCGCGGATCGGTGACCACAACCGCTGCGCGGCTACCGCTTAGCAGTTGTTCAATATAGGTTTGCAGATGCAGATCCAGCGTCAGGTAAATATCTTTACCTGCCTGCGGCGGTTGCTCATGCAGTTGACGAATAACCCTGCCACGGTTATTTACTTCTACCTCTTCATAACCGGTTTTACCGTGTAATACCGGTTCGTAATAGCGTTCTATACCCAGTTTGCCAATATCGTGGGTCGCGGCGTAATTGGCCAGAATGCCTTCTTTATCCAATCGCTCGACGTCTTTGTCGTTTATTTTGGATACGTAGCCAATAACGTGAGTGAGTGCGGAACCGTAAGGATAAAAGCGGCGTTGGTAGCCTTTGACTTCAATTCCGGGAAAGCGGAATTGGTTAACCGCAAAGCGGGCGACCTGAACTTCGGTCAGCGGCGTTTTGACAGCAATAGAGGTAAAGCGTCGGGAACGTTTGCGTTCTTTTTCAAAGTTCGCAATATCTTCATCAGTCAGATCGACAATAGGACGTAATGCATCGAGAGTCGCTTTTAGATTCTCGATTTTCTCTGGCATTAATTCGAGCTGATAAATCGTGCGATTCATCGCCAAAGGAATGCCATTGCGGTCATATATCATGCCGCGACTAGGAGCAATAGGAACCAGTTTTATGCGGTTTTCATTAGAACGGGTGCGGTAATCTTCAAAGCGAACAATTTGTAAATTGTACAAATTGGCGATCAACACCCCGATAAGTAAAACAATACCTAGAAACGCCACGAGAGCGCGGCGCACAAACAGGGCTGATTCAGCCGTATAGTCGCGAAAAGGGTTACGTTCTTTTTTCATCCCGCTAAACACTTACTCTGGTCAAAGTCACCACGTTGCTCAGGCTGATCACCCGATTATTCCCGGTGGTAAGGATGATTGGTCGTAATACTCCAGGCACGATACAGGCTCTCTGCCACCAGTACGCGCACTAAAGGATGAGGTAGCGTCAGCGGAGAGAGCGACCAGCTCTGCTCTGCTGCGGCTTTACAGGCCGGAGCCAGTCCTTCCGGCCCGCCAATAAGTAGGCTGACGTTGCGGCCATCCTGCTTCCAGCGTTCCAGCTGATGGGCTAACTGAGGAGTTTCCCAGGGCGTGCCTGGGATATCCAAAGTGACAATGCGGTTGTTTTTACCGACCGCCGCCAGCATCAGTTCGCCTTCTTTTTCCAGAATACGTTTGATATCCGCATTCTTGCCCCGTTTTCCGGCCGGTATTTCTATCAGCTCAAAAGGCATGTCTTTAGGAAAACGGTGCAGATAATCCATAAAGCCGGTCTGCACCCAGTCCGGCATCTTAGTGCCGACGGCTACCAGTTGCAGTTTCACTCTTTAGCCCCAGAGTTTTTCAAGTTCATACAGGCGACGACTTTCTTCTTGCATCACATGTACGATAACGTCGCCCAGATCGACAACGATCCAGTCAGATACGCCCTGGCCTTCGATTCCTAATGGAATCATGCCTGCTTTACGGGATTCTTGTACCAAATTATCGGCCAAAGCCATAACGTGGCGGGTAGAAGTACCGGTACAGATAATCATGCAATCGGTAATGCTGGATTTACCTTTCACGTCGATAGAAAGAATGTCTTGGCCTTTCAAGTCATCGAGCTTGTCGATAACAAATTCTTGGAGCGCTTTACCTTGCAAAGGTTCCCCCTCAGGTGATTTATGTCCATAACCTTCGCTGATAATACGTTTCGCCGGAATTTCTTCTCAGCACGCAATCTGTTACGAGTGGTTATGATGTATTTATCGGCAGGATGCCGCTGAAAGCCAGCTGTTTACTGCAATTGCTACAGGGGTTTTCAGCGAATACCTAAAATTAAGCGGCGAAGTATATCATGGGACTAAGGCTCGCGATATAAACCCTGTAACTCGATGTATCGCTGAATTGCGCGCGGTAACAGGTCATCACAGCTTAGTCCTTCACGTCGCCGCCGGCGAATCTCCGTAGCGGATATATCCAAAAGTGGAGTATCTGCCAGATAGATAAAGCCATTGGGTTGCTGGCTGAGTTTTTCTGGTTGCGTAACCTGATGTTGTTCCAGCCAGTTTTGAAGCTCAGGTGTATCCAGCTTCTTGGCATAACCGGGACGAGCGCAGACCAGCAAATGGCAAACATCCAACAGCGATTGCCAGCGGTGCCATTTATGCAGAGATAATAATGAATCCTGACCAATGATAAAAGCCAGTGCTAGTTCGGGACCGCGTTCCGCACGTAGCGATTCCAGCGTATCTATGGTGTAAGACGGCGTGGTGCGCTGTAGCTCGCGATCGTCAACCTGAAATAGCGGGTTTCCCTCAATGGCGAGCTTTACCATTTCCAGCCGTTGTTGCGCAGAGGCTTCCGGCTGTGGCCGATGAGGCGGAACGTGATTAGGCAGCAAAATAACCTGCTGTAATCGGACTTGCTGCGCCAAAGCTTCCACCGGACGTAAATGGCCGTAATGGATGGGATCAAAGGTGCCACCAAACAGAGCGTGTAAGCTACGCTCTGGTTTAGCGCTATCAGCCTGCTTATCCAGCATCAAAGAAACTCTCAGGTAAGGTTTTGCCACAGATCAGCATGGAAAGTGACTCTAACTCAGGCCAGACAGACTGACCGTAGTCCTGCTTGAGGCGAATCTCCATTTGCGTTAGCAAATGCACACTGCGCTGTAATTGTTGCAACGTGAGACGCTGAAGCGCCTGTGTCATCAGATGACGGCGGTTTTGCCAGACTTTATGCTGATCGAATAGGGTTCTTAGCGGCGTCGTCGCCATTTGCCGTTTTAAGTTCAGCAGTAGCAACAGTTCACGCTGGATGGTGCGTAGCAAAATAATAGGTTCGCTATCTTCCAACCGCAGTTGCTGCAAAATATGCCAGGCCCGCTTACTTTTCCCCGCCAGCAATGCATCCAGCCAATGATAAGGTGTGAAATGCGCCGCATCATTGACAGCTTGTTCTACGCGCGGCAGGGTTAACTTGCCGTCGGGATAGAGCAGGGAGAGGCGTTCCAATGCCTGGGATAACGCCAGTAAATTACCTTCATAGCAATAACAAAGCAGTTGAATAGCTGCATCATCGACTTCGAGGTTGAGACTTTTGGCTCGGGTTTGAACCCAGCGAGGAAGCTGAGCCTGTTCCGGTGTCTGGCAGCTGATTAATGCGCCTTTTGGACTCAGAGCTTTAAACCAGGCGCTGTTTTCCTGCGCTTTGGTGAGTTTGTTGGCACGCAATATCAGAAGAATATCGGGGTGTAGCAGGCTTGTCAGTTTAGCTAACTGTTCGTTCATAGCGGCGGTTAAACCACTATCAGGGAATACCAGCAGCAGAGTTTGGCGGCTGGAGAACAGGCTTAGAGCCTGACAAATGCTGAAGATATTCTCCCATTCGGTATGGGTATCTAACGCTACGGTGTAATGTTCGGTAAAACCTTGCTGCGATGCAGCCTGACGGATGCGATCCTGACTTTCCTGTAACAGCAGCGGTTCGTTCCCACACAGCAGATAACAAGCGCGCAGCCCCTCTTGGAGCTGCGCGGCGAGTTGTTCAGGATAAATACGAATCATTGGGCAGAGGCAACTGGAGTCACTGTTTTGGCCGTAGCCGGCTTAGCGTCTTCTTCCTGTGCCTTTTTCACTTCTTCAGCGTGTACGGTCAGTAATTTCCGCACTAACTGTTGAGCGGCCTGCTCACGCATTTCCTGCGCAATGATGTCACTTTCTGCCGTTTTTGCTAACGCGGTTAACGGGTTATCAAAGAAGGAGCGGAAAACGGTCACATTCAACGGGTAAATATCGTGCCCAGGAATCAGCACCTGCGCCTGAACATTCAGTACCATTTGGTATTCTGCGGTCACGCCGTTCTGGAACACCGAAACGGTGTCCTGACTTTGCGACGATCCCAAAATACGCAGCGTCGGCAGATCCTTGCGCATCGCATCGTCAACAATGGAGACGTTGCTTAGACGCAGCTGTTGACGAATAGAGCGCGTCAATGGCCCATAAGGATCGCTGCTTTGCAGCAACATTTTTTGCAGTTCCTGAGGCACTTGTGTAGTGCCCCGCAGATGAAAACCGCAGCCAGCGGTGACCAGCACCGCTAACCCCAGCAACAGCGTCAGAATACGATGTCGCACAACTCCTCCTTGTCTTAACCTACAACCAGGTTAAGCAGTTTGCCAGGGACATAGATCACTTTACGAATCGTAACCCCATCCAGATATTTTGCCACCAGACGCTCCTGACTTGCGCACTCGCGTACGTATTCTTCAGTTGCATCGGCTGGCACGGTGATCTTGCCGCGAACCTTGCCGTTTACCTGTACCACGACTAACTTGGAATCTTCAACCATGGCCTGCTCATCAGCCATTGGCCAAGGAGCGGTATCGATATCGCCTTCGCCGCCCAGTTCCTGCCACAGAGTGAAGCAGACGTGAGGGGTGAACGGATACAGCATACGTACCACGGCCAGCAGTGCTTCTTGCATGAAGGCTCGATCCTGCTCGGTTTCCTGCGGCGCGCGACCCAGTTTGTTCATCAGCTCCATCACGGCGGCAATCGCGGTGTTGAAGGTCTGACGGCGGCCTACGTCATCGGTCACTTTAGCAATGGTTTTGTGCAAATCGCGACGCAGTGATTTCAGATCTTCAGTCAGGCTGGCGATATCCAGCGGCTGTGTAGCCCCTTTGCTGGTGTGTTCAAACACCAAACGCCATACGCGCTTCAGGAAGCGGTTCGCCCCTTCAACGCCAGATTCCTGCCATTCCAGCGTCATTTCTGCCGGAGAAGCGAACATCATGAACAGACGAACGGTATCCGCGCCGTATTTTTCTACCATGACTTGCGGGTCGATACCGTTGTTCTTCGATTTCGACATTTTGCTCATACCGGCATAAACCAGTTCATGGCCTTCGCCATCAACGGCTTTAGTAATACGGCCTTTGTCATCACGTTCAACAATGGCGTCAACCGGAGATACCCAGATACGCTCGCCGTTGCTACCGGTGTAGTAGAAGGCATCGGCCAGAACCATGCCTTGACACAGCAGACGCTTGGCTGGTTCATCCGAATCCACCAAACCTGCATCGCGCATCAGCTTATGGAAGAAGCGGAAGTACATCAAATGCATGATGGCGTGTTCGATGCCGCCCACATACTGATCGACCGGCAGCCAGTAGTTAGCCGCAGCCGGGTCCAGCATGCCGTCATCATATTGCGGGCAAGTGTAACGCGCGTAGTACCAGGATGATTCCATAAAGGTATCAAAAGTATCGGTTTCACGCAGACCCGGCAATCCGTTAACAGTGGTTTTTGCCCACTCGGCGTCGGCTTTGATTGGGCTGGTAATGCCGTCCATAACCACGTCTTCAGGCAGGATCACCGGCAGTTGATCTTCTGGTGTTGGAACCACGGTACCGTCTTCCAGCGTGATCATCGGGATTGGCGCGCCCCAATAGCGTTGACGGGAGACACCCCAGTCACGCAGGCGGTAGTTCACTTTGCGTTGACCCACGCCAAGCGCGACCAGTTTATCGGCGATAGCATCGAAAGCAGCTTGATAATCCAGACCGTCGAATTCCCCTGAATTGAACAAAGTGCCTTTTTCGGGCAGTGGCGCAGCGCTCAAATCAGGCGCGGTGCCTTCGGCGGTCAGAATTACCGGCTGAATTGGCAGGTTGTATTTGGTCGCAAACTCCCAGTCGCGCTGATCGTGACCCGGAACGGCCATCACTGCGCCAGTGCCGTAATCCATCAATACAAAGTTAGCGACCCAGATCGCCACTTCTTCGCCAGTCAACGGATGGATAGCAGACAGGCCGGTGGCCATGCCTTTTTTCTCCATGGTTGCCATTTCGGCTTCGGCCACTTTGGTGTTACGGCATTCGTCAACGAACTCGGCCAGCGCCGGGTTGGTTTTGGCTGCTTCTAGCGCCAGCGGGTGACCGGCAGCAACGGCAACGTAGGTGACGCCAAAGAAGGTATCCGGGCGGGTGGTGTAAACAGTCAGTTTTTCCGCACTGTTAGCCACGTCAAAGGTGATTTCCACCCCTTCAGAACGGCCAATCCAGTTGCGCTGCATGGTTTTCACCTGCTCTGGCCAGCTTTCCAGCTTGTCCAGATCGTTCAGCAACTGATCGGCATAATCGGTGATTTTGATAAACCACTGCGGAATTTCTTTACGTTCGACTTTGGTATCGCAACGCCAGCAGCAGCCGTCGATAACCTGTTCGTTAGCCAGAACCGTCAGATCGTGAGGACACCAGTTCACCGCGGAGGTCTTTTTGTAGACCATGCCTTTTTCATACAGCTTGGTGAAGAACCACTGTTCCCAACGGTAATAGTCAGGTTTACAGGTGGCGATTTCGCGATCCCAGTCATAGCCGAAGCCCAGCAGTTTCAACTGGTTCTTCATATATTCGATATTGTCGTAAGTCCACGGAGCTGGCGCGGTGTTGTTTTTAACCGCTGCGCCTTCAGCTGGCAGACCAAATGCATCCCAGCCGATAGGCTGCAGGACGTTTTTACCCAGCATACGCTGGTAGCGCGAAATCACGTCACCAATGGTGTAGTTACGAACGTGACCCATATGTAGGCGGCCAGACGGATATGGCAGCATAGAGAGACAATAGTATTTCTCTTTGCTCGCGTCTTCAGTCACTTTGAAAGTTTGCTTCTTTTGCCAATGAAGCTGAACGTGCGATTCGATATCTTCCGGGCGGTATTGCTCTTGCATGGCAGCCAATGGTCCTATAGTGAAAACAGCTACACCTGTAGCATCATCTGTTTAATATCATAAAGTGAGATCCGCATAGCATAGCTGATAAGCGGCAGCCGCAACAACACTCTACGGGTCACTGTCGCGTTTTTCTGCGCGACCTATAGCATTTACGGGCAGAGTGAGGACGGTCACACCCTAATGATCGCGTGACATCAGGTATTTACGGCTAAAATAAATAGAGATACCTTTAATTATCAGGCGAAAGATAAGCTTTATCACAGGTTACTCGAGGAGACTGTATGAACAAGGTGGCTCAATATTACCGTGAATTAGTGGCATCGCTGACCGAGCGCTTGAAAAATGGAGAACGGGATATCGATCAACTGGTCGCCAGTGCGGAACAGCGGCTGAACACGGTAGAAGATTTAACGCGCAGCGAAGTCGATCAGATTACTCAGGCCGTTCGTCGGGATCTGGAGGAGTTTGCTCGTAGTTACGAAGAAAGTAAGGAAGAGTTTACCGATAGCGTTTTCATGCGGGTTATCAAAGAGAGTCTGTGGCAAGAATTAGCCGATATTACCGATAAAACCCAGCTTGAATGGCGCGAAGTGTTTAAGGATGTCAGCCACCACGGGGTTTATCACAGTGGGGAAGTGGTCGGGTTAGGTAATCTGGTTTGCGAAAAATGCCACCACCACTTAGCGTTCTATACTCCGGAAGTATTACCTCTTTGCCCAAAATGCGGTCACGATCAGTTCCACCGTCGCCCATTCCAGCCATAACCTTCACTTCTAGACACTCCGCCTGCGCGGAGTGTCATAAAACCATTATTTTCCGTAGCGAGACACGCGCTCAACCAGTAAATCAATAAAACCCTGCCGATCAATATCCATCAATATTTGCGTATTGGCCGGTTTTCCCGTCAATTGATAGAAATCCGTTACCGTCATGCCTTGCGTGTATTTGCCCTGAGTCTCTATTCCAACCCAACGGTCAACGCTTTGGAACAGCTCGGGAGCCAAGAGCCAGGCAATGGTGCAAGGATCGTGCAGTGGCGCACCTTTAAAGCCCCAGCGTTCCTGGCGATGATAAAGCATAAAGAAATCTAATAGACCGGCAACCACGTCGGCCACCGGATTGCCAAGCTGACGGAAACGTTCAATATCCTCGCTCATTACCTGCGCTTTATGGGTGACATCCAACCCGGCCATGGTCAGAGGAATGCCGGATTGGAATACCCGTTCGGCGGCCTCCGGGTCGACATAAATATTAAACTCTGCCGCTGGCGTCCAATTGCCCAACATCACCGAGCCGCCCATGATCACGATGCGTTCGATTTTTGGCGTCAGTTCGGTGTGACTGGCGAGGAATAAAGCGATATTGGTCAAAGGACCCGTGGCTACCAGCGTGACGGGACGCGGGCTGGCGCGCAGAACTCTGGCTATCAGTTCCACCGCATTTTCCGCTTGCGGCGCAAAATCTGGCTCAGGCAAAACCGGGCCATCCAGCCCACTTTCTCCGTGTACGTTATCGGCGATGATAAGTTCGCGAAGCAAAGGTTTTTGCGCCCCACCGGCCACGGGAATATCTCGACGTTTCAGCAAAGTCAAAATGCGCAGTGCATTACGCAGCGTTTTTTCCGGTGTTTGATTACCGGCGCTGGTGGTCACAGCTGCGATTTTCAGTTCGGGGGAGGCGAGAGCCAGAATCAGTGCCATGGCATCGTCATGGCCGGGATCACAATCGATAATAATAGAGCGGGACATAGGGTTTCCTCTTGTTGTTTCTATTTGTTGTCGACAATGGACAAAATAGTCAAAAGAGGCAATAAACGGCACTGAAAAACAAGAGGGGATATCCGAATCCTCCCCCGAAAGGGAGGATAATTATTGGCTAGGCCTTAGTGCAGAATCTTGGCGAGGAAGTCTTTCGCTCGCTCAGATTTAGGATTGTTGAAGAAATCGTCCTTATTACTGTCTTCGACAATTTTCCCTTCATCCATAAAGATCACCCGATGCGCCACTTTACGGGCAAAGCCCATTTCGTGAGTGACTACCATCATCGTCATGCCTTCGTGAGCCAGTTTGACCATGACGTCCAACACTTCATTGATCATTTCCGGATCGAGCGCCGAGGTCGGTTCGTCAAACAGCATGGCGATAGGGTCCATGCACAGCGCACGGGCGATGGCGACGCGTTGTTGCTGACCGCCGGAAAGTTGAGATGGGAATTTGTCGGCGTGAGTCGTTAACCCGACACGTTCCAGCAGTTTTAGCCCTTTTTCCCGCGAGGCGGCTTTATCGCGTTTCAATACTTTTACCTGCGCCAGCGTCAGGTTTTCGATGATCGATAAATGAGGAAACAGTTCGAAATGTTGGAAAACCATGCCGACTTTGGAACGCAGCTGAGCCAGATTGGTGCCTTTATCATTCACGGCGATACCGTTAACTAAAATATTGCCTTGCTGAATAGGTTCCAGCCCGTTGACGGTTTTAATCAGGGTGGACTTGCCTGAGCCTGAAGGACCGCAGACTACCACGACCTCACCTTTTTTAACTTCGGTGGAGCAGTCGCTCAAAACCTGAAAGTGACCATACCACTTAGAAACATTTTTCAGGGAAATCATCAAACAGTCCTTTTCTTCAAATAGTTAACCAGCATCGACGCCGCAATACTGATAACAAAATAAACCAAACCGGCGAACAGAACCATTTCGACCTGAGTACCGTCACGCTCACCGATGGTGGTCGCGGTGCGGAAGAAATCGGCCAGACTAAGCACATACACCAGCGATGTATCCTGGAATAGCACGATGCCCTGAGTGAGCAAGAGCGGAACCATCGCCCTAAATGCCTGAGGTAAAATAACCAGACGCATCGATTGGCCTTGGGTCATCCCTAAAGCCAGGGCGGCGGATGATTGTCCGCGGGAAATGCTTTGAATTCCCGCTCGGATAATTTCCGAGTAATACGCCGCTTCAAACAGGGAAAAGGCTACCATGGCTGAGATCAGCCGAATATCGGTTTTTGGCGATAGCCCAAGCACATTTTGTAATAAGCTTGGAACCACTAGATAGAACCACAGCAATACCATGACTAAAGGCACTGAACGGAATAGATTGACGTAAAGGGTGGCAAACCAGCTGATCGCTTTGATCGACGACAAACGCATCACCGCCAGTATGGTGCCCCACAGAATGCCGAAAACGATAGCAATAACGGTAATTTTGGCCGTAACGGCCAGCCCTTGTAGCAAATAAGGCATGCTGGGCGCGATGGAACTCCAGTCAAATTCGTACATTATTTACTCCCCAAATTGCCGGGTAACTGCACTTTCTTTTCCACCAATCGCATAATCAGCATGATAACGGCGTTAATTAAGACATAAGCCAACGTGATAGCCGTGAAGGATTCATAGGCATGCGCGGAATAATCCAGCAGTTTACCGGCCTGCGCCGCCATATCCACCAGACCTATAGTTGATGCAATCGCCGAGTTTTTTACCAGATTCAGCATTTCGGAAGTCATCGGCGGAATGATGACGCGATAGGCATTGGGCAATAATACATAGCGATAGGTTTGCGGCAGAGTCAGGCCCATCGCCAGCCCGGCGGCCTTTTGGCCTCGCGGCAGGGATTGAATACCGGCTCTAACCTGCTCACAGACGCGAGCCGCGGTGAACAGCCCAAGGCATAGCATGGAAGAAAGGAAAAACTGTATATTCGGGTCTAGCTCAGTTTTAAACCACATGCCGATATGGGTCGGCAGCAGTTCGGGAACCACCAGATACCAGGTAAAGAATTGCACAATGAGCGGGACGTTACGGAATAACTCCACGTAACAGGTACCGATTGATGACAGAAGCCGATTGGGGACGGTTCGTAAAATACCGAACAGGGAACCGACGAAAAAGGCAATAACCCATGCGCTCAACGACAGCGCAACCGTGACCTGAAAACCAGACCAGATCCAGCCTAGGTAGGTGGTGTTACCGAATGGGGCGGGTTGAAGGAAAATCCCCCAATTCCAGTCTATAGACATAGCTAACTCCCTTAAAAGGGTGGAGAAACCACCCTGAAGACTGATGATGAATAGCCGCACCGCGCTGACCAAAAGGAAACAAAAAAATGCGGAGTGGGGAACGGCCACCCCGCATCCTGTCTACCAAGCGGTCATCATCAATCACCAGGACAGCGTACTGCCCCGGATATTATTTTTAGTTCAATGCCTTGTCGTTAGGTTCTTTGAACAGCTTTTTCATGTCATCAGACAGAGAGAAATTCAGGTTCAGATTTTTCGGCGGGATAGGCTGCGTGAACCAGCGCTCAAAGGATTTGGTTGCTACGCCAGAAGTTTGCGCGTTGGCAATGGTTTCATCCATTAACGCTTTAAACTGCGGGTCATCTTTACGCAACATACACCCGTAGGCTTCCTGAGATTGCGGTGTACCTACAATCTCCCAATCCCCTGATTTCTTGGCTTTGGCGCGTTCACCGGCCAGCAGAGCGTCATCCATCATAAAGGCGACGGCGCGGCCGCTTTCCAGCGTACGGAAGGAATCACCGTGATCTTTGGCGCTGATAATGCGCATGTTCATTTTGTTTTCTTCGTTTAATTTGTTCAGCAGCACTTCAGAAGTGGTACCGGAAGTCACTACCACGGCTTTACCAGCCAAGTCTTTGAAATCTTTAACACCAGAGTCTTTTTTGGTCAGCAAACGGGTGCCAACCACGAAGATGGTATTGGAGAATGCGGCCTGTTTCTGGCGCTCGACATTATTGGTGGTGGAACCACACTCAAAATCAAAGGTGCCATTTTGCAGCAATGGAATACGATTTTGTGACGTCACGGGAATCAGCTTGACCTGTAAATCCGGCAGATTCAGTTTTTTCTTCACCGCATCGACGATCAGGTTGGAGTAGTCCTGTGAATAACCGACCACTTTCTGCTGATTATCGTAATAAGAGAAGGGAACGGAAGACTCACGATGGCCAACGACGATCACGCCGTTATCTTTGATTTTCTTCAGCGTGCCAGCCAGTTCTTCCGCATGGGCTACGCTACTTGCCATTCCAACTAACAGTAGCGATAACGCCAGTTTACGCATTTGCATGGTCCAACTCCTGTGATGTTATGGTGCTGCTTGATGTTGTGATGCTGAAATCGTCTTATCTGAATTGGGTATATGACGAAAAAATCATTACCGCTTTATTAACGAGCGATCTCTTCACTTACTTGTAACAGATTATCGCGATAAAAACGTATCTTGTTATATAAATGATATTAAAATGTTTGCTTTTTGAGACGGAAATCGCACCAAATAAAGGCAATTAAACAAAGATGCACCAAGTTCGTGCTGTAAATGCGCTAAATTTGTGCAATAAAACGGCCAGCCTTGGCTGAGAATAAGAAAACCGAGGAATAACGACCAGAATCACAAGGAATATTGCAAGGCGTGTGCCAATTGTGGCTCTCCCGCGGGAAACGGGAGAGAAAATGCGGGAAAAGGCGACTATTCGGTTGGAGTGATCTGTTGGGTAATAGCTAAATGGGCTTTAAACACCTCCAGCGCCGATGGAAGCTGTTCTTTTTTGAGCTGTTTTTCCGGGTTCCACAGCTCGGCAAAAGTAATGGCTCGGCCACAGTGAATAAAGACTTCGGTAACCTCGATCACCAGAACGCTGCGCGCGGGCTGCCCATTTTGTGCAAAGCGGTTGCACAGTTCTGGATCAACGCTGATCTTAGCGCGGCCATTTACTCGAAAACCTTCATTCCAGCCGGGAATCAGGAACAAAATACCGAGGAATGGGTTTTGCAGCAGATTACGGATGCCGTCCAGACGGTTATTTCCTGGGCGGTCCGGAAATAATAAGGTTTTATCGTCTTCAACATGCATAAAACCGGGTTCTCCTCCCTTAGGTGAACAGTCAACGCCGTTGGCACCAAAGGTACCTAAAATGGCGAAGGGAGAAGCAGCGATCAGCTTTCGGGCATAGCTATCGAGATGATCAATCTGCTTTTGCACCACGTTTTTATTAGGCGACGCATAGTGCTGACTCAACTGATCTTCAGTTGTCAGGATAAATTCTGGATTCAGTTGCATACAGTCTCAGTTAATGATTATGCTAATTATTCGTATTGATGAGAACGATAACAGCCGCCATGCCAATGCGCAATATTAACGCAATACGGGTAATAAGGCCGCAATCCGCTTAAACAGCGCTATTTTGATACAAATTTAGCAAACATCTCGTGCCGTAATGGCGTTAGCTTGATGAAATTTTTGATGTTTGACGGGGAAATGAATCGCCGCAACGCAGAGATGCTGCGGCGATTTTTTACGTTGAATGAACCAAGGATGCGTTCGGATCGATTAATTCTTACCTGAACGCGCGACGAAACCCAGTGTGATCACACCGAAAATCAGCGTAATCACCCAGAGTGGCCAGCCGCCAAAACGGGCATAAGGCGTCAGACCGGTGGTTGGTGTCACTTTCACTTCCAGCACCTCGCGCGTGAACTGCGGGATCTGAGCCAATACGTTACCGTCAGCTCCCACCGCAGCGGTGACGCCGTTGTTGGTGCTACGCAGCAGAGGACGACCCAGCTCCAGCGCTCTCATGCGCGCCATCTGGAAATGCTGCCATGGGCCGATGGAATGGCCAAACCAGGCGTCATTGGAAATGGTTAGCAGGAAATCCGAATTCGCTTTGAAATTATCTCTCACCTGTTGGCCCAGAATAATTTCGTAACAAATCGCCGCCGTCATATCAAAACCGGCTACGGTGACCTGTGGTTGCACATAGCTACCGCGGCTAAATGAAGACATTGGCAGGTTGAATAAGGGTGCCAGTGGCCGCAGCAGGGCTTCCAGCGGGACATATTCACCGAAAGGCACCAGATGATGTTTGCTGTAGCGATTTAGCGTCGGATATTGGTAGGGCTCTTTATCGCCGAGCACAATCAGGCTGTTAAAGAAACGGTAGCCATCCGGCGTATTGCGAGCGTCAACAATACCGGTAATCAGGCTACTGTGATTGGCGCGCATCAAGCTGTCCATCATGGTCAGGAAGGCAGTTTGATCGGTTTCAATATCGGGAATAGCGGATTCAGGCCAGATAATAATCGGCGCTTTGCCCATATAAGGTTGGCTGGCATTCAAATACACTTGCAGGGTATCGATCAGTGCCTTCGGGTCCCACTTTAACGATTGAGCAATATTACCTTGCACCATCGCCACATTCACAGCGCGTTCCGGCTGAGGGGTAAACCAGTGCCATTGGCGCAGCGGCCAGGGCAGCAGCAGTAATGCCGTAGCAATAACCGCTGGCAGCCAGCGTCGCTGGTGGATCGCATAAGCCAGTAATCCACTGATGGCGACCAGAATAAAGGTAACGCCATCGACGCCTAAAATCGGCGCAATGCCCTTCAGCGGCCCGTTAATCTGGGTATAACCGAACTGTAGCCAAGGGAAACCGGTCAGCACCCAGCCGCGTAAAAACTCGCTCAGTTGCCATAAGACAGGCGCGGCAATGGCTAAGCGCCACCAGGTAGGTTTCGGGCACAGGCGGGTTAGCGCACCGGCAAACAGCATGGTGTAGAGCGACAAATAGGCCGCCAGTAACACTACCAGGAATAGGTTGACCATCGTCGGCATACCGCCAAATTCGGCGATAGTGACATAAACCCAGTTTACGCCAGTGCCAAATAGCCCCATTCCCCAGATAAAACCGATAAAGGCAGACTGTCGAGTACTGCGATTTAAAGTCAGACTGAGTAAACCAAACAGGGATACCAGCGAGGCTGGCCAGAAATCGAAGGGGGAAAATGCCAGCGTACCGCTGGCACCAAAAAACAGCGCCAGTAGGGCGCGAACCCACTGGCGATTGAATAACGAAGCGTTAGCCATCGAGAATTTATTCTTCCAATTTCGGTTGTGGTGCATCATCCGGGATTTTAACGTGAACCTGAATAATACGTCGGCTATCAGCCATGGCAACTTTGAATAAATAACCTTCAATTTCAATGGTTTCACCGCGCGCAGGCAGATGACCAAAGGCTTGCATGACTAAACCACCGATCGTGTCCACTTCATCATCGTTAAAATGGGTATTGAACACTTCGTTAAAATCTTCGATTTGAGTCAATGCCCTGATGGTGTAGGTATGACGACTGAGCTGACGAACGTCGCGATCTTCTTCGTCATCGTACTCATCTTCAATTTCGCCAACGATCAGTTCCAGAATGTCTTCAATGGTAACCAGCCCAGAAACACCGCCAAACTCATCAATGACAATCGCCATATGATAACGTTGGGAGCGGAATTCCTTTAGCATCCGGTCGACACGCTTGCTCTCCGGCACGACAACTGCCGTCCGTAACACTTTGTCGATGCTGAACGGTTCGGAATCTGTGCGCATAAACGGCAGCAAATCCTTGGCCATCAGGATGCCTTCAATGTGATCTTTATCTTCACTGATCACCGGGAAGCGGGAGTGGGCGGATTCAATAATCACATCCAGGCACTCATCCAGCGTTTGGTTACGCTTGAGTGTGACCATTTGAGAGCGAGGGATCATAATATCCCGCACGCGCTGCTCGGCAATGTCCATGACGCCTTCCAGCATGTCACGGGTATCGGGATCGATCAGATCGTTCTGTTCTGAGTCACGGATAAGCTCGACCAGATCGCCACGGTTTTTAGGTTCGCCGTGGAACAATTGGTTAAGGATAAGAGTAAAGAACCCTTTCTTGGGACTGGGGCTATCATTGTTTTGTGAATGGTCGTCGCTCATGGCGTTTTAGTTAAGTTTACTCATGTTAAGTATTGTCATTATCAGCAGCGTAAATAGCACGCTGCCAACGCATTATTCGGGGTCTTTTTCTGAAAGATACGGGTCCGGATAACCCAGACTTTGCATGATTTCAGTTTCAATCGACTCCATTTCTTCGGCTTCGTCATCGACGATGTGGTCATACCCTAGCAGATGAAGACTGCCGTGAACAACCATATGCGCCCAATGGGCCAATACGGCTTTATTCTGTTCAACGGCTTCCTGTTCAACCACTTGGCGGCAAATGATCAAATCGCCCAACAGCGGCAATTCTATTTCAGGCGGTGCTTCGAAGGGAAAGGATAGTACGTTGGTTGACTTATCTTTACCACGATAGGTCAAATTCAGTTCATGACTTTCCGCATCGTCAACCACTCGAATAGTGACTTCAGACTCTTCCTGAAACTGAGGCAATACGGCTTCCAGCCAGCGTTGGAAGTCGGCTTCAGTTGGCAAACCCTGACTGTTTTCACAGGCAATCTGTAAATCTAATATAACCTGGCTCACTGAGCCTCCTGCTCTGACGGGGTGTGGTTTTCACGCTTGCGTTGCTCGGCGCTGGCGTCTTTACGTTTTTGTTCTGCTGCTTCCCAGGCTTCATAGGCGATAACTACCCGAGCCACCACAGGATGCCGCACTACGTCTTCACTGTGGAAGAAGTTGAAGCTGAGTTCCTCTACGTCCGACAGTACTTCTATGGCATGGCGCAAACCCGATTTCTGATGGCGAGGTAAATCGATTTGGGTGATATCGCCAGTGATGACCGCTTTGGAGTTAAAACCTATTCGGGTGAGAAACATCTTCATCTGTTCGATAGTGGTGTTCTGGCTTTCATCCAGAATGATAAACGCATCATTGAGCGTTCGGCCGCGCATATAGGCCAGCGGCGCAACTTCAATCACATTGCGTTCAATCAGTTTTTCTACGCGCTCGAAACCCAGCATTTCAAACAGGGCGTCGTAAAGCGGCCGCAGATAGGGATCGACTTTCTGGCTGAGATCGCCGGGCAGAAAGCCCAGTTTTTCTCCGGCCTCAACCGCCGGACGAGTCAGCAGAATACGGCGCACGTTCTGTCGTTCCAGCGCATCTACCGCCGCCGCAACCGCCAAATAGGTTTTACCCGTACCGGCAGGGCCGATACCGAAAGTAATATCGTGGTCGAGAATATTGGCAATGTATTGCGCCTGATTTGGTGTACGAGGCTTCACCATGCCGCGCTTGGTGCGGATATTTACCGCTTTACCGTAATCGGGGACGCTTTCTGCCGTTTGCTCCAGCACCCGGCTTTCTTTCACTGCCAGGTGGATGTGTTCTGGATCGATATCAGGAACGACGCCGCGAATCGGTGCGGTGTCTACGTAGAGGTGGCGCAGGATTTCTGCTGCCGCATTGACGCAGATGTTCTTACCGACCAGCTTAAAACGGTTATCGCGGCGATTGATTTCAATGCCCAACCGGCGTTCAAGCTGTTTGATGTTGTCATCAAAAGGGCCGCACAGGCTCAGCAAACGCTGATTGTCGGTGGGCTCAAGCAGGATTTCTTGTGTCGTTACGTGCAAATTGTTTCTCTGAGTCACTGAGTTTCTCTAGGTCACGTCGGGCCGGTTGATATTGATTCACATAAGGCGAGTATTTCTTTTCCGTTATGCCTGATATCAATAATACATGTCATTCCGGAATTATTCATGGTGAGCGCAGTGGACGCAAGCCCACTGCTTGTCTATCTGTGCGATGGTGCGCAAAAATCACGCGTCCCACGGGCTGATGGCCTTCAATGATTCAGTTTGTGAATTTTTGAAAGAAAATCATCAAAAGTCATTGGGTCAGACTAAGGGTGGTATTGCACTACGCCAAGGTCATTTTCCTTGCGGGTACGGGCAATCACCGACTGCGGCGATTCTACGCTGCGTAAATCCATTTGATCTTCGGTCCGTACCACCACGCCGCGCAGAGAGTTGGTGTAGACATCAACAATGTCGACATCGACGAATTTACCGATCATCTCCGGCGAGCCTGCGAAATTCACAATGCGGTTATTCTCAGTGCGGCCAGCCAGTTCCATTACGTCTTTGCGTGAGGTGCCTTCCACCAATACCCGCTGGACGGTGCCAATCATCGCCTGGCTGAAATTCATAGCCTGCTGAGTAATACGATCTTGCAAAATATGCAGCCGCTGCTTTTTCTCTTCGTCGGAAACATCATCCGGCAAATCTGCCGCCGGCGTTCCGGGACGTGAAGAGTAGATAAAGCTGTAGCTCATATCAAAATTCACTTCCGCAACCAGCTTCATGGTTTGCTCAAAATCGGCCTGAGTTTCACCGGGGAAACCCACGATAAAATCGGAGCTGATATGAATATCCGGGCGAGCCTTGCGTAATTTCCGAATGATAGATTTGTATTCCAACGCGGTATGGGCGCGTTTCATCATGGTTAGAATACGATCCGAACCGCTTTGTACCGGCAAATGCAGGAAGCTAACCAATTCAGGCGTATCTTCATACACTGCGATAATATCATCGGTAAATTCGATAGGATGGCTGGTGGTGAAACGAATGCGATCTATACCATCAATCGCAGCTACCAGACGTAACAGTTCGGCAAAACTACAGATATTGCCGTCATAGGTAGCCCCGCGGTAGGCATTAACGTTCTGACCGAGCAGATTGACTTCCCGCACGCCTTGAGCCGCTAACTGAGCGATTTCAAACAGCACGTCATCACTTGGCCGGCTGACCTCTTCCCCTCGGGTGTAAGGTACTACGCAGAAGGTGCAGTACTTATTGCAGCCTTCCATGATGGAAACAAAGGCGGTAGGACCTTCGGCGCGAGGTTCCGGTAAACGGTCAAATTTTTCTATTTCAGGGAAACTGATATCAACAATCGGACTTCGGGTTCCCTGAACGTGGTTGAGCATTTCCGGCAGGCGATGCAAAGTTTGCGGCCCGAAAATAACGTCTACGCAAGGCGCACGCTGGCGAATATGTTCACCTTCCTGAGAGGCCACACAGCCACCCACGCCAATGATTAACTGCGGATTGGTTTCTTTCAACTGCTTCCAACGCCCCAGCAGCGCGAAGACTTTCTCCTGCGCCTTTTCGCGAATGGAGCAGGTATTGAGCAACAGTAAATCAGCTTCTTCAGGCACATCGGTTAACTCATAACCGTGCGTGCTGGCCAGGAGGTCTACCATTTTAGACGAATCATATTCGTTCATTTGGCAGCCCCAGGTTTTGATATGGAGTTTTTTTGTCATTGGGTTTTATTTTGCTCCGAGCGGTGTGAATAGCGCAAAGACTGAGTTCTTGTGGGGTATTGTAGTCATTTGGCCGGAGTGAAACCAGTGCGGGAAGTCTGAGTTAACCTGCAGTGTTAAGGAAAAATCCGGTACACTGACGTCAGAAAAAATGCCCAAAATGGTGGGCGTAACCTCAATTTTTTGAAGCGTAGCCGAAATGAAAAAATCTCAACAAAGTTACGATGTTGTCGTGGTAGGGGGCGGAATGGTCGGTGCAGCAGCGGCATTAGGGCTGGCGCAACGCGGCTGGTCGGTGGCGCTACTGGAGCATGAAGCACCGCCGGTATTTGATAGCCAAAGCGCGCCGGATCTGCGGATTTCCGCCATTGGCTGTACCTCGGTAGGCTTGCTAAAGCAGCTGGGGGCCTGGCAACGAGTGCAGGAAATGCGTTATGCCCCTTATCGTCGCCTGGAAACTTGGGAAATGCCCGGCTCTAAAGTGGTATTCGATGCGGCATCTTTGTCACTGCCCGAACTGGGTTTTATGGTGGAAAATCGGGTTTTACAGTTGGCGCTGTGGCAACAGATCGATGAGTGCACAAATTTAACGCTACTGTGCCCGTCACGCTTACAAAGCATGGTAAGAGTGGAACAACATTGGCAGCTCACGTTAGACACACAGGAGCAGCTACAGGCGCGTTTGGTGGTAGGTGCCGATGGGGCGAATTCTCTGGTTCGCCGTTTAGCCGGTATTGGCACCAGCGGCTGGCAATATCGTCAGTCTTGTATGTTGATTACCGTAGATACCGGCGCGCCGGCGCAGGATGTAACCTGGCAGCAATTTTTTCCTTCCGGGCCGCGAGCGTTTTTGCCGTTGTTTGATAATTGGGCTTCGCTGGTGTGGTACGACAGTCCGCAACGCATCCGCCAGTTGCAAAGTCTGCCTCTGGCACAGTTGAATCAGGAAATTGCAGCCGCATTTCCTGAGCGTCTGGGGCGAGTGAATGCGATTGCCGCCGGTTCCTTCCCGTTAACCCGTCGTCATGCGCAACGCTATGTGCAATCAGGATTAGTGTTGTTGGGGGATGCGGCTCATACCATCAACCCGCTGGCCGGGCAGGGGGTTAATTTGGGCTATCGCGACGTGGATGCATTGCTGGATGTGATGAATGAGGCGCGAGAGTTGGCCGAGCCTTGGGATAGCGAAACCGTATTGCTGCGTTATCAACGTAAACGGCGTACCGACAATCTGATGATGCAAAGCGGAATGGATTTATTCTACACCGCGTTCAGCAATGATTTACCGCCGGTGAAAATGGTCCGTAATCTGGCATTGATTGCCGCCCAGCGAGCAGGAAAATTAAAAGAACATGCGTTGAAATACGCCCTGGGATTATAACAATCTCTTTCCGAGCGGCTTATCAACAACAGATAGGCCGCTGAACCCTCGAATATTTCCCGCTGGTTTCTCTAACTTGTTCGTTCTGCGAACCATCCAGTTTGGATAATTTATCAAAAACAGAAAAGCAAAAAGCCCGCCGAAGCGAGCTTTTCTAAATATGGCTGGGGTACCAGGATTCGAACCTGGGATGCTGGAATCAGAATCCAGTGCCTTACCGCTTGGCGATACCCCAAAAGATGGTGGCTACGACGGGAATCGAACCTGTGACCCCAGCATTATGAGTGCTGTGCTCTAACCAGCTGAGCTACGTAGCCATCTTTAAATCTTTTAAAACAAGAAATTGTATGGCTGGGATACCAGGATTCGAACCTGGGAATGCCAGGATCAAAACCTGGTGCCTTACCGCTTGGCGATATCCCAACTGATATACAATTCTTTTTAATCACAACTTAAGTTTGACAGTATTCCATTTCAGAGAAATGGCTGGGATACCAGGATTCGAACCTGGGAATGCCAGGATCAAAACCTGGTGCCTTACCGCTTGGCGATATCCCATCTACTGTGACAACCGATGAAAATGGTGCGGGAGGCGAGACTTGAACTCGCACACCTTGCGGCGCTAGAACCTAAATCTAGTGCGTCTACCAATTTCGCCACTCCCGCATACATGAAAAAAGATGGTGGCTACGACGGGAATCGAACCTGTGACCCCAGCATTATGAGTGCTGTGCTCTAACCAGCTGAGCTACGTAGCCATCTTTTTTCTGCACAACCTTCATCGGCGTTGCGGGGCGCATTATGCGTATATGGCCGATTTGCGTCAACTAGTTTTTTCCCTAAAAAGCGCTGAAAGGGTTCGTTTGTTTGGCTTGTGAACAGTCTGGCGATAAATTAGGCAATTATAGAGATTCATTGTTGAATTTTACGACAAAATAAAAGGTTAAAAGCGGCAGGTCTATTGACTTGCGGGGGAATTAAGTAAGCGAATTTTCGGTGAAAGAAACAGGACGACCCAAAGGCCGCCCTGTTGAACGCTATTGACGAGGTTCGCTGCGCTGAATGAGGCAACAGAAACCGCAAACTATGACTTATATGCATCCTGATGCACGCCTACGGCACGGCCGGATGGGTCATCCATATTTTTAAAGGATTCATCCCACTCAATGGCTTTTGCTGATGAACAGGCCACTGATGGTCCGCCCGGCACGCATTCCGCTGCGCTTGGCAGTGGGAATAACTCTTCAAAGATCACGCGATACAAATAAGCTTCTTTCGAATTTGGCGTGTTGTAAGGGAAACGGAAATGAGCGGTTTCCAGTTGTTGATCGGTAACTTGCTCTGCCGCCATTGCTTTTAACGAGTCGATCCAGCTATAGCCGACTCCGTCGGAGAATTGCTCTTTCTGACGCCAGGCCACGCTGTGAGGCAGATCCGCAGAGAAACATTCGCGCAGAATATGTTTCTCCATTTTTCCATTTCCGCACATTTTATCCTGCGGATTAATACGCATCGCCACGTCGAGGAAGTTTTTATCCAGGAAGGGCACGCGAGCTTCTACGCCCCAGGCGGACATAGCTTTGTTGGCGCGAGCGCAGTCATACATATGCAGAGCCAGCAATTTACGTACGGTTTCTTCGTGCAACTCTTTGGCATTTGGCGCTTTATGGAAATAGAGATAGCCGCCGAAGACCTCATCGGAACCCTCGCCGGATAGAACCATCTTAATGCCCATTGCTTTGATTTTACGTGACATCAAATACATTGGCGTTGAGGCGCGAATGGTCGTTACGTCATAGGTTTCAATGTGATAAATCACATCGCGAATCGCATCCAGCCCTTCCTGCACGGTGAAATGAATTTCGTGATGCACGGTGCCTAAATGGTTCGCTACTTCCTGCGCGGCTTTCAGATCCGGCGATCCCACCAGACCGACGGCGAAGGAATGCAGCTGCGGCCACCAGGCTTCGCTACGCTCATCGTCTTCTACCCGACGGGCGGCAAATTTCTTGGTAATTGCCGAAATTACTGAGGAATCCAGCCCACCAGAAAGCAGAACGCCGTAAGGCACATCTGACATCAGGTGAGTTTTCACCGCTTCTTCCAGCGCGTTGGCCAACTGATTTTTATCGGTAACGTTGTCTTTTACATTTTCGTAATCGAACCAGTCACGGTGGTAATACTCGCGAATTTCTCCGTCCTGACTCCATAAATAGCTACCGGCAGGGAATTCTTTAATCGTGCGGCATACCGGAACCAGCGCTTTCATTTCAGAAGCCACGAACATATTGCCGTGCTCATCATGGCCCATATACAGCGGAATAATCCCCATATGATCGCGGCCAATCAGGTACGCGTTTTTCTCGGCGTCATACAGGATAAAGGCAAACATTCCTTGCAGATCGTCAAGGAAATCAGGGCCTTTTTCCTGATACAGCGCCAGAATGACTTCGCAGTCTGAACCGGTCTGAAACTCAAAGTGGTCGCCATACTGTTGACGCAACGCCTGATGGTTATAAATCTCGCCGTTAACCGCCAGCACATGAGTACGCGCGGTGTTATACAGCGGCTGAGCACCTGCGTTAACGTCCACAATAGACAAACGCTCATGGGCTAAAATAGCGTTATCACCGGCATAAATCCCGGACCAATCCGGCCCGCGGTGGCGCATCAATCGCGACATTTCCAATGCAGTTTTGCGTAATTCGATTGGATCGGTTTTTAGATCGAGCACCCCGAAAATAGAACACATAATTATCTCCCTAACTTCTTTAGCCTGTGGCGGTGATGATGTTGATGTTGTGTTTGTCGTTACGCTTGGGTGGAACGACTCCATCCCCTTAATTTTTCACGCTGCAATATGAAATTTTTCAGGTATGTAACGACGAGTAATAAGAAAAATATGCAAAAAACACGCCAATATAGAAGGTTGTTGTTTTGTGAATTTTGGCGGTGTGGAAAATATGCATTACAAGAAAATGCGCCAAAAGGGGGAGTTAATGCAAGAACTTTGGTGCAACGCACCAAAAAAGGGAATCCCTGGCATTTTTCACGCCGCAGCGGCGTTGGCGCTTTCGCCCCCCTAATCACTTAGTTGGCTAATGGATTCATTTCATTGCCGCCTTGTTGCAACACGAAATCCATGGGGGAGTGGATGAATTTGAACTGTTGATAAAGCTAATGATTAGGGCGAATGTGGTGATGGGATCGTAGTGGCGTGAGCCACCGGAGCCCCCTTGTTGCGGTAGGCCCGGGTAACTCGAACGGTTACATTGTTCAGATCACCGTGGCATTGAGTGCTTTCTTCAACCCGTCCTTGAACTGGAGTGAGCGTTCAGGAATTGAGAGTGATAGGCGATTAACGGGGCTGGTTTCTAGGCAAAATATGGCAATGGACTGTATTGCAATAACGAATAAAAGAAGTGGCGGCTGCTTTGCCGCCATCATCTTTAGGAATGCTTAGATAATATCTATATCTTCTACTGATGGATAAACGTAGCTTGGACGGAAAGGCATAGCCTCAATGTCGTCCAGCGTTGAAACACCGGACAAAACCAAAATCGTTTCCAAACCGGCCTGGAAGCCAGCCAGAATATCGGTACGCAGATTATCACCAATAATCACGGTATTTTCCGAATGACCCTGCATCTTATTCAGCGCAGCCCGGATAATCCACGGGCTAGGCTTGCCGACGTAAAACGGCTTACGGCCAGATATTTTCTCAATCGGCGCGCAAAGAGCGCCGCAGGCCGGTGCAAAGCCGCGCGCGTGGGTATCCGGATTGGTCGCGATAAAACGTGCGCCGTTGGCCACGAAGAACGCCGCCTTATGCATCATTTCCCAGTTGTAGGAGCGGGTTTCACCCACAATCACAAAGTCAGGATTGATATCGGTGATGGTAAATCCTGCTTTATATAGCTCGTGAATTAATGCGCCTTCGCCCACCACATAGGCTTTTTTACCTTCCTGACGTCGCAGAAAATCTGCAGTAGCCATTGCCGAGGTATAAAACGCGCTTTCCGGCACTTCCAGCCCTGCAGCCGCAAAGCGGTTAGCCAGATCCTGAGCGGTTTGCGAAGGGTAGTTAGTGAGGATCACCAGCGGCATTCCCTCATGCTGAATTCGAGCCAGAAAAGCGTCAGCACCGGGAACGGCGGTGTTGTCATGCAACAACACGCCGTCGATATCACAGATAACGTTTTTAATTGTCATTGTTTTCATTACTCATTAGCACGGCAAGGTGCCACTATAACATGCAGGCTAAAGGAATGAGCAGGCAGATAAACGGAAACTTAATGCCGTTCAGCTGCCGAAAAAGTGAGGAATCAGTTTTCGAGTAAACGCTGTAATAGAACGCCGTTCAGCATGGCGCGTTTGGCCAAGGCGAAAGCGCCGATAGCAGAGCCATGGTCTAACTGGGAAGTCACCACCGGCAGATTTTTGCGGAAATCTTTTAGCACCTGATTGTTGATGCAGCTTTGAATCGCCGGTAGCAACACTTTTTCGGCTTCGATTATCTCGCCGGCAATCACCACTTTCTGCGGATTAAACAGGTTGATCACCATAGAAATGGCTTTGCCGAGGTAACGACCTACGTGCTCCAGTACCTCACAGGCCAACAGATCACCGCGATTGCTCGCCTTACAAATGGCGCTGATATTGCAGTCTTCCAGCGTAAGTTTGCTCGCATAGCCTTGAGTCAATAAGTGACGCACCCGATTTTCGATGGCGGCGTTGGACGCCACGGTTTCCAGACAGCCAAAATTACCGCAGTAGCAGCGTTCGCCTAAAGGATCGATTTGAATATGGCCGATTTCACCGACGTTTCCGTTGCTGCCGAGGAAAATCTGGCTGTTAACAATAATACCGGCACCGGTTCCGCGATGCAGACGCACCAATACGGAGTCTTCGCAGTCTTTGGTTGCGCCAAAGTAGTGTTCCGCCAAGGCCAAACTGCGGATATCGTGACCGACAAAACTGGGCACGTTGAAACGTTCTTGTAAATTGTCCACCAACGGCCAGTTATCAACACTGATATGCGGCATATAGCGCACCACGCCTGTATCAGGATCGACCAGACCCGGCAGAATGACCGCAATAGCAATCAGTTCACGCAGCTTGCGCTGAAATTGCTCAATAAACTGGCTGATGATATTAAACAGCGCGTGTTCCAGCGTTTCTTGGGTACGTTCCGGCAGTGGGTAATGTTCTTCACCGAGAGATTTTCCGCTCATATCATACAACGTGATAGTTGCGTCATGGCGGCCTAAACGGACGGCAATAGTATGGAACTGGCGGTTTTCCGTTACGATAGAAATTGCGCGGCGACCGCCGGTGGAGGCTTGCTGATCGACTTCTTTGATCAGCCCACGCTCCAACAGCTGGCGAGTAATTTTAGTGACGCTGGCAGGGGCGAGATGGCTGAGATCGGCTATTTGAATGCGCGATATCGGGCCTTGCTGGTCAATGAGCCGATAAACCACGGCGCCATTGAGTTGCTTCACAAGATCCACGTTGCCAATTTGTGCCTGTCCGCCGGTGCTCATCAATAAATTTACTCGCTTTGTGTCAAACTTCGTTGCCGTTAACGATAGTTTTGGTGATTTTATAATCGCGGGTAAAGGCAGTCAGGTTGGCCACTTTGCCGATTTCAATGCTCCCTAACTGCTTCTCCACGCCGATAGCGCGGGCCGCATACAGTGTTGCCATGCGCAGTGCTTCATCCAGTGGAATGCCTACATGCTCGACGCTATTTTGCACAGCTTCAATCATCGTTAGCGCGGAGCCACTCAGGGTTCCGTTTTCATCCACGCATAGTCCATCGCGATAGTATATTGTTTTGCCCGCAAAAATGAACTCTTCAATGTCAGCACCGGCTGGCGCTGTGGCGTCGGTCACTAGCACCAACTTCTCGCCTTTCAGCCGTTTCGCGTTGCGAATACTGGCCCAGGCAACGTGATGACCATCGGCGATCACGCCGGTATACACTTCTGGCGTGTCGAAGATCGCACCCATCAGACCCGGTTCGCGGCCAGTGATATATGGCATGGCATTATACAAGTGGGTCGCAAAACTGATACCCGCGCCAAAACCGACTCGCGCCTGCTGATAAGTGGCATTCGAGTGACCGGCAGAAACTATAATGCCAGCGTCTGCCAACTGACGGATATATTTGGCTTCCACCATTTCTGGCGCCAGCGTGACCTTGGTAATGACGTCCGCATTGGCACACAGATAATCGATCATTGCCGCATCAGGTTTACGAATAAATGCTGGGTTATGCGTTCCCTTTTTTAACGGGCTTAAATAAGGTCCTTCCAGATGCAGGCCGAGAGCCTGATTCTGATGTTTTTCCAGATAGGCACGCATCACATTGACGGCGTGCTTCATATAATCGTCGCTGCAGGTAATCAGCGTTGGCAGATAGCTGGTACAGCCGGATTTCTCATTGGCACGCTGCATGATTTCCAGCGTCTGTTCGGAGATAGCTTCAAGAGAATCGTTAAACTGCACGCCACCGCAACCATTCAATTGAACATCGATAAAACCGGGGGCTAGGATGGCGCCACCCAGATCGCGCTGTTCGATATCGGCAGGCACTTCAGCCAGCGGACAAATGCGTTCAATCAAACCGTCAGCCACGACTACAGCGTGATTATCCAGTATTTCATGGCCGGTATAAATGCGACCGTGTGTTAAAGCATACATCGGAGCCCCCTGAGACTATTAAAGATCTTTAACGTTTTCTGCTTCTAATTCAGTGAAGTATTTTACGGTTTTTACTTTCAATTCCATAGTAGAAGCTTCGTCGCACACCATCACGGCTTTGGCATGCAGTTGCAGGCAGCTAATGGTCCACATATGGTTGATATTGCCTTCTACCGCCGCTTGCAACGCCAGCGCTTTAGCGTGACCTGTCACCAGAATCATCACTTCTTCCGCGTCCAGCAAAGTTCCCACACCGACGGTCAGTGCGTATTTAGGCACGAGGCTTGCATCGCCACCGAAGAAGCGGGAATTCGCGATGCGAGTTTCCTGCGTCAGGGTTTTGATTCGGGTGCGGGAGGCCAGTGAAGAAGCCGGTTCGTTAAACGCGATATGACCGTCGTTACCTACGCCACCCATGAACAGGTTAATTTTACCGTAGGACTTAATTTTCTCTTCGTAACGACGACATTCTTCATCCACATCAGGGGCGTTGCCGTTAAGCAAGTTGATGTTTTCCTGTGGGATATCCACATGGTCAAAGAAATTCTGATACATGAAGGTGTGATAGCTTTCCGGATGATCGGTTGGCAAACCTACGTATTCATCCATGTTGAAAGTCACGACATGCTTGAAACTAACTTCACCAGCTTTATGCATTGCAATCAAATGCTTGTACGCTTCCAGCGGAGTGCCGCCGGTAGGCAGACCCAGCACAAAAGGACGCTCCGCGGTCGGTTTGAACGCATTGATGCGGCTAACGATATGTCGTGCTGCCCATTTGCCGACTTCTGCGGGAGTTTTCAGTGGGATAAGTCTCATCATGCACCTCATGGTTTAGTCAAAAATGTCTATACTGTACGCGGTTTGAATCGGTGATCTAAGGGTAACTCAGATTTTGATTCGCGCTTTGGTACAATGCTATGTTGATTTTTCGGATGATAAAATAAGTTTTGTGTCGTGGCTAGCAGATTGGTGTTTTTTGACTGGTTTTTGGTGACTGTTATCACAAAAAAGGAGGTTTTAATTTGCGATACGAAATAATTTTTTTACACTCCGCAATGAGTAATACGTGCCATGCGTTTTTTCTAAAAGGTAGTGAACAAAACAAATAAACTACTTAAAGGGTCCGATATCGGACGAATAGGGGGAAAGGTGAATATTCTTAGTTACTTGCAAAAAGTGGGGCGGGCTTTGATGGTCCCTGTGGCCACACTGCCCGCAGCCGCGATACTCATGGGTGTGGGTTACTGGATTGACCCAGTAGGCTGGGGGGGGGATAACGCATTAGCGGCGTTATTTATCAAATCCGGTTCTGCGATCATCGATAACATGTCTGTGCTGTTCGCCATTGGTGTGGCTTACGGTATGTCTAAAGACAAAGACGGTGCTGCTGCGCTGACCGGTTTTGTCGGCTTCCTGGTTCTGACTACTCTGTGTTCCCCGGCCGCTGTGTCGATGATTCAAAAGATTCCTGTGGATCAGGTTCCGGCTGCGTTCGGTAAAATCAACAACCAGTTCGTGGGTATCCTGGTGGGTATCATCTCGGCCGAGTTGTACAACCGCTTTAGCCATGTAGAGCTGCCAAAAGCGCTGTCCTTCTTCAGCGGCCGTCGTCTGGTGCCAATCCTGACTTCCTTCCTGATGATTGCCGTTGCCTTTGTTCTGATGTATCTCTGGCCGTTGATTTACAACGCGTTGGTGACTTTCGGTGAATACATCAAAGATATGGGCTCCGTTGGCGCAGGTATCTATGCCTTCTTCAACCGTTTACTGATTCCGGTCGGTTTGCATCACGCCCTGAACTCCGTGTTCTGGTTTGACGTTGCCGGTATTAACGATATTCCTAACTTCCTGGGTGGCCAACAGTCTATTGACGCCGGTAAAGCGGTTGTAGGTATCACCGGTCGTTATCAGGCGGGCTTCTTCCCAATCATGATGTTCGGTTTACCTGGCGCGGCGTTGGCGATTTATCACTGCGCACGTCCAGAAAACAAAGCCAAAGTGGCGGGTATCATGATGGCGGGTGCCTTTGCCGCCTTCTTCACCGGTATCACCGAACCTCTTGAATTCTCCTTCATGTTTGTTGCTCCGGTGCTGTACTTCATTCACGCCGTGCTGACCGGTATTTCCGTATTCATCGCTGCCAGCATGCATTGGATAGCTGGCTTCGGTTTCAGCGCCGGTCTGGTGGATATGGTGCTGTCTTCACGTAACCCGTTGGCCACTCATTGGTATATGCTGATTCCGCAGGGCCTGGTGTTCTTCGCCATCTACTATGTGGTATTCCGTTTCACTATCAACAAATTCAACCTGCTGACCCCGGGTCGTGAACTGGCGACTGCCGGTGACGAAACCGACGGCTACGATGTTGACGTGGATAATGCTAATCCAAATAACGAGAGCGAAATCAACGCACTGGCTCGCCGTTATGTGGGTGCCATCGGTGGTTCAGATAACCTGACCAACATTGATGCCTGTATTACTCGTCTGCGTTTGAACGTGAAAGATTCTGCGTTGGTTAACGATAGTCTGGCTAAACGCCTGGGCGCGTCGGGTATCATTCGCCTGAATAAACAAAGCGTACAAATCATCGTTGGTACTCGTGCAGAACTGATCGCTGGCGCAATGCGTACCGTACTGGCCAGTGGCCAGATTCCTGCGGCCAGCGCTTCAGCTGCGGCAGAAATTAAGCCTCAGGCGGTGATCAATACGCCTAAAGCCCCATCTTTGGTGCTGGTGGCACCGGTAACCGGTGACGTGGTTGCGTTGGAGCAGGTTCCAGACGAAGCCTTTGCCAGCAAAGCAGTCGGTGATGGCGTAGCCATTCGCCCAACGGATAAAACCGTGGTTTCGCCTGCTAGCGGCACTATTGTTAAGATCTTTAATACTGACCATGCTTTCTGTCTAGAAACCGACACTGGCGCTGAAATCGTTGTCCACATGGGCATAGATACGGTGAAACTGAACGGTCAGGGCTTTGCTCGTCTGGTGGAAGAGGGGGCAGTGGTAGAAGCGGGTCAACCGATTCTGGAACTGGATCTGGCCTACCTGAACGCCAACGCGCGCTCTATGATTAGCCCGGTAGTTGTTAGTAATATCGATGATTACGCCGGTATTACTCTGCTGGCTGGCGACACCGTGGTGGCAGGTCAGACCAAACTGTTTGAAATTCGCGGTAAATAAGGCGTTAACGCGCTAATTATCTGTTCCGAATAGCAAACATATCAACGGGAAGGGAGCGATCTCTTCCCGTTTTTTTATGCCAAAACGCCAATCCCCCCTTTTTACTGTAACAAACGGTTGTTTCCGGGCCGGGCTTGTTGGATTATAGGCGGTTATGTGTTTGCGCTTTGCATTGAGGAATAAAGCAATGAGTGAGGCAGAAGCCCGCCCAAGTAATTTTATCCGTCAAATTATCGACGAAGATTTAGCCACCGGTAAGCATACATCGGTACATACTCGTTTTCCGCCTGAGCCAAATGGTTATCTGCACATTGGCCATGCGAAGTCTATTTGCCTGAACTTTGGTATTGCACAAGATTATCAGGGCCAGTGTAACCTGCGCTTTGATGACACCAATCCGGTAAAAGAAGACGTCGAATTTGTTGAGTCAATCAAGCAAGACGTGGAGTGGCTGGGCTTCGAATGGAGCGGTAAAATCCGCTATTCATCCGATTACTTCGATCAACTGCATCAGTATGCGATTGAGCTGATTAACAAAGGTCTGGCCTATGTTGATGAGTTGAGCGCAGAGCAGATGCGTGAATATCGTGGCACCCTGACAACTCCGGGTAAAAACAGCCCGTATCGCGATCGCAGCGTGGAAGAAAACCTGGCGCTGTTTGAAAAAATGCGTGCCGGTGAATTTGCCGAAGGCGCTGCCTGCCTGCGTGCCAAAATCGATATGGCTTCGCCATTTATCGTGATGCGCGATCCGGTGCTGTACCGCATTAAATTTGCGGAACATCATCAGTCTGGCAATAAGTGGTGCATCTACCCGATGTATGACTTTACCCACTGCATTTCCGATGCGTTGGAAGGGATTACCCATTCGCTCTGTACTTTGGAGTTCCAGGATAACCGCCGTCTGTACGATTGGGTGCTGGATAACATTTCTATCGATTGCCATCCACGTCAGTACGAGTTCTCTCGTCTGAATCTTGAGTACGCCATCATGTCTAAGCGCAAGCTGAACCTGTTGGTGACCGAGAAGCTGGTGGAAGGTTGGGATGACCCACGTATGCCTACTATCTCCGGCCTGCGTCGTCGTGGCTATACTGCAGCGTCTATCCGCGAGTTCTGCCGTCGTATCGGCGTAACCAAGCAGGATAACAACGTCGAAATGATGTCGCTGGAATCCTGTATCCGTGATGATCTGAATGAAAACGCACCGCGCGCCATGGCCGTGCTGGACCCAATCAAGGTCATTATTGAGAACCGCAAAGCGGGTGAAGAATGGCTGACAATGCCAAATCATCCGAATAAGCCGGAAATGGGAACCCGCCAAGTTCCGTTCGATAGCGAAATTTATATCGATCGCGCTGATTTCCGCGAAGAAGCCAATAAACAGTACAAACGTTTGGTATTGGGCAAAGAAGTTCGCCTGCGTAATGCCTATGTGATTAAAGCCGAGCGCGTTGAAAAAGACGCCGAAGGTAATGTCACTACGGTTTACTGTAGCTATGACGCGGAAACCCTGAACAAAGATCCGGCCGATGGCCGTAAAGTGAAAGGCGTTATTCACTGGGTTTCAGTTGCTCATGCGTTGCCTGCGGAAATTCGTTTGTACGATCGTTTGTTTAGTGTACCAAACCCCGCGGCGGCAGAAGACTTCCTGTCAACGGTGAACCCAGAGTCTCTGGTTATCCGTCAGGGCTTTGTTGAGCCAAGCCTGGTTGACGCTAAGCCGGAAAAAACCTACCAGTTCGAACGCGAAGGGTATTTCTGCGCTGATAGCCGTTACTCTAGCGCCGAGCATTTGGTATTTAACCGTACCGTTGGCCTGCGTGATACCTGGGCTGCTAAAGCAACTGCCTGATTAGGCTAGTGATTAGTCATATTGAAAAGCGTAGCTTCGGCTGCGCTTTTTTTTGTCTGTTTTCTGTGTTGTGCTGAATATTCGTTACTATGACTCAACCACTCAACCACTCAACCACTCAACCACTCAACCACTCAACCACTCAACCACTCAACCACTCAACCACTCAACCACTCAACCACTCAACCACTCAACCACTCAACCACTCAACCACTCAACCACTCAACCACTCAACCACTCAACCACTCAACCACTCAACCACTCAACCACTCAACCACTCAACCACTTAACCACTTAACCACTCAACGACTTAACCACTCAACGACTTAGTCATTCAGCCAACCATCTGTCGCTCGATTATTATGGGCCGCGTTGCGGTTTAATTTATTAAACCTGAACATCAGGTTGCTCCAATTGATAATGTCCCATTCTTTGCTTTTAGGGCTGTAAAGTTAACGCTCGAGTTAATACTGAATTTTGAGTGGAATAACGGCATCAAGAATATTCGCATTGCGAATTAATGGCGTTGATAAATGTTCATTAGAACAGATTTTTAATAGTTTGATTCGTCGCTGAAACCTTTCAATCATCCCTCGTTGACTTTTTATCGTTGTATTAATTAGGTTTTTAACCAGAAATTCAGATTTTGTGAAGTCAGTAATATTTTTTCATAGTTATGTGCACATTGTCATATTTTGGCTAAATACCTTTTTTTTCAATTGATAATTCGCGTCGCGAAAAATAGTCTGTGTTTAGCAAATAATGCTAACGAGGATTATCCCTCACTATTTCTTTACCCAGATGGGTTTTATTTCAGCGGAACCTGTGAGCAGTGGTGAACACAAGGCAACGCTATTTACTTGTGATGTCAAAGAGGAATTTTTTCATATGGTTACGCACTGTGCTAAACGTAAAACGTTAGCGCTCGCAGTCGCGGGCGCGGTGTTAGGGACTGGGTTCATGATAGCGCCGGAGGCGCAAGCTGAAGGTTTTATCGATGATTCATCACTTACTGGTGGTGTTTACTATTGGCAGCGCCAACGTGATCGTAAGGACCTAACGCCTGACAGTGCGGACTACGGCAAATATGTCGCCAACCTGCATCACTCGACTTTTAACGCCAATCTGGATTTCTCTTCTGGCTACGCCGCTGACATGTTCGGTATCGACCTGGCGGCCTTCGGTGCCGTAGAGATGACCAACAGCGGCCCGGCGGCACCAAACGAAATCGGCTTCAGTGATGCGAAAAGCCGTTGGGATGAAAAATGGACCGGTGACACCAGCGGTGTGAGCCTGTATAAAGCCGCCGCGAAATTCAAGTTTGGCGATTACTGGGCGCAGGGCGGTTACATTCAACCAAAAGGTCAAAGCTTACTGGCTCCGCACTGGAGCTTTATGCCGGGCACCTACCGTGGTGCTGAAGGTGGCGCGAAGTTTGATTTCGACACCGCCGGTGCGCTCTCCATGTCTTACATGTGGACCGACGAATACAAAGCGCCTTGGTATCGCAATATGTACAACTTCCGTCAGGCTGATGGCTTGACCGGCGTGAGCTACCTACACTCCTTCGGTGCTAAATACGACTTCAAAAACAAACTGGTTATGGAAGCGGCGTTTGGTCAAGCAAAAGACTACATGGATCAGTATTTTGCTAAAGCCTCTTATGCCTTCCCGGTTGCAGGTAACGATCTGCGAACGTCTTACCAGTTCTACGGGGCTAAAGACAAAGTTGACGGCGGCGCAAGCAACCCTAACGACGTTTACGACGGTCTGGCATGGTTGCAGGCGCTGACCTTCGGTTATACCACCGGGCCATTTGACCTGCGTCTGGAAGGTACCTGGGCCAAGGCTGAAGGCAATCAGGGCTACTTCCTGCAACGTATGACTCCGGGCTATGCCAGCTCCAATGGTCGTTTGGACGTGTGGTGGGATTCCCGCTCCGACTTTAACGCCAACGGCGAAAAAGCAGTATTTGCTGGCGTAATGTATGACCTGGTTAATTGGAATATGGCTGGTTGGTCTGTCGGTACCTCCTATGCTTACGGCTGGGATGCAAAACCAAGCTCTAATCCAGTGTTCGATCAGAATACTCGTTTAAAAGAGTCTGCATGGAACTTCGACGTGCTGTACACCTTGCAGGAAGGCCGAGCCAAAGGGACATTATTCAAACTGCATTACACCATGTATGACAACCACACCAATATCCCGAGCTACGGCGGTGGTTTTGGCAACATCTTCCAGGATGAGAAAGACATTAAATTTATCGTGATCGCGCCGTTCACCATCTTCTAACTGTCGGCCCCGGCGGAGTCGTCGGGGCGCATAACGGAGTCTGTGTCATGAAAAAACTGATAGGTGTGGTTGCCGTTGTTCTGGGATTGAGCGCCTGTGTTCAGCAAGCGCCGGTACAGCCGGAAGATTCGAAACTGAAACAAGCTTACAGTGCTTGTATCAATGCCAGTGAAGGGTCGCCAGAAAGGCTGATTCCTTGCAAAGCGGTGTTAAACGTATTGAAGCAGGAAAAAGCCCACCAGACCTTTGCTGAGAAAGAAAACGTTCGCGTATTGGATTACCAACGTTGTCTGGATGCCGAACAGACGGGCAACGGTCAGGCTTATGCCGCTCAGTGCGGAAAGCTGTGGCAGGAAATACGTAACAATAATTAAGGATGGATGAGGTGAGTCATGAATAAATTCAAACTAAGTGCTTTGGCTGCGTTAACAGCAACTTTTGGTTTGATGGGGGCGGCGCAAGCCAGCCCCGCCGACCAACAGGTTGTCGACCAACTAAGCCAGCTTAAGGTTAATTTCAAAATAAAAGATAACCGAGCCGCAGATAATGGAACGGATTGTGCCGCGTTGGGAGCTGACTGGGCCTCTTGTAACAAAACACTGATTACTCTGACCAACGCCGGGGATGAGATTCAGGGTAAAGATTGGGCGCTGTATTTCCATAATGTGCGTCAGGTGCTGGCGGTGGGTAACGATCAGTTCAAAATTACCCATTTGACCGGCGATCTGCATAAAATCGAGCCAACCGATAAGTTCAGCGGTTTTCCGGCCAATAAAGCAGTGGAAATCCCGATCACAGGTGAATACTGGCAGCTATTCGAAACCGACTTTATGCCGCGCTGGTACGCCACTTCTGGCGATGTGCAGCCAAAAGTTCTGGCTAGTACTGACACCGAAGATATCGATCAATTCCTGACGCGCTTCACTGGGGATCAATGGAAGCGTACCAAGGACGATAATAACGTTCTGATGACGCCTGAATCCCGTTTTGTTAAGAACGAAAGTCTGAAAACCCTGCCGGCAGAAAGCCTGCGTGGGCAGATTATTCCAACGCCGATGAGCGTCAAAGTTCATAACGCTGATGTCGATCTGAGCAAAGGCGTGGCGCTGGAGTTGAGTGCTTTACCAAAACCTGCGGCAGACGCAGCGCAGAAACGCTTTGAAATGCTGGGTGTGAATGTTAATGCGGCGGGCTACCCGATAACGACTATGATTCAGCCGAGTGATTTTAAAGGCGATCTGGCCGTTGCTGGTGCTTATGAACTGAAGATTGGCGAGCAGGGCGCGCAGGTAATTGGTTTCGATCAAACCGGCGTGTTTTACGGTTTACAGTCAATCCTGTCGCTGATTCCGTCCGATGGCAGTAAGAAAATTGCTACTCTGGATGCCAAAGATGCACCGCGCTTTGAATATCGCGCGCTGTTCCTTGATGTCGGCCGTAACTTTAAAACCAAGGATGCGGTACTGCGTTTGTTGGACCAAATGTCCGCTTACAAGCTAAACAAATTCCACTTCCATCTTAGCGATGATGAAGGCTGGCGCATAGAAATTCCGGGCTTACCGGAGCTGACCGAAGTGGGAAGCAAGCGTTGCCACGATCTCAGCGAAAATGCCTGTTTATTGCCACAGTTAGGTTCAGGCCCGGATAGCAATAATCTGGGAAGCGGGCACTTTAGCCGTCAGGATTACATCGATATCCTGAAATATGCCAAAGCGCGCCAGATTGAAGTGATTCCCGAAATCGATATGCCGGCTCACGCCCGTGCTGCGGTCGTTTCGATGGAAGCTCGCTATAACAATCTGATGAAGCAGGGTAAAGAAGCAGAAGCCAATGAATTCCGCCTGCTGGACCCGACGGATGATTCCAATACGACTTCAGTTCAGTTCTATGAGCGTAAAAGCTACCTGAATCCCTGCCTGGATTCTTCCAAACGCTTTGTGGATAAAGTGATTGGCGAAATGGCTCAGATGCATAAAGAAGCGGGTATGCCGCTGCAAACCTGGCACTTTGGCGGAGATGAGGCGAAAAATATCCGTTTGGGCGCGGGTTTCCAGGATAAAAACGGCAAGATTGAGCCGGGCAAGGGCATTATCGATCAGAGCATCGAAGATAAACCTTGGGCGAAGTCTCAGGTTTGTCAGGACATGGTTAAGCAAGGAAAAATTGAGGACGTGGAACACCTCGCTAGCCACTTTGCGATAGAAGTGAGCAAGTTGGTTAATGCGCACGGTATTGAGAAAATGCAGGCCTGGCAGGATGGTTTGAAAAACGCCAAAGATGCCAAAGCTTTCGCTACCAAACGCGTAGGTGTGAACTTCTGGGATACCCTGTATTGGGGCGGAGCCGATTCGGTGAACGATTGGGCGAATAAAGGCTATGAAGTCATCGCTTCTAACCCAGACTATGTTTACTTCGATATGCCTTATGAAGTGAACCCGCGTGAGCGGGGCTATTACTGGGCAACTCGTTTTACCGATGAAGCTAAGGTATTCAGTTTTGCGCCAAATAACATGCCGCAGAACGCTGAAACTTCCGTTGACCGCGATGGTAACCATTTCAGCGCCAAGAGTGATAAGCCTTGGCCGGGTGTTCACGGTATTTCAGGTCAGTCGTGGAATGAAACTGTACGTACGGACGATCAAATGGAATACATGATGTTCCCACGAGCGCTGCCGTTGGCAGAACGTGCTTGGCATCGCGCACCTTGGGAGCAGGATTATAAAGCGGGCCGCGAGTACAAAGGTGGAGAAACCCATCATGTGGATACTCAGGCGTTAAGTGCCGATTGGCAGCGTTTTGCCAATATTATGGGTCAGCGCGAGTTGGCAAAACTGGATAAGGCCGGTATCTCGTATCGCCTGCCAGTGCCGGGAGCGCGTGTTCAGGGCGGCTTATTGGAGGCTAACGTTAGCCTGCCGGGGCTGACCATAGAATACTCCGTTGACGGTGGTCAGCAATGGCAGAAATACGATATCAAAAACCAGCCGAAGGTCAGTGGCGAAGTGATGATTCGTTCTGCCAGTCCGGACGGTAAGCGCAACAGTCGTGCTGAAGTCGTTAGCGCAACTTTGTAATTATCCGTCTAGTTGTAGTATCGGCCCTGAGCAATTGGGGCCAAATTAACCTGTTGTTAAACTGAGTGTTATTAAGCTGTGTCTAGTTATCTCCTGTTTAAGTTGAGTTGATGGTAATTTCCCCGGTGCCCCCGGGGTTTTTTTTTGCCTGTTATTTAGTGTAATTATTTGCGAACGTTTTTAGTCGCTGAGCCTTATTTTAGATAAAGATGACTTAGGCCCAAAATAATTGAAATTTAATCTGTTTATTTGAACGCTAAATAACAATAGGCGGAGAAGGAAAATAGATTTATGAGGAGTAAAAAAAAGACCACGCATTTTCCAAGTGTATTTTACGACTTAGAGAAGGGTGGTCTGATACTCGGATCTGATGAATCAGATCTTATTTTTTGTCGTGCAAAGTCTCATCTTCACGGCAATCGCCGCCTTCACAGTGACCGTATAAATACAGGCTGTGATTCGTCAGCTTGATACCGTGCTGAGTTGCGATTTCACGTTGGCGGACTTCAATGGATTCATCGCTGAACTCGATCACTTTGCCACAATCCAGGCAAATCAGGTGATCGTGATGATGCTGTTGGGTCAGTTCAAAGACAGACTTGCCACCTTCGAAATTATGGCGGGTGACAATACCGGCGTCGTCAAACTGGTTAAGTACGCGGTAAACCGTGGCCAGACCAATCTCTTCACCCATATCGATCAGCTTTTTATAAAGATCTTCCGCACTGACGTGATGGCAATCTGGCTTTTGCAGCACTTCCAAAATCTTCAGGCGCGGAAGCGTTACCTTAAGGCCAGCGTTCTTTAATGCTCTGTTGTTGTCAGTCATGCGGATTCAGTCCTGTTACTTTGTTATTCAAATTGAGGCTGTTCAGCCTATGACATCGGTAGGCACAAAAATATAATTGCGTCTCATTATAGAACCGGTAGCTCAAAATGAAAACCGTAGGTTATTAACAAAGATATAATTGCACACTTTGCAAGATTAATCATGCAGCGTATTGATGAACGGGGAGAACAGATAGCCCTAGTGTACAGTGATGGCGACGGAACTTACAAATTTAAAACTGTTTAGTTTCGTTAACGCCTTATTATCATCTATTTTTGTGGGGTTTTTGCCGCACATTTACGCACCAGAATGGAGAACCATGCCCTGATCGCAAACCAGGCAATTCAGGGCATGTTAGGCAGATTAACCCACGATATCTGACAGACTCAGTTCTTCGCTGATTTGTTTTACCCAAGCTTCAACGCGTTCGTTGGTCAGCTCTGGTTGACGGTCTTCATCGATAGCCAAGCCGATAAAGTGATCGTCATCCGCCAGACCTTTTGACGCTTCGAAATGGTAGCCTGCGGTTGGCCAATGACCGACAATGGCTGCGCCACGCGGTTCGATGATGTCACGTACTGTGCCCATGGCATCACAGAAATATTCCGCATAGTCTTCCTGATCGCCACAGCCAAACAGGGCAACCAGCTTGCCATTGAAATCGATCTCTTCCAGCGTTGGGAAGAAATCATCCCAATCACACTGTGCTTCGCCGTAGTACCAGGTTGGGATCCCGATCAGCAAAATATCGAATTGCTCTAAATCTTCTTTGCTGCTTTTGGCAATGTCGTGAACCTCTGCAACGTCTTTGCCCAGTAGCTTTTGGATCATCTTGGCAATGTTTTCGGTATTGCCTGTGTCGCTGCCAAAGAAAATGCCTACAGTTGCCATATGAAATTTATACCTTTGAATTCAATTAGTTACGTTAGTTGTGGAGCCTGCTGCTCCACAATATAACACATTTTTCATCGTGCTTGTGGAAAGCGCCTTTTTGCTGAGGCTGACTCATCTGATTTTATTAACAGGCTGATTGCTAAGCCATTGTTTCAAAAAAGAGTCATCAGGGACTACGCAGGTGACTAAATCCTTAATAGAAATAAGGAATTAAGTCCTCAGACTGACTATTTCCAATAGGCCGTCATCATGCCAGAAAACATCTCTCTGCTTATATCAAGTTTATGCGATATAAAATTTTCATCTACCGCTCAACCTTGGCAGACGATTGCCGATAACCGAATTGAAACCCGCGGGTTTCGATTGCGGTGCCAAGGAGGGCCTTGTCAAATCGATTTTTGATGAGGAAGGAGAAGTCGTTGGCTGTATGGAACGTCCTAAATCGCTTTTCGGTCATCAAACTCCACCAGAATTTTGTGGCAACAATCCGACAATAAATAGAAAAGGAACGAACATGCAGTTTTTGAAAAATATCACCATCAGGGCAGCGTTACTTTGGGTTCTCGGGGCATTTAGCTTGCTCTGGGGCGGAGTTTCAGCTTACACATTATTATCACTCAATGAGTTAACTCAAGCCTCAAACGCGAATAGCGTTTTGGTCGATAACATCAGCTTGGTCAATCAGGGAACCGATCAGTATTTCCGTATGGTGACCCGATTGAGTCGTTCAGTGGATTATCGTCTGGCAGGGAATAGCGCAGATGCCGATCGTGAGCTGAAATCCTCCAATCTGGCCTTGGATAGCCTGAAAAAGAACTTGGCACAGTTTAAATCTATCGATCATGCGCAGCTCAGCCCGGTATTGGTTGAGGATGTTATTTCTAACTGGAATGCCCTGATTGCCCAAGGGGTGGAACCACTGTATCAAGCGGCTATGGCCGGTGATAATACTGCTTACCAGCTGTTGTCCAAGCAAACGGTACCAGCCTTAAGCCGTCAGTATGGCGCGTCATCCGAGGCATTCAGTAAAACTGCATCGGCAGAAATCGGCGTGGTGAAGGAGCAATTTGCTCATCTTACCAAGGTAAGCAGCGTTACGCTGGTTTCGGCGCTGGTGATTGGTCTGTTGATATTACTGGCGACGGATCGCTTTTTGGTGGCAAATCTGGTGCGTCCGCTCAATATGATGCGCGACCATTTCAAAGTGATTGCCTCCGGTCAGCTGGGACAACCCATTGTCGATTTTGGGCGCAACTGTGTCGGCCAGTTATTCCCACTATTGCGGGATGTGCAGACCAGTTTGGCCAACACCGTTAGCGCAATCCGCGACAGCACCGACAGTATTTATCATGGTGCATCTGAGATTTCTGCGGGTAATACCGATTTGTCTTCCCGTACCGAACAGCAGGCCGCGGCATTAGAAGAAACCGCAGCCAGCATGGAGCAGCTCACGGCGACGGTGAAACACAACGCAGATAATGCTCATCACGCCAGCCAATTGGCGGCGACGGCATCATCTACGGCGAAAAAGGGTGGCTCTCTGGTTTCTGACGTAGTGCATACTATGGCCGATATCTCTGCCAGTTCGAAGAAAATCGCCGAAATTACCACAGTGATTAACAGTATTGCTTTTCAAACCAATATTCTGGCTCTGAATGCGGCGGTTGAAGCGGCCAGAGCCGGTGAGCAAGGGCGCGGCTTTGCCGTGGTTGCCAGCGAAGTGCGCAATTTGGCACAGCGCAGTGCTCAGGCGGCGAAGGAAATCGAAGGGTTAATCACCGAATCGGTCAATCGTGTCACCAGCGGCTCTGCGCAGGTTGAAAGCGCTGGCAATACCATGGACGAAATTGTGCGCTCTATTACTAACGTTACGGATCTGATGGGCGAAATCGCGTCGGCTTCTGATGAGCAAAGTAAAGGAATCAGTCAGGTCGGTCAGGCCGTGGCCGAAATGGATAGCGTGACACAACAAAACGCCGCGTTGGTGCAGGAAGCATCACGGGCTGCCGCTTCACTGGAAGATCAGGCTGCTAAGTTGAATCAAGCGGTGGCGGTATTTAAATTGAAGGATGACAAGGTAACACCGGCGGCTAAAACCAGGGTAAACCCGGTGAAAGCGCCGACGACCCAGCGCGTGGACAATAACGCGAATTGGGAAACCTTTTAACTAACCAGTGCCATAACATTGAAAGAGTAAATATGGAGTGGCGTAATGAAACACGCCACTCCAGCGTAGTCACCGACGGCATTATAGCCCTGCCTGATCCTTAGCCAACTGGGCAAGCAGCATTTGCTCAATCAGTTCGCTACGGCTGATGTTACGTTGCTCTGCAAGGCTATTGAGAGCATCGACCGCATCTGCATTAATCTTCAGTTCCACGCGCCGTAAGCCACGTACTTTATCGCGCCGTAGTTGATTTCGCTTATTAATTCTAAGCTGTTCATCACGGGATAATGGGTTTGTTTTCGGGCGCCCCGGACGGCGTTCATCTGCGAACAGATCCAGCGTCGTGCGATCCGTTTGTTCTTTTGCCATAGGTAGCGGTACTACAAGGGATTCACATCAGAAAGCGTTTTAGCTTTTCCAGATGATTTGGTTAACACGTTTCAGACCAAAATAACCGGGCTGAATTTGCATTTGTCCCCCGGCACGGCCTGAGTATTACGGCTGAACGCGGCGGCAAAATTATAGCGCGCCATAATACCCTAGCCAATGAAGTGCCGACAATGACTAACTGCAATTAGATCAGGCTAATTCGTTATTTTTTGCACAATTTTTCCACAGGAAATACATTTCTTTTCCCCAGGGTACAAATTTTAAACAACAGTATTAGCCTCGCACTTTATTCCGCGTCGAGAAAACGGTGGATAGCACGTAATACCGCCTGGGGTTTTTCCGCATGGACCCAATGCCCGCAGCCGGAAATAACATGAGCGCGAGCCTGCGGGAACTGACGGGCAATTTCATCTCGGTAACTGTCCTGAATATAAGGCGACAATTCGCCACGAATAAACAGAATAGGATGCGACCAAGGCGGAACAGGCTGCCAGCCGACAATATTTTCATATTGATTCCACAGCGCCTGTACGTCAAAACGCCATTCTCCAGCCTGAAATGATTTCAGCAGGAATTGAATCACACCTTCTTCTTTTATGATTTCCCGCATGATTTTTGCCGCATCCTGACGTTGGGTCACGCCGGCTTCGGTCACGGCGTTGAGCGCAGCGAAAATCTGATCGTGGCGTCGGGTTTGATAATCGATCGGTGCAATATCAATGGCGACCAGTTTATCAATGCGATCCGGCGCAAGAGCCGTTAGCGCCATTGCCACTTTTCCGCCCATGGAATGGCCGATAATAATGGCTTTTTCTATGGTTAAATGATCGAGTAATTCCAGAACGTCCTGCGCCATCGCCGGGTAGTTCATTTGCGGGGAACGAGGAGATAAACCGTGATCCCGCAGATCGATTTGCACTACGGTATGGGTCTGTTGCAGGTCGCGAGCCAGCACGCCGAGGTTATCAAGGTTGCCAAACAAGCCGTGGATCAGCAGGATAGGGAGATTATTAGTCGGAGAATGTGCGCTTTGTAAGCGAAAGTTCAATTTCATGGCGAAGTTCATACAGAGAGATATTGTGGTTAGGGTATCATGACTGGATGATGGTGTGCTGCTCCGGAATGACGCGGATTATCAGAACAAAGTTGAATAACGATCTATTCAGGCTTTTCATCGCCAGATCCGTTATGGCGCTATTCGCCAGCCAGCTTTGACTTTATAATCCTTGGATATGAATAAAGAAAGTAGAAAAACAGTACTGGATAAAGATGAAAACTATTGAAGTCGACGAAGAGCTTTATCGTTATATTGCCAGCCATACGCAGCATATCGGCGAGAGTGCGTCCGATATTTTACGGCGCATGTTGAAATTTACCGCTGGGCAACCGGTACGTACTGTTCCTGCGGGCGAAGTCGCCAAGACGCCGGTGGCGGTAGTGCCTGGTCCGCGAGATCGCGTGCGCGCGCTGCGAGAACTGCTGCTTTCCGATGAATATGCCGAGCAAAACAAAGCGGTTAACCGTTTTATGCTGGTGTTATCTACACTTTATACCTTGGATGCAGCGGAATTTGCGGCGGCAACGGAGTCACTGCACGGCCGGACCCGCACCTATTTTGCCGGTGATCAACAAACGCTGCTGCAAAATGGCACTCATACCAAGCCAAAACACGTTCCTGGAACGCCATATTGGGTGATTACCAATACCAATACCGAGCGTAAGCGCAGCATGGTTCAGCATATTATGCTGGCGATGCAGTTCCCGCCGGATTTGACCGAAAAAGTGTGTGGGACTATCTAATTCACATCTATTGCCTCTTTCCGTTGGCTACAGGCTGCGCGGAAGGAGTTTTTTAGCTAATTAGGAGTAGTGACAGTGGCTTATCATCCTCGTGCCGGGCAACCTACCCGCCAAAGCGATTTGATTAACGTTGCTCAACTGACGTCGCAATATTATGTGCTGCGCCCAGATGCTGAAAATCCGGCTCACGGGGTAAAATTTGGTACCTCTGGGCACCGTGGCAGTTCTTTGCGTCACAGTTTCAACGAAGACCATATTCTGGCTATTGCTCAGGCGATTGCCGAAGTGCGCCATCAACACGGCATTACCGGCCCGTGCTACGTAGGTAAAGATACCCACGCACTGTCAGAACCGGCAATTATTTCGGTGTTGGAAGTGCTAACCGCCAACGGCGTTGACGTGGTGGTTCAGACAGACAATGGCTTTACGCCGACTCCGGCTATTTCCCACGCCATTTTGACCTATAACCGTCAGAATAAAACGCTGGCAGACGGCATTGTCATTACGCCTTCTCATAATCCGCCGGAAGACGGTGGTATTAAATACAATCCGCCTAACGGTGGGCCTGCGGATACCAATCTGACTTCGGTGATTGAAAAGCGTGCCAACCAGTTACTGGCCGAAAAGCTGGCTGGAGTGAAGCGTCAATCGTTGGATAAAGCCTGGCGTGGCAATCGTCTGCGTCAGCAGGATTTGATTCAGCCTTACGTCGAAGGTTTGGTTGACGTGGTTGATATGCCAGCTATTCAGCGTGCCGGTTTGAAACTGGGCGTCGATCCGCTAGGCGGTTCAGGTATTGCTTACTGGCAGCGAATTGGCGAGCACTACAAGCTGGATTTAACGCTGGTTAATGATTCTATCGATCAGACTTTCCGCTTTATGCATTTGGATCACGATGGCGTAATTCGCATGGATTGTTCGTCAGAGTGCGCTATGGCAGGCTTGCTGGCGCTGCGCGACAAGTTCGATTTAGCCTTTGCCAACGACCCGGATTACGACCGTCACGGGATTGTCACTCCGTCAGGTTTGATGAATCCGAACCATTATCTGGCGGTGGCCATTAACTACCTGTTCCAGCATCGTCCGCGCTGGGGGGCAGAGGTCGCGGTAGGTAAAACGCTGGTTTCCAGCGCGATGATTGACCGCGTAGTGGCTGATTTAGGCCGCAAACTGGTGGAAGTGCCGGTGGGCTTTAAATGGTTCGTCGAAGGTTTGCATAACGGTAGCTTTGGTTTCGGTGGCGAAGAAAGCGCCGGTGCCTCTTTCCTGCGTTTCGATGGCACGCCGTGGTCTACGGACAAAGACGGTATTATCATGTGTCTGCTTGCTGCTGAAATTACCGCCGTGACCGGTGAGAACCCGCAGCACCATTATAACGATCTGGCTAAACGTTTCGGCGCGCCAAGTTACAATCGCATTCAGGCACCGGCGACTCAGGCAGAAAAAAATGCTTTATCCAAACTGTCGCCGGAAATGGTCACGGCCAGCACGCTGGCGGGTGATCCAATCACCGCACGTCTGACCGCAGCGCCGGGCAATGGGGCGTCTATCGGTGGCCTGAAAGTGATGACCGACAACGGCTGGTTTGCCGCTCGTCCATCTGGCACCGAAGAAGCTTACAAAATCTATTGTGAAAGTTTCCTGGGCGCAGAGCATCGCGAAAAAATTGAGAAAGAAGCCGTTGATATTGTGAGTGAAGTATTGGCTGGCGCGAAGAAATAGCTTTTAAGTTTCTCGCAAACTCATGAAATAACATGGCAGCTCCGCAAGGGACTGCCTTTTTTTCGCGATTAGCCCAAGGCAACCAGCAGCGCGCCTATGCTAATCAGGGCAACGCCAATACCGGCGATAAACGAAATCTTCTCGCCAAATAAAATCACAGCCAAAATCACCGCAAACACTACGCTGAGTTTATCAATGGGCGCAACCTGCGAAACGGTGCCGTTTTTGATAGCCATAAAGTAAAACAACCAGGACAGCGCCCCGGCCACGCCGCTTAGTACGATAAACAGCAAGGCTTTTTTATCGGTGAGTACGGTACCCACCAGATGATATTTCCCCTGAACCACCACTACGCCGACTAAAAACAGCGCCATCACCACGGCCCTCACGGCGGTGGCGGTATTGGCATCCAGATGTTGAAGACCGATTTTGCCAAATATGGCGACCAGCGAAGCGGTAAAGGCAGAGAGTAAAGCGTAGATTAACCAGGTACTCATAGCGAATAAGACCTATTTGCAACGAAAACTCCGATGCTACGCCTGCAAACTTTCCTTGCCTACCCTTAAAGGTAAATCTTAGCGCGGTAATGTATCAGCAATAAAACGATAGCCGACGCCAGTTTCGGTAATCAGATGTTTAGGGCGTGCGGGATCGGCCTCCAGCTTTTGCCGTAGGTGACCCATATAAATTCGCAGATAGTGATTGTGCTCGACGTAGTTTGGTCCCCACACCTGATTCAGCAGTTGGCGCTGGGTGATGACTTTTCCAGGGTTGGCCAGCAGGGCGGTTAGCAGGCGAAATTCCAACGGCGTTAGGTGGAGGTCTTCATCGCCGCGTTTGACCTGACGGTTGATCAGATCAACGCTCACATCGGCAAAACTGACGATGGGGCTTTCCTGCGCTCCAGATCCGTGACGACGTAGTGCCACTCGGACTCTGGCCAGTAATTCGCTGATACCAAAAGGTTTGCTCAGATAATCGTCTGCGCCGGCATCCAGCGCGGCCACTTTGTCTTCTTCGCTATTCCGGGCGGAGAGCACAATCACTGGGATAGCGCTCCATTGGCGCAAATCCTGAATATAATCCAGACCGTCGCCGTCCGGTAACCCGAGATCGAGGATGATTAAATCCGGTTTGCGGGTGCCAGCCTCGATCAAACCTCGCTGTAGGGTGTCGCTGTCAAATACCCGGCAGCCTTCGTTCTCCAACGCGGTACGGACAAAGCGGCGGATCTCTTTTTCATCTTCAACAATTAAAACGGTAGCTGGAGAGATAATCACATGTCCTCAGGATTAACGTTATCCATATCTGGTGGAACCTCCAATGGCAGGACAAAATGGAAAACAGCACCGCCGTTTTGGCCTTTCTCTGCCCAGATTCTCCCACCGTGAACATCAATAATGGCACGGCAAATGGCTAACCCCAAGCCCACGCCGGGAATGGCCGACTCTTTATTGCCACGGGAGAATTTATCAAAAATAAGCTGCTCTTGCCCACCGGTAATACCAGGCCCGTTATCCCAGACTTCCACATTCAGCCATTCTTCCTGAACTTTGGCGCGAATGCCTAGGGTTGCGCTCGGTCCGGCATATTTATGAGCATTTTCCAATAGGTTGATAAAGACCCGCTCCAGCAGACTGCCATCACAATTAATCAGTACCATTTCACTGGGTAAATCCAGCTCGATAAGATGAGAACTGAGCGTTGTTTCCAGCATGTGCAGCGCGCTGCCGACGATTTCTTCCAACGATTGCCATTCTTTCCGCAGGTTAAAACCGCCGGATTGAATCCGCGCCATATCCAGCAAATTATTAACCAATCGAGTGGTGCTAAGCACCTGTTGACGAATCTGGCTGGCCTGCGGCGCGTGGCGGGAACCTTCAGCCGCTAAGTCCAAGGTCAGGATTTCGGCCTGCCCGAATAATACGGTTAACGGAGTGCGTAAATCGTGGGAAAGCGCCGCCAGCAGGGAATTTCGCAGTTGTTCGCGCTCTGCGTCCAGTTTGGCGACTTCGGCGGTACGGGCCAGATGCAGACGCTCCAGCGCGTTGGCTATCAGGCTGGTAAAGGTTTGTAGCAAACGCTGCTGCTCTGGCACCATCAATTGCCGTAGGTTGGCCGGTTCAATCGCCAGCACGCCGAAGGTTTGTTTTGAGGTGGTCAGTGGCAACAGTTGATAAGGTACGCCGGGCAGGGTATCGGTACCTGCGCCTGCGGGAGCACCGTGATCGAAACTCCAGCGGGCAATGGCTTCATCCACCGAAAAAATATTGCCGTCTTCGGTGCCAATTTGGTGTAATCGCCCGTCTTCCTGCGGCAGCAACAGGCCAGTTTTGGCCTGAAAACTGCTGGAAAGAAAGTGGCGGCTGGTTTTGGCAATGTCAACGCAGCTTAATGCGCGGCTCAGGCCGCGGGACATCTCATACAAATGTCTGGCTCGTTGCTCGCGATAACGGGCGATGCGCGCCTGATAGCGTACGCCGGCGGTTAGATTCCCCACGACGATGCCGACAATCAACATCACGCCAAAAGTGACCAGATATTGCACATCAGTCACCGCCAGCGACCAGTGGGGTTGGACAAAGAACAGATCGAAACTGGCGACGTTTAGTACGGCAGCCAGCACAGACGGCCAGCGCCCGTAAAACAGCGCAATGATCACCACGCCGAGCAGATAAACCATCACCAGATTCGCCTGATCAAATCCGGGGATCAGCCACTGAGATAAAATAGTGATCAGTGCACACAGCCCGATCGCGGCCGCGCAGCCTTGTAGCTGCATGCGCCATTTTTCGCTAAAACTGCGTGTATCATTTTCTTTGGCCGCCGCAGGTTGATGGTCATTTTCCAATGCGACAATCACCAAATCCAGATCCGGCCCCAGCTTGCCCAGTCGATCGCCAAAACTGCCGCGCAGTTTCCAGCGTTGCTCGCTGCGGCGACCAATAATGATTTTCCCCAGATTGTGATCGCGAGCGTAACGTAGAATCGCCCGTTCTTCACAAGGATCGGAAAGGGTAGCGGTTTCCGCGCCTAATTCTTGCGCCAGCTTCAAGGCGCGTAGGATGGCTCGGCGTTTCGCTTCCGGCAATGCGTGGAGACGTGGCGTCTCTACGTAGACCGCGTGCCAGATACAGCCGAGACGAGCCGCCAAACGCGCTGCGGTGCGCACCAGCTTCTCATTACCGACATTGTGGCCGATACACAGCAAAATCGCATCGCGGGTGTGCCAAACGCGCTCGCGGCCTTGGGTATCCCGAAAGGCGCGCATTTGGTCGTCCACCCGATCGGCGGTACGACGTAGCGCCAGCTCGCGCAGAGCGATCAGATTACCTTTGCGGAAAAAATGTTCGATGGCACGTTCGGCCTGACCGGAAATATACACTTTGCCTTCGTTCAGGCGGCGGCGTAGGTCATCCGGTGGCAGATCCACCAGTACGACTTCCGTGGCTTCATCGAACATATGATCGGGAATCGTTTCCCGCACGCGAATACCGGTCACGCCGCCTACGACGTCATTCAGGCTTTCCAGATGCTGTACATTGACGGTAGTCAGCACATCAATGCCTGAATCCAGCAATTCTTCCACATCCTGCCAGCGTTTGGGATGGCGCGAACCGTTGGCGTTACTGTGCGCCAGTTCATCCATCAGAATCAGCGCCGGATGACGCGCCAGCGCCGCATCCAGATCAAATTCGCGTACCTGGCGATTGCGATGAGCAATACGCTTGAGCGGTAGCTGATCTAACCCTTCCAGCAGCGCGGCGGTTTCACTGCGACCATGGGTTTCTACCACGCCAACCAGCACATCCAGCCCTTGAGCACGCAGGCGCTGCGCCTCTTGCAGCATGGCGTAGGTTTTCCCTACTCCGGCGCAGGCACCAAAGAAGACCTTGAGCTTGCCGCGTGGTTTTTCGTTCGCCACTGCCAGCAGACTATCGGGATCTGGACGGATTGGTTCGGCATCCACGGTGATTTTTCCTTATTGTTTTAGCGGTTTAACGTTATCCAGTGCCATATTCAGTATCAGCACGTTCACCACGCTTTCTCCGAGGAAGTTCGGAACCGATTTCTGCTCATTTTTTGCGATGAGATCCTGCACTTCGGATAATGTTAACTGGCGGGCTTTAGCCACGCGATTAGCCTGATAATAGGCGGCTTCCAGCGATATTTGCGGATCGAGACCGCTACCGGAGGCGGTAACCAAATCCACCGGAACCGGGCCGGTTTGATCTGGGTTAGCCAAACGCAGTGCTTTAATCCGTTCGTTAATCTCGGCATCCAGTGCTGGGTTGCTAATAGCTAAATTACTGCCGCCGGATGACAGAGCATTATAAGGTATATCCGATGTGGCCGATGGGCGACCACTAAAATATCCCGGTTGAGTAAACTGCTGACCAATCAGTGTCGAACCGACCGCTTCGCCGCCCAGCGTTGCCAGAGAACCATGGGCTTTATCGCTAAAAATAACCTGAGCCAAACCGGTAGTCAGTAATGGATAGGCGATACCGGTGATCAGGGTTAATAAAATCACTAAAATCAGTGACGGACGCAGATAAGACATCATAAAAACCTCGTTATTCACGCAGGCCGGACGCAGTGTCCGGCAGCCATTAAGCGCTCGTTCAACCCATATTCAGCGCGGTTAACACCAAATCGATCAGTTTGATCCCGACAAAAGGCACTAATAAACCGCCTAAGCCGTAGATCCATAAATTTCGACGCAACAAAGCCGCAGCGCTCATCGCTTTATAACTGACGCCTTTTAACGCCAGTGGAATCAGAAACACAATCACTAAGGCGTTGAAAATTACCGCCGATAGAATGGCGGAAGACGGGGAGTGCAATTGCATCACGTTTAACGCATTCAACTGCGGGTAAGTGGCAGCGAAAGCGGCCGGAATAATGGCAAAATATTTCGCTACATCGTTGGCAATACTAAAGGTCGTCAGGGAACCGCGAGTCATCAGCATTTGTTTACCGATGTGTACAACCTCAATCAGTTTGGTCGGATTGGAGTCTAAATCCACCATATTGCCCGCTTCTTTCGCTGCCTGCGTCCCTGAGTTCATCGCCACCGCGACATCGGCCTGTGCCAGCGCCGGCGCGTCATTGGTACCGTCGCCGGTCATCGCGACCAGACGACCTTCTCCCTGATATTGACGAATCAGCGCCAGCTTGGCTTCCGGCGTGGCTTCGGCCAGAAAATCATCTACCCCGGCTTCGGCGGCAATGGCTGCGGCGGTCAGACGGTTATCGCCGGTAATCATCACGGTTTTGATGCCCATTTTGCGTAATTCGGCAAAACGCTCTTTAATCCCGCCTTTGACGATATCTTTCAACGCGACGACACCCAAAACCCGAGCGCCCTCTGCGACGACCAACGGCGTGCCGCCGGTTTTCGCTACGCTTTCAACCAAATCGTCCACGGCGCGTGGGAAATGGCCATTATTCGACTCCACGTGGCGACGAATGGCATCTACCGCGCCTTTGCGAATCATTCTATCCTGCACGTTTACGCCGCTCATGCGGGTTTGGGCAGAGAAGGGGACAAAGGTTGCATTCAAGGCATGAATATCACGCTCCCGCAAATTAAAGCGCTGTTTCGCCAGCACGACGATACTGCGGCCTTCTGGCGTTTCATCGGCTAAAGAAGATAGCTGGGCGGCGTCTGCCAATTGCTGTTCGGTAACGCCGGGTGCAGGCAGGAATTCCGAAGCCTGACGGTTGCCCAATGTGATGGTGCCGGTTTTATCCAGCAACAGCACATCGACATCGCCAGCGGCTTCCACCGCGCGCCCGCTGGTGGCTATCACGTTGGCACCCAGCATCCGGCTCATGCCGGCTACCCCAATGGCTGATAACAGGCCGCCGATGGTGGTTGGAATCAAACACACCAGCAACGCTACCAGAACGGTAATGGTTACCGGACTGCCAGCCTGATTAGCTTCCACACTAAATAATGAGAAGGGAAACAGCGTAGCCGTTGCCAGCAAAAACACGATGGTTAAGGCCACCAGTAAAATGGTCAAAGCCACTTCATTTGGTGTTTTACGCCGTTTTGCTCCTTCCACCATCGCTATCATGCGATCGAGGAAAGTCTCGCCGGGATTGACGCTGCACTCGACTACCAACCAATCGGACAGCACGCGAGTCCCGCCGGTAACGGAGGAGAAATCGCCGCCGGATTCGCGAATAACCGGAGCAGATTCGCCGGTAATGGCGCTTTCATCCACCGATGCGCCACCTTCCAGCACTTCGCCATCGCAGGGGACGGTATCTCCGGCTTGTACTAGCACCAAATCGCCTTTTCGCAGGCTATCGGCGGATACTTTCTCCTGCGGCGCATCCGCGTGAGGAGCGCTAAGTTTTTTAGCCCAACTGGTTTTTTTTACCCCTCTCAGGCTTTCGGCCTGAGCCTTACTGCGGCCTTCTGCCAGCGCTTCGGCAAAGTTGGCAAACAGCACGGTAAACCAAAGCCAAAGGGCTACGTTACCGGTAAACATGGCGTTGCCGTCGGCTTGCCCGCTGAGAATCGCCAGCCAGATAGCGGTTGTCAACCAACTGCCTAGGTACACCACGAACATTACCGGGTTACGCCATTGGGTACGCGGGTCCAATTTTTTCACTGCATCAATCAGTGCGGTGCGAACCAGTGCGGGCTCAAAGAGTGCGCGTTGTTTGCGAGTCATATGTGTTCTCTCTCTACAACCGAATCGTTGTTAACATTATTTATTAATAATCAGCGTGTTAACCAAACTTTCAGATGTTCAGCGACCGGCCCTAATGCCAGTGCAGGAATAAAGGTCAGAGCGCCAACCAACATCACGGTACCGACCAACAGACCAACAAACAGCGGACCTGAAGTTGGTAACGTGCCGTTCCCCGCCGGTTGACGTTTTTTCGCCGCCAGCGATCCCGCGATAGCCAGAACCGGTAAAATGACGCCAAAGCGGCCGATGAACATCGCCAGCGCCAATAACAGGTTATAGAACGGGGTATTGACGCTCAGGCCAGCGAAGGCGCTGCCATTGTTGTTAGCCGCCGATGACAGGGCGTACAGCACTTCACTGAAACCATGAGCGCCCGGATTAAGAATTCCTGCTCGCCCGGCGTCGGTGTTCAGTGCCAGCGCGGTGCCTAGCAGTACCACGGTCGGCGTGACCAGAATGGCCAGTGCGGTCATTTTCATATCGAACACATCGATTTTTTTACCCAGATATTCCGGCGTGCGGCCAATCATCAGCCCGGCGATAAACACCGTCAGCAGCACAAACAGCAGCATCCCGTATAAGCCAGAGCCAACGCCGCCGAACACCACTTCGCCAATTTGCATCAGCCACATCGGCACCATGCCGCCCAGCGCGGTAAAGGAGTCATGCATAGCGTTAACCGCCCCACACGACGCGGCTGTGGTTACTACGGCGTACATACTGGACGACAGAATCCCGAAGCGGCTTTCTTTACCTTCCATATTGATATTGCTGTCAGCGCCGAGCAGGGTAAGGTGCGGGTTGCCTGTCAGTTCGGCGTACATCACTACAGCGACAGCAGTGATGAAAATCAGTGACATAGCCCAAATCAGCGCATGACCCTGGCGGTTATCTCCCACTACCTGACCAAAAGCAAAACACAGGGCACAGGGAATAAGGAAAATTGCCAGCATTTGCACAAAATTGCTGAAAGCGGTTGGGTTTTCAAACGGATGAGCGGAGTTGGCGCCAAAGAAACCGCCGCCGTTGGTGCCGAGCATTTTAATCGCTTCCTGTGAAGCCACTGGCCCCATCGGTAGGATCTGTTTTGCTCCCTCTAGCGTTGTAACGTGTTGGTAAGCATCAAAATTCTGTAAAACGCCTTGGCTGACAAAAATCAGCGCGATAATCAGAGAAAGGGGCAATAGCACGTATAGAGTAATGCGCAGAATATCAACCCAGGCATTACCTAGTGTGTTGGAAGAATGGCGGGCGAAGGCGCGAATCAACGCAAAAGCCACGGTGATACCCGTTGCGGCAGACAGGAAGTTTTGCACCGTCAAACCGGCCATTTGGCTGAGATAACTGAGCGTATTCTCTCCGCTGTAGGCCTGCCAGTTGGTATTCGTGACAAAACTGACGGTGGTATTTAACGCTAACTGCCAGGACATCCCCGGTAAATGTTGAGGATTTAGAGGCAGAGCGCCCTGAGACATTAATAATGTGAATAAAAATATTCCACCAATCAGATTAAAGAATAAAATAGCCAGCGCGTATTGCCAGGCATTCATTTCTTCATTTTTTACGCCGCTACAGCGCCAGATAGCGGCTTCCATACGCTGTAATCGCGGGAATGGTTCGCCTTCGATTAGCCGCGCCAAAAAACCACCCAGCGGGCGTGAAAGAACCAGTAGCACCAATAAGAAACTGGCGATAAGCAGGAAAGCTGACGCAGCCATTTAAAAGTCCTCCGCATTAAATAAGGCGTATACCAAATAGCCCAGAAGCAACAGGACCAGCAACGCACCAACAACGATGCTGAAACTCACGGGACACCTCCACAGGTGATGTTTTTTGATAACAGCAGGTTACGGAGTCATAAATATAGTTACTGATAAAAAATCCGCATTGTGTGTAAAAAAAACGTAAAAATGGTCAAAAAAGGTTCATAAAGTGACGTTAATTTAGGCGGTGAGTTTGTGGTAGAGATACTTTGAGTTCGAAGAAAACAGGAATGCTAATTTCATGCTCATAACGTTATCAATCTCGCAACTAAAATAGCCACAAGATAACTAAAGGTTAGTTTTAAATTAACCTTAATGTAACAAAATTACGGAAGATGACGATAATTTGTGTTTTTCGTGCCTTTTAGTGGTCGGATGAGTGGTAAACTTTCATTCAATGCGGTAAAATTTTGTTCAGTTTCCAAATTCACTTGTTTATTTCTAGCGCCAAGCTGTAAAACTGACCCAGAGTTGATAGTGGTCTGCCTAACAGAACGGCGCTTTTAAGGAGGATCGCTATGTCTATGTACAATGTATATCCATTGCATCAGGTTCTCCTGCGCCGCTGCGCAGTAATCCTGATGGGTGTTTTGGCTTTGCCAGTGATGTTATTCCGCCGTGACCGTGCTCGTTTTTACAGCTATTTGCACCGCGTTTGGGCGAAAACCAGCGATAAACCAGTATGGTTAGCGCAGTCTGAATTAGCCGCTCGGGATTTCTACTGAGTTAATTAGAATCCCGGTGTGAAATCGAATGCCAGTCAGTGCACGCTGACTGGCATTTGTTTTTTTGGCTTCCCAATAATACGGTTCACGAGTGCCCGGCGGCGCTGGCTTTACTCACACACTCTCCCCTCATCAAGCCGATATTTACCTCGCCTTAGGGTTATTTCACGCAATAACAGTTATGCTTAAAATTCATAAGATTAAAAATTCTGATGCCAATGTGTATCATCGGGCCAGATAGCGTGATTTAACCAAACGTTTCTTGAATTTATTGAATGTCGGGAGTGAACTATGAGCGAAAAAATCCCCGTAGGTATCAGCGCCTGCCTGCTCGGCAGCAAGGTACGTTTTGACGGTGGGCATAAACGGCTGGACTTCGCTACAGAAGAACTGGCTCCCTACGTCGAATTTGAACCCATTTGCCCAGAAATGGCCATTGGTTTGCCTTCTCCGCGTCCCGCTCTACGCTTGGTTCGCAAGCAGGATGACGTCCTGATCCGTACCAGCAATGACGCCAATCAGGATGTTACCGCCGCCATGCGTCGTTTTGCCGAGGAAAAGGTATCTCATCTCAGCCATTTGTGCGGCTATATTTTGTGCGCAAAATCTCCCAGCTGCGGAATGGAGCGGGTGAGGGTATACAGCGAGAAAGGCGATTTTTCCAAGAAGGAGGGTACCGGAATTTTCGCTCAGGAATTGCTAAAACAGTTGCCCTGGCTACCGGTTGAGGAAGATGGTCGCCTGCACGATCCGCAACTGCGAGAGAATTTTGTCGAGCGTATCTACGCGCTGGCTGAGTTTAATTCTCTATGGAAGAAAGGGTTAACGCGCGGCAGCCTAATGGCATTTCATAGTCGTTATAAACTTTCACTGCTCGCGCATTCTCAGCCTGAATATCGCCAGATCGGTCCTTTTGTCGCCGCAATGGATCAATGGGAATCACTGGAAGATTTTGCTATTGAATATCGTAACCGTTTGATGCATTTGCTGGCACATAAAGCGACCCGCCGTAATCACACTAATGTCTTAATGCATGTACAAGGTTACTTCCGTCGACATTTAAATGCTGCTCAACGGCAAGAGTTGGCCCAGTTAATCGACCGCTACCGACAGGGTATGCAACCCTTATTAGCGCCAATAACTCTGTTAAAACATTATATGGCTGAGTACCCGGATGCCTATCTGGCGCAACAGCGGTATTTTGAACCGTATCCGGAGGCGTTGAGGTTGCGCTACGGACATTAAGCGGTTGGTGATCGGCTGCTGTGTCTGTCTATTTGATTTTTAGATAATTTTATAAAAAGGAATGCCATGACTACCCATTTGGTCTGGTTTCGCCACGATTTGCGCGTTACCGATAATTTGGCCCTGCACGCGGCCTGTGAAGACCCGCAGGCGCAGGTGCAGGCCGTATTTATCGCTACGCCGGGGCAGTGGGCATCTCACGATATGGCGCCGCGGCAGGCCGCATTTATTCATCAAAACCTACAATTACTTCGACAGCAACTCGCGCTGCGTGGTATCCCATTGCATTACCATCAATGCCATGATTTCGACGCTTCAGTAGACTGGTTAGCCAATCTTTGTATTGAACAACGCATTGATAAACTGCTTTATAATCATCAATATGAACTGAACGAACGACTGCGGGATACGCAGCTGGAAGAAAAGCTTCGTGGGCAAGTCATCTGTCAGGGTTTCCATGACAGCCTGTTATTGCCGCCGGGAAGCGTTCTGACCGGCAACGGCGAAATGTATAAGGTTTACACCCCATTTCGCCGTGCTTTTATCCAGCGCTTGTTGATGACTGACTGCAACTGCGTGCCAGCCCCACAACCGCGGCAGTCGCCAATGGATGACTCATCTGCGCTCGCACCTTTTAATTATCCTGCAGCAGAAGTGGACGCTGAGCTCTTTCCCGCGGGAGAAGAGGCCGCTTTACGCCGCCTTCGCCAATTTTGTCGCGAAACTGTGCAGGATTATCAGAAACAGCGAGATTTGCCGGCAGTTGACGGAACCAGCCAATTATCGCCTTATCTGGCTCTTGGCGTGCTGTCTCCGCGCCAATGTTTCAATCGACTGCGAGCAGAATGCCCCAACGTGCTGGACATGCCGGACGGTGGCGCATTCAATTGGCTTAATGAATTGATCTGGCGAGAATTTTATCGCCATCTATTGGTGGCTTATCCGCGATTATGCCGAAATCGTCCGTTTATTGACTGGACGGATGAGGTACGATGGAACCCTGCTGACGATAAGTTGCAAGCGTGGCAACAAGGCCTGACCGGCTATCCGATTGTGGATGCGGCGATGCGACAGCTAAATGCTACCGGGTGGATGCATAATCGCTTGCGTATGATTACCGCCAGCTTTTTGGTCAAAGACCTGCTGCTGGATTGGCGTTTAGGCGAGCGGTATTTTATGTCTCAGTTGTTGGATGGCGATCTGGCTGCCAATAACGGGGGCTGGCAATGGGCCGCGTCAACGGGGACAGATTCTGCCCCGTATTTTCGTATTTTCAACCCCACGACTCAAGGGGAACGGTTTGATAAACAAGGCACTTTTATCCGCCGTTGGCTACCGGAGTTAGCGGCGGTGCCGGAAAGTGATATTCACCAGCCTTGGCGTTGGGCGCAGTGGCAACAGCCGCTTGATTACCCGCAGCCGATCGTCGATCACAAACAAGCCAGATTGGACACGTTGGCCGCATTTGAGGCCGCCAGACGGGAACATTCCCGCACAACATAACAACAAGGAGCCAGTATGTTTAAAAAAGGGTTAGTCCTGATCTTCAGCCTCTATTCTTCATTGAGCTGGGGTGGATTTGAGGTGGTTGCCCTTGGCGTGGATGGTGGCGTCAGCGATGGCAATTTAACCTCGTATTTAATTCGCAGCGATACTAACCCTCTGTATCTTGGTCTGGACGCAGGATCTGTGCTTCCCGGTATAGCCAAAGGCTTGGACAAAGGGAACTTTGCCGATGTAACCGAGCAAAACGCGGCGCCTTTCACCCGTCAGGGCTATATTTTCCGTCAACGCATTAACAGCTACTTTATTAGTCACGCTCATCTGGATCACGTTGCAGGGCTGATTATTGGCTCTCCCGAAGACAGTAAGAAAACCATCTATGGCACCGCCGCTACGGTGGAAACCTTGAGAAACCACTATTTTAACTGGCGCGTGTGGCCGAACTTTACCGATTCTGGCAGTGGCACGCGCTTGGGCACTTATCGCCTGCAGGCTCCGCGTCCCGCTCAACGTTTCACTATAGGTTTAACCCGATTGATCGGTGAAATCTATCCTCTGAGCCATGACCAGTCTCCTTCTTCGATGTTATTGATCGGTCAGGGCGATGAGTTCTTCGCCTATTTTGGTGATACCGGGCCTGACGCGGTGGAAAAATCAAAAAATCTGGATCAGATTTGGCGCATTTTGGGTGAAAAGGTCAAACAGAAGCAGCTAAAAGGCATGATTATCGAGGTGTCTTACCCAAACAGCGTGGCTGACGGCAAACTTTATGGTCATATGACACCCAAATGGTTGCTGGCAGAGCTGAAAAATCTGGCGAAATACAGCGGTGAAGGCGAGCAACCGCTGAAAGATTTACCGGTGGTGATTAGCCATATCAAGCCGTCGTTACAGCAGGGGCCAGATCCCCGGAAAGTCATTGTGGATGAACTGCAGCAGGCTAACGATCTGGGCGTTAAATTTATTCTGATGGAGCAGGGCGACAGTCAGCAATTCTGAGTGTCGCGGGTTTGCTTTCGCTAAAATCGGCGGGTATGTTAGCCCCAAAATCGCTAAAACGAGATGAAGATCATGCGTAACACCGAACTGGAAACCCTGATAAATACCGAATTGAATACCGCTGCTTTTCAGGATTATGCGCCGAATGGCCTACAGGTCGAAGGTCGCCCTGAGGTGCAACGAATTGTTACCGGCGTGACGGCCAGTCAGGCGTTGCTGGATGCGGCAGTGGAGCATCGGGCCGACGCGATTCTGGTTCACCACGGTTATTTTTGGAAGAATGAACCGGTGGTAGTTCGCGGTATGAAACGTAATCGCCTGAAAACCTTACTTACTGAAGATATCAATCTCTATGGATACCATCTGCCGCTGGATGCGCATCCAACGTTGGGCAATAACGCGCAGCTAGCCAGGCTACTTGATATTCATGTTATCGGTGAAATCGAGTCGTTGTTGCCTTATGGCGAGTTTGAAAAACCGATCAATAACCAGATACTGAAAGAGCGTCTGGAAAAACAGCTAGGCCGCCCGGTTCTGCACTGTGGCGATCACGCGCCTACGGATATTCGTCGCATTGCCTGGTGCACGGGCGGTGGGCAAGGTTATATTCAGCAGGCGGCTGATTTCGGGGTTGATGCCTTTGTTACCGGTGAGGTTTCCGAGCAGACGATTCATATTGCTCGTGAGATGGGGGTGAATTTTTATGCGGCGGGTCACCACGCGACCGAACGCGGCGGCATTAAGGCGCTGGGGGAGTGGCTGGCGAACCAACACGGGTTTGACGTGACTTTCATTGATATTCCTAACCCTGCTTAATGCTCTCTCAATCACGCCGCTCAATCAATTGGTGGCGTGAATTCTCTGCTCTAATCCTGACCAGAAAAGCACTATTCCTCGTAAAAACTGAGGGTTATTAGTTTACTCATCCTAATAAAACCCTATCTGACGAATATTAAGCGATAAAGGTTATATTTATCATAACTTTTAGGTATTCAATGCTGATTTTTAATAAGAAATAAATTAGTTAATTGCCAACATAGTGGTTTAAAACACGTTAAATATTGCTTTCATAGCGATTAATAATGGTGTTATCCGCTTATGTGGCAGTTAATCGCCTATCTCCCGTTGTTAAGCCCCTATTGACAGTTGCAATGCGCTAAAGCATAACTATGTGCTTATGGCTAATAATTATTAAGTTATAGAAACAGTCAAAGTCTTATAAAGAGCAGGGAGATAAGGATTGCAACGAGCACGATGTTACCTATTGGGAGAAAGCGCGGTGGTTCTGGAATTGGAGCCGCCGGTGACTCTGGCAAGCCAACAACGTATTTGGGGTCTGGCGGATCGCCTGATTCATCATCCTGATGTTCGCGAAGCCATTCCGGGCATGAATAACCTGACGCTGTTGCTGGAGAACCCGCAGCAAACGGCGTTGGATGCCATTGAGCGTTTACAGCGCTGGTGGGAAGAAAGTGAGTCCTTGGTACTCGAATCCCGAAACATTGATATTCCGGTGATCTACGGCGGAGAGTTCGGGCCGGATCTGGAAGACGTGGCTCGTCACACCGGTTTGTCACCGCGTCAGGTGGTGGAATGTCATTCTTCTGCGAGTTATATCGTCTATTTCCTCGGTTTTCAGCCGGGTTTCTCCTATTTAGGCGGTCTGCCGGAACAACTGGCAACGCCGCGTCGCGGGGAGCCTCGTCTGTCTGTTGCACCGGGTTCCGTTGGGATCGGCGGCAGCCAAACGGGTATTTATCCGTTAGCTACCCCCGGTGGTTGGCAATTGATAGGGCGTACTTCTCTGGCATTGTTTAACCCGTTGGAAATGCCGCCTACCTTGCTTCGCCCCGGTGATAATGTGCGCTTTGTACCACTCAAGGAGGGCGTATGTTAAAAATTATTCGCGCCGGTATTTACACCACTATTCAGGATGAAGGCCGTCCCGGTTTTCGCCGTTTGGGTATCAGTCAGGGCGGGGCACTGGATTTACCCGCGCTGAAAATGGCTAATATGTTGGTGGGGAATGCCCCCGCTGCCGCAGGATTGGAAATTACGCTGGGGCAGTTTTGTGCCGAATTTACTCAGACAGGCTGGATCGCACTAACTGGCGCGGGCTGTGATGCCAGGCTCGACGACCAATTACTGTGGACCGGCTGGCGTTATCCGGTGAAAGCGGGCCAGCGTATTCAACTTAATGTCCCATTGCGGGGAATGCGCAGTTATCTGGCGATCTCCGGCGGTATTGACGTGCCTGAAATGCTTGGCTCGCGCAGCACTGATCTGAAAGCCGGATTTGGCGGTCATCAAGGGCGGTTGATTAAAGAGGGCGACGAATTGCCGTTGGGCAAAGCGAGCCGTTTACCTAAGGAATCCGTTGGCATTAAACAATTACTGTTTGGTAATCGAGTGCGGGCGGTGCCGGGGCCGGAATATCACGAGTTTTCGTCCAGTGCGCAAGAGGCGTTTTGGCGCAGTGCGTGGCAGCTGAGCCCGCAAAGTAATCGGATGGGCTACCGTCTGACCGGCGGCGAGTTATCCCGCAATACCGCGCGGGAAATGTTATCCCACGGTTTACTGCCCGGAGTGGTGCAGGTGCCGCATAACGGCCAGCCAATTGTATTAATGGCAGATGCGCAAACTACGGGCGGTTATCCGCGAATTGCCTGCGTGATCGAAGCCGATCTCTTCCATTTGGCGCAAATTCGTTTGGGAGAACCGGTGCATTTTGTCAAATGTACGCTGGAGGACGCTTTGAAAGCCAAAGCCGAACAACAGCTGTATTTGCAACAGATTGAACGGGGTTTAGCCGCGGGTTTCCACCCGGTGGAGGCCAAATGAAAGTAGATTTAAACGCAGATTTGGGTGAAGGCTGCGCCAACGATCGTGAATTATTGCAGTTAGTCAGTTCCGCTAATATCGCCTGCGGTTTCCATGCGGGAGACGCTGAAATTATGCGCCAGTCGGTTCGTTGGGCGTTGGAGTTTCGCGTGGCTATTGGCGCTCATCCCAGCTTTCCCGATCGGGAGAACTTTGGCCGCACCGCGATGCAACTGCCGCCAGAAACCGTCTATGCGCAGGTGATTTATCAGCTCGGCGCGTTGGCGGCTATCGTGAGGGCGGAGGGCGGGCGTATGCAGCACGTAAAGCCCCACGGCATGCTGTATAACCAGGCGGCGAAAGATCCGCAGTTGGCAGACGCCATTGCTCAGGCGGTGAAAGCCGTCGATTCCAATTTGCGTTTGGTTGGATTGGCGGGTAGCGAATTAATTCTTGCTGGGCAGCGCGCGGGTTTATCTACCCGACAGGAAGTTTTTGCCGATCGTCGTTATCAGGCCGATGGTTCGCTGGTTCCGCGCAACGAGCCGGATGCGTTGATTGAAAGCGATGAACTGGCATTATCTCAAACGCTGGAAATGGTACAGCAGCGGCGGGTTCAGTCCCGTGACGGCATTTGGGTGCCGGTACAGGCAGATACCGTTTGTGTTCACGGTGATGGCGCGCACGCATTGGCTTTTGCTCGTCGCCTCTATGACAGTTTTATACAGAAAAATATCAGCATCAGTGCGAGTTGATAGGGCGTCAATAATCATAACCGCCTAGCCCGGGCGGAATAATAGTGAACACTTGATCAGAACCCAGGATAGGAGAATACATTTGGAACAGACCGTAAATTTCTGGCCGCTTATTGGTATTGCGGCAATTATCATCGGATTTTTAATGCGTATTAATGCCGTATTGGTGGTGATTACCGCTGGCATTATTACCGGCGTAGCGGCTTTGATGCCTATTGCCACCATATTAGAGAAACTGGGTGAAGGTTTTTTGAATACACGAAACCTGCCGCTGATTTTATTACTGCCGCTGGCGGTAATAGGTTTATTGGAGCGCCACGGCCTGAAAGAACGGGCGCAGGCGTGGATTTCAAAAATAAAAAGCGCCACCTCCGGTCGGCTGCTGATCGTGTACCTGTTTGTGCGTGAAGCCACAGCAGCGCTGGGGTTAACCAGTCTGGGCGGACATCCGCAAATGGTCCGTCCATTATTGGCTCCGATGGCCGAAGGTGCGGCGGAAACACGTTATGGCGAGTTACCGGAGAAAGTTCGCTACCGTTTGCGCGCTATGTCGGCGGCCACGGATAACGTGGGATTATTTTTTGGGGAAGATATATTCGTCGCTTTCGGTGCGATTATCTTTATGCATAACTTTATGTTGGAATCTGGCGGTATTCAAACCGAACCGCTGCATATTGCCCTGTGGGGTATTCCGACTGCGATTTGTGCATTTATCATTCACGCATATCGCTTGCAGCGTTTAGATAAACAATTGGCGGCAGAACTGACGGCGCTGAATCAGTCGGCATTAGCTGAGAAAGGGGCGTCGAAATGATTTTCCAACAACAATATCTCTATTGGCTGGCGGGCGTAGTGCTGCTGATTGTCGCCTTGATGTCATTTCGCGATAAAGCTAACCCGCGTCGAATTACCACCGGTTTGTTTTGGGGATTGTACGGACTGTTTTTTCTGGTAGGAGACTGGACGTACCGTTTGGCCAATTCGCTGGGCGGCGACGGTCCGGATGAAAAACGCATTCTGAATATCACCGTGGGCGTGGTGGTGGTCATTATGGCGCTGATCGCCGGTTTTGGTGGCGTTCGATTGGGTAGCTATCATCAGCGCACGCCGGTGGAACGCGAAGTGAGCGCTAAGAAACTGGGGAACCGCCTGTTTATTCCAGCGCTGGCAATTCCAGTCGTGACGGTTATTGGCGTACTGTTATTCAACAACATTCCAGCGTTAGATTTGTGGGTGTTTGGTAGCGGTAACCATGCCACTTTGGTGACGCTGTTCTCTATGACTCTAGGCTGTGTGCTCGGCCTGATTATTGCCGTGGTGATGACGAAAGAAACCGCCGCGCAGCCGGTTCAGGAAGCGCGGCGTTTACTGGATTCCATCGGTTGGGCCTTTATTCTGCCGCAGATATTAGCCACTTTAGGCCTGTTATTCACCACCGCAGGCGTGGGAACGGCGATTGCTCATTTGACGCAAGAATATCTGGCTGTCGATCATCGCTTTATCGCCGTAGCCGTCTATGCTATCGGCATGGCGGTGCTCACCATGATTATGGGGAATGCGTTTGCGGCATTCCCCATTGTCACCGCTGGGATCGGGATCCCAATTCTGGTATCACAGCACGGCGGTAATCCGGCAGTTATGGCGGCTATCGGGATGTTTTCCGGCTATTGCGGCACGCTAATGACGCCAATGGCAGCTAACTTTAATATCGTTCCGGCAGCGTTACTGGAGTTGCCTGACAAGAATGCGGTGATTAAGGCGCAGATTCCAACCGGCGTAACTTTATTGATTGTTAACGTATTCTTACTGTATTTCCTGATGTTCCTGTAGGAGAAGTGATGAAAAACGTATTAATTACCGGTTTTGAGCCTTTTGGCGGCGAGCGGGTCAATCCGTCGTGGGAAGTGGTCAAGCAATTGAATGATTTGCAGCTTTCCGGCGTTCGGGTGGTGGCTCATCAGCTGCCCTGCGCTTTTGGCGAAGCCTTAACATCGCTGAATGCGGCCATTGATGCCACTCAGCCGGTATTGGTTCTGGCTATTGGACAGGCCGGTGGTCGTGCAGATATCACCATTGAACGCGTCGCGATCAATGTGGATGATGCGCGTATTGCGGATAATCTGGGACAACAGCCGGTAGACCAGCCGATTGTGCCTGATGGCCCGGTGGCGTACTTTACCCGTTTGCCCATCAAAGCCATGGTGCAGGGAATCCGCGAGGCGGGAATACCGGCGTCGGTTTCCCAAACGGCTGGAACCTACGTGTGTAACCATGTGATGTACGGTCTACTGCATCGTTTACATCAACAGGACAACGAGGTGAAAGGGGGATTTATTCATATCCCTTATTTGCCGGAGCAGGCGGTAAACCACCCCGGTTCGCCAAGTATGTCGGCTCAGTCCGTCCTGATCGCGCTGGAAGTTGCTATTTCTGTGGCGTTGCAAATTGAACATGATTTGCACATATCCGGCGGCGCGACACACTGATCCCTATTGGAATAATCAATAAAAAAGCGGAGGGCGACTTCCGCTTTGTCGTTTTAAGGAGGAGCAGAATGCCGGAAGGCCCGGAAATTCGTCGCGCTGCGGATAAACTTGCCGAGGCGGTGATAGGCAAGCCGTTGAAACAGGTGTGGTTTGCTTTTCCTCAGCTCAAGCCTTATCAATCTTTGCTGCTTAATCAGCAGGTCAATGAAATACAAACTCGGGGCAAAGCATTGTTGACGCATTTCTCCGATGGATTGACGCTGTATAGCCATAATCAGCTGTACGGAGTCTGGCGAGTGGTTAAAGCGGGAGAAACGCCACAGACTAAGCGAGATCTGCGAATACGACTGGAAACGGCCGACCAGGCCATTTTGCTCTACAGCGCCTCTGATATAGAGATTGGGCCGCGTGAAGTGATTGAACAACATCCCTTTTTGCAGCGTATTGGCCCAGATGTGCTGGATATGGCGCTCACGGAAAATGACGTGATTGCGCGGTTATTGTCGCCGCAGTTTTGCCGTCGGCAATTGGGCGGAATGCTATTGGATCAGGCATTTTTGGCGGGATTAGGCAATTATTTACGCGCAGAAATTCTGTGGCTGGCGGCGTTGGCACCAACGCATAAACCGCAGGATCTCCCCCCAGAGGCATTGCAGGCGTTGGCTTCGGCGTTATTGGCGGTGCCACGCCTTTCCTACGCGACGCGCGGCGTAGTGGATGAAAATCATCATCACGGCGCATTATTCCGTTTCAAGGTCTTCAATCGTACCGGCCAGCCTTGCGCGCGCTGCGGTGAGCCGATTGAAAAAATTGCTATTTCTTCGCGTCCTTTCTATTGGTGTCCGGCCTGTCAGCATTAATTATCAATGATAAAACGCGTTTTTCAGCCATAAAAAACGCCACTGAAAAGTGGCGTTTGATGATCGGGTCGCGCCTAGATTCAGTGCGCGACGGGAGTCAATTTACTTCTTGATTTGGCTAGTGAAATCGCGTTCTGCGTAGCCGGTGTACAGCTGGCGAGGACGAGCGATTTTCAGGCCTTCATCATGCATTTCGTTCCAGTGAGCAATCCAGCCTATGGTACGGGCGATAGCAAAGATCACGGTAAACATGGAGGAAGGAATACCCAGCGCTTTCAGGATGATACCTGAGTAGAAATCTACGTTCGGGTACAGTTTCTTCTCGATGAAGTACGGGTCATTCAGGGCGATACGTTCCAGCTCCATCGCCACTTCCAGCAGGTTGTCATTCAGGTTGAGTTCTTTCAACACTTCATGGCAAGTCTCACGCATCACGGTAGCGCGTGGATCGTGGTTTTTATACACCCGATGACCGAAGCCCATCAGACGGAAGGAGTCATTTTTGTCTTTGGCGCGACGGATAAATTCAGGAATGTGCTCAACGGTTTTGATTTCTTCCAGCATCTTCAGGCAGGCTTCGTTCGCGCCACCGTGAGCCGGTCCCCACAGGGACGCAATCCCGGCAGCAATACAGGCAAACGGGTTAGCGCCGGAAGAACCGGCGGTACGCACGGTAGATGTGGAGGCGTTTTGTTCATGGTCAGCGTGCAGGATGAAGATGCGATCCATTGCGCGTTCCAATACCGGATTCACTTTGTATTCTTCACATGGAGTAGAGAACATCATGTGCAGGAAGTTACCGGCGTAGGACAGATCGTTACGTGGATAAACGAAAGGCTGGCCTAGGGAATATTTGTAACACATTGCGGCAACCGTTGGCATTTTGGACAGCAAACGGAAAGCGGTAATTTCGCGGTGACGCTCGTTGTTAACATCCAGTGCATCGTGGTAGAAGGCAGCCAGTGCGCCTGTCACGCCGCAAAGTACGGCCATTGGATGAGAGTCACGGCGGAAGCCTTGCAGCAGTCGGGTAATCTGCTCATGGATCATGGTGTGACGGGTCACGGTAGTTTTAAACGTGGCGTATTCTTCCGGCGTTGGCGTTTCACCGTACAGCAAGATATAGCACACTTCCAGATAGGTAGATTCTTTCGCTAACTGATCGATTGGGAAGCCACGGTGCAGCAAAATACCGTTATCACCGTCGATGTAGGTGATTTTTGATTCGCAGGACGCAGTGGAGGTAAAACCGGGATCAAAGGTGAAATAGCCTTTGGAACCTAAGGTTCGTACGTCGATAACATCGGTACCCAAAGTCGGGGATAGTACGCCCAGTTCAATCGTAGCTTCGCCAGTCAAAGTTAGCGTCGCTTTCTTGTCAGCCATTTACAGTCTCCTTAGCGCTATATTTTAAAATCCTTAACAACCGTAATGTCTTTTGTGCCTGCGGCATGCCTTATCGGTTATCAGCAGCACCCTGTTTTATTCATCGTTCAAGTCGCGATTTAGGGTACAGAGCATGTTGCTAATAGAACCAACAATCCGGCACGTTGGAGTGTCAGGCGACGTTACGTGATTGTTAACGATTTGTCGGATACTTATATTTTTCTAATCATTGCCTACGAGATTATTAGGGGTATTTACTTACACACTGTTGCACAACTTATGTCCATAAGGAAGTGTATCCGTAGACCTTTCGTGCATCATAGGGCTTATTTATCCCTTAGTTGTAATGGAAATGTTTATTCTTTGTCAAATCAGATAATTAATTTTATTTAAATTGTGTAAATCGTGATCCTAATCACTGTTCAAGGCAAATGTTATCAATCAGTTTGTGTGGGAATTGTAATAAGAATGTGAACCCCCTATACTGCCGCCAGGTCTCCGGATTACCCTGAAGTAGGAGCACCCAGCGTTATACAGAGCACACATTTTTTGACACTCAGGACGTAATGTGAAATTTGTGATGTGAAGGGTTACGACTCATAACGCTGTCTGATCCCCGCCCAGGCCGGAGGAAGGAAAATAATAAGAGCTGTGTGGGCAAAACCGTGAAAAAACAAAGACCTGTTAACTTGGATCTGCAAACCATCCGATTTCCTGTTACTGCGATAGCGTCCATCTTACATCGAGTCTCTGGCGTCATTACCTTCGTTGCTGTGGGTATCCTCCTCTGGCTACTGGGTCTGTCTCTCTCGTCCTACGAGGGATTCCTGCAGGCCTCCGCCATCATGAATAGCTTTATTGTTAAATTCATCTTCTGGGGAATTCTCACTGCGCTGGCCTATCACATTGTCGTGGGCATCCGCCACGTATTAATGGATTTTGGCTATCTCGAAGAAAGTTTAGCGGCGGGTACCCGTTCTGCCCAAGTGGCGATGGGCATCACCCTGGTGCTGTCAGTTCTGGCTGGAGTCCTGGTATGGTAAGCAATGCTTCTGCGTTAGGGCGTAATGGTGTACACGACTGGCTGCTTCTGCGCGCGTCTGCGATCGTCATTACCCTATATGTACTCTACATCCTGGGCTTTGTTGCCATTGCCCCGGACATCACCTACGAAATCTGGCGTGGCTTCTTCGCCTCTTCCATCACCAAAGTCTTTACCTTGCTGACGCTGCTGTCGATTCTTGCTCACGCGTGGATCGGGCTGTGGCAGGTATTAACGGACTATATAAAGCCATTAGCGTTGCGTCTGGTCTTACAGCTGGTCGTGGTGATTACGTTATTGGTTTACTTACTGTACGGAACTATTGTGGTGTGGGGAGCTTAAATGAAACTGCCAGTCAGAGAGTTTGACGCTGTTGTTATTGGTGCAGGTGGCGCAGGTATGCGCGCAGCCTTGCAGATTTCTCAAATGGGGTTGTCTTGCGCCCTGATTTCCAAAGTTTTCCCAACCCGTTCTCATACGGTATCTGCGCAGGGCGGTATTACCGTTGCGCTGGGTAACACCCACGAAGATAACTGGGAATGGCATATGTACGACACGGTGAAAGGCTCCGATTATATCGGTGACCAGGACGCCATTGAATATATGTGTAAAACCGGCCCGGAAGCGGTGCTGGAACTCGAACACATGGGGCTGCCGTTCTCTCGTCTGGAAGATGGCTCCATTTATCAGCGCCCGTTTGGTGGCCAATCACTGAACTTCGGCGGCGGTCAGGCGGCACGTACCGCTGCGGCGGCTGACCGTACCGGCCATGCGCTGTTGCACACCCTTTATCAACAAAACCTGAAAAACCATACCACTATCTTCTCCGAGTGGTATGCGCTGGATTTGGTGAAGAATCAGGATGGCGCCTTTGTCGGCTGTACCGCAATCTGTATCGAAACCGGCGAAGTGGTTTATTTCAAAGCTCGCGCGACGGTATTGGCTACCGGCGGAGCAGGGCGTATTTACCAGTCCACAACCAATGCTCACATTAATACCGGCGACGGCGTCGGCATGGCTCTGCGTGCCGGCGTTCCGGTGCAGGACATGGAAATGTGGCAATTCCACCCTACGGGCATCGCGGGTGCTGGCGTACTGGTGACCGAAGGCTGTCGTGGTGAAGGCGGTTATCTGCTGAACAAACACGGTGAACGCTTTATGGAACGCTATGCGCCAAACGCTAAAGATTTGGCCGGTCGCGACGTAGTAGCCCGTTCCATCATGATCGAAATTCGTGAAGGTCGTGGCTGTGACGGTCCTTGGGGCCCACACGCCAAGCTGAAACTGGATCATTTGGGTAAAGATGTTCTGGAGTCCCGTCTGCCGGGCATTCTGGAATTATCCCGCACCTTTGCTCACGTTGATCCGGTTAAAGAGCCGATTCCGGTTATTCCTACCTGCCACTATATGATGGGCGGTATTCCGACCAAAGTGACCGGTCAGGCGATTACCGTGAATGAAAAAGGCGAAGACGTCGTGATTCCGGGTCTGTTTGCCGTCGGTGAGATTGCCTGCGTATCCGTCCATGGTGCAAACCGTCTGGGCGGCAACTCGCTGCTGGATCTGGTGGTATTTGGTCGAGCAGCCGGAATGCACTTGCAGGAATCCTTAATGGAGCAAGGGCCAAGCCGTGATGCCAGCGATTCGGATATTGAAGCCTCGTTGGATCGTATGAACCGTTGGAATAACACGCCAAGCGGTGAAGATCCGGTGGAAATCCGTAAAGCCTTACAATCTTGTATGCAGCATAACTTCTCGGTATTCCGTGAAGGTGATGCCATGGCAAAAGGGTTGGAAGAACTGAAAGTGATTCGTGAACGCCTGAAAAATGCGCGTCTGGACGACACTTCCAGCGAATTTAACACCCAGCGTATCGAATGTCTGGAACTGGAAAACTTGATGGAAACAGCGTTTTCCACAGCGGTGTCCGCAAACTTCCGAACCGAAAGTCGCGGTGCTCATAGCCGTTTCGACTTCCCGGAGCGTGACGATGCGAACTGGCTGTGCCACTCGTTGTATCTACCGCAAACCGAGAGCATGACCCGCCGTGAGGTGAACATGCAGCCGAAGCTACGCGCGGCGTTCCCGCCGAAAGTGCGTTCTTACTAACGCGTTTGCCGAGTTAACCCGTTGCGGAGGAGTGAGTCATGAAACTCGAATTTTCGATTTATCGTTATAACCCGGACGTTGATGATGCGCCGCATATGCAGGATTACAGCCTGGAAGCGGAAGAAGGCCGGGATATGATGCTGCTGGATGCGCTAATTCAGCTGAAAGAACAAGATCCTACCCTGTCTTTCCGTCGCTCCTGTCGTGAGGGCGTGTGCGGCTCAGACGGATTGAACATGAACGGTAAAAACGGCCTGGCCTGTATTACGCCGGTTTCGGCGTTAACCAATGGTCGTAAGAAGATTGTTATTCGCCCGTTGCCGGGTTTGCCTGTGGTGCGTGATTTAGTGGTCGATATGGGCCAGTTCTACACCCAATACGAAAAAATTAAGCCTTACCTGCTTAATGACGGCAAAAACCCACCGGCGCGTGAGCATCTGCAATCTCCGGAAGAGAGGGCAAAACTGGATGGTCTGTACGAATGTATCCTGTGCGCCTGCTGCTCAACCTCTTGCCCGTCGTTCTGGTGGAACCCGGATAAGTTCGTTGGACCTGCTGGTTTACTCGCTGCTTATCGCTTCCTGATCGACAGCCGTGATACTGAAACGCAGTCGCGTTTAGACGACCTTAACGATGCTTTCAGTGTCTTCCGTTGTCACAGTATTATGAATTGTGTGAGTGTTTGCCCAAAAGGCCTTAATCCTACTCGCGCAATAGGCCATATTAAGTCTATGTTGTTGCAACGAAGTGCATGATGTGAGTTTATAAACCCGGGGAATAATTTTCCCGGGTGATAATAAAGGTAGGGAATCTCTAAAAGCCGACGCTGTTGTCTGTTTCTAGAGGTTCCTTGAAAGGGACCGATAAGGTCCATAGCAGAACGTGCATTGAGCACGTCGAGTGAACCGTTTTTACGGCAAACCGTTTACTTCACGGTATATATGTTAACCACGGCGAAAACTGAAGCTTCAAAGCTTAAGGGATCATGATGCAGAACGGCGCAATGAAGGCCTGGCTGGATTCCTCCTATCTGGCGGGCGCGAACCAGTCCTACATAGAGCAGCTCTATGAAGATTATTTGACAGATCCTGGTTCCGTTGATGATAGTTGGCGTTCGATTTTTCAACAACTACCTTCTACGGGTGTAAAACCTGATCAATTCCACTCTCAAACGCGTGAGTACTTCCGTCGACTAGCGAAAGATACCACCCGTTATAACTCCGCGATCAACGATCCTGATACTGATGCCAAGCAAGTTAAGGTGTTGCAGTTAATCAACGCCTTCCGCTTCCGCGGCCATCAGCATGCTAATCTCGATCCCCTCGGTTTATGGAAACAGGAAGAGGTGCCAGATCTCGATCCTGCTTACCACAACCTGACTGAAGCAGACTTCCAGAACACCTTCAACGTGGGTTCTTTTGCCATCGGCAAGGAAACCATGAAGTTGGCCGATCTGTATGCCGCACTGAAACAGACCTATTGCGGGTCTATCGGTGCCGAGTACATGCATATCACCAACACTGAAGAGAAACGCTGGATTCAGCAACGTATCGAATCTGTCGTAGGGAAACCAACGTTCAGTGATGAAGAGAAACGTCGTTTCCTGAGCGAACTGACCGCTGCGGAAGGGTTGGAGCGTTATCTGGGAGCCAAATTCCCTGGTGCCAAACGATTCTCGCTGGAAGGCGGCGATTCGCTGGTGACCATGTTGAAAGAGATGATCCGTCACGCAGGTAAAAACGGGACTCGCGAAGTCGTACTGGGGATGGCGCACCGTGGCCGCCTGAACGTCCTGATTAACGTGCTGGGTAAAAAACCGGAAGATTTGTTCGATGAATTTGCCGGTAAACATAAAGAACATCTGGGTACGGGTGACGTTAAATATCACCAGGGTTTCTCCTCCGATGTAGAAACTGAAGGCGGCCTGGTTCATCTGGCGCTGGCCTTTAACCCGTCTCATTTGGAAATCGTTAGCCCGGTTGTCATCGGTTCCGTTCGCGCCCGCCGCGATCGTCTGGATAAAGCTCGCAGCAATATGGTTCTGCCAATCACCATTCATGGTGATGCGGCGATTACCGGTCAGGGCGTGGTTCAGGAAACTCTGAACATGTCGCAGGCTCGTGGTTATGAAGTTGGCGGCACCGTTCGCATCGTCATCAACAACCAGATTGGTTTCACTACTTCCAATCCGCAAGATGCCCGTTCGACGCAGTACTGTACCGATATCGCGAAAATGGTGCAGGCGCCGATTTTCCACGTCAATGCTGATGATCCGGAAGCCGTGGCGTTTGTAACCCGTCTGGCGTTGGATTTCCGTAACACCTTTAAACGTGACGTGATGATCGATCTGGTCTGCTATCGCCGCCACGGCCATAACGAAGCCGATGAGCCAAGCGCAACTCAGCCAGTGATGTATCAGAAGATCAAAAAACACCCGACGCCGCGCAAAATCTATGCTGACAAGCTGACTGAGCAAAAAATTGCCAGCCTGGAAGATGCCACGGAAATGGTCAACCTGTATCGCGATGCGTTGGATCACGGAGATTGCGTGGTTGAAGAATGGCGTCCGATGAACCTGCAATCCTTCACTTGGTCACCGTATCTGAACCACGAGTGGGATGAAGAATATCCGAGCAAAGTTGAGATGAAACGCCTGCAAGAGCTGGCGCGTCGTATCAGCCAGGCGCCGGACGCTATCGAAATGCAGTCTCGCGTAGCGAAAATCTACGGTGACCGCGCTGAAATGGCCGCAGGCAACAAACCGTTCGATTGGGGCGCTGCTGAAACTCTGGCCTACGCCACGCTGGTAGATGAAGGTATTCCGATTCGTCTTTCCGGTGAAGATGCGGGGCGCGGTACCTTCTTCCACCGTCACGCAGTGATTCATAACCAGAAAAACGGCTCGGTGTATGTGCCTTTGGCAAATATTCACAGCGGTCAGGGTGATTTCACCGTTTGGGATTCCGTTCTATCAGAAGAAGCGGTACTGGCCTTCGAATACGGTTACGCTACCGCAGAACCGCGTACCCTGACTATCTGGGAAGCGCAGTTCGGTGACTTTGCCAACGGTGCTCAGGTGGTTATCGATCAGTTCATCAGTTCCGGCGAGCAGAAATGGGGCCGTATGTGTGGTCTGGTTATGCTGTTGCCGCATGGTTACGAAGGTCAGGGTCCGGAGCACTCCTCCGCCCGTCTGGAACGCTATCTGCAACTGTGTGCCGAACAAAATATGCAGGTGTGCATTCCTTCTACGCCAGCTCAGGTTTACCACATGCTGCGCCGTCAGGCTCTGCGTGGGATGCGCCGTCCGCTGGTCGTCATGTCACCGAAATCCTTACTGCGCCATCCGTTGGCTGTGTCTTCTCTGGATGAACTGGCTAACGGTACTTTCCTGCCGGCAATCGGTGAAATCGACGAATTGGATCCGAAAGCGGTGAAACGCGTAGTGATGTGCTCTGGCAAGGTCTACTACGATCTGCTGGAACAGCGTCGCAAGAACGATCAGAAAGATGTCGCTATTGTACGTATCGAGCAGCTTTATCCATTCCCGCATCAGGCAGTTCAAGCGGTTCTGGAACAGTATGCCCACGTTCATGACTTTGTCTGGTGTCAGGAAGAGCCTCTGAACCAGGGTGCCTGGTATTGCAGCCAACATAACTTCCGTGAAGTGATTCCTTTTGGTTCCTCTTTACGCTATGCCGGCCGTCCGGCCTCTGCCTCTCCGGCGGTAGGTTATATGTCTGTACACCAGAAACAACAGCAAAGTTTGGTTAATGACGCGTTGAACGTCGAATAGCTAATTGTTTAAAACACAAGGGATAGATAATGAGTAGCGTAGATATTCTGGTTCCTGACCTACCTGAATCCGTCGCGGATGCGACAGTGGCCACCTGGCATAAAAAACCGGGCGACAGCGTTCAACGTGACGAAGTCCTGGTAGAAATCGAAACTGACAAAGTTGTGCTTGAAGTTCCCGCCAGCGAAGCAGGGATTCTGGACTCTATTCTGGAAGACGAAGGCGCAACCGTGCTTTCTCGCCAGATTCTGGGTCGAATCCGTCCGGGCGATAGCTCAGGTAAACCGACAGAAGAGAAGATCCAGAGCAAAGAATCCACCCCTGCTCAACGTCAAACCGCCAGTTTGGAAGAAGAGAGCAATGACGCCCTCAGCCCGGCGATTCGCCGCCTGATTGCAGAACATTCTCTTGATGCCAGCGCTATTAAAGGCAGCGGTGTCGGTGGTCGTATTACCCGTGAAGACGTGGAACAACACCTGGCGAACAAACCGGCAGCGCCGAAAGCCGCCGAAGCCAAAGTGGAAGTTGCCGCACCTGCATTGGGCAGCCGCAGTGAAAAACGTGTACCAATGACCCGCTTGCGTAAACGCGTGGCCGAGCGTCTGCTGGAAGCGAAAAACAGCACTGCCATGTTGACGACTTTCAACGAAATCAACATGCAGCCGATCATGGATCTGCGCAAGCAGTACGGTGAGGCTTTCGAAAAACGTCACGGTGTACGTTTGGGCTTTATGTCCTTCTACATCAAAGCGGTAGTTGAAGCCCTGAAACGTTATCCAGAAGTGAACGCTTCTATCGATGGCGAAGACGTGGTTTATCACAACTACTTCGACGTTAGCATCGCTGTTTCTACTCCACGTGGCCTGGTTACACCGGTTCTGCGTGATGTAGACACACTGGGCATGGCTGATATCGAGAAGAAAATCAAAGAACTGGCTGTTAAAGGCCGCGATGGCAAACTGAAAGTGGAAGAACTGACCGGCGGTAACTTCACTATTACCAACGGCGGCGTGTTCGGCTCCTTGATGTCGACTCCGATCATTAACCCACCACAAAGCGCGATCCTTGGTATGCATGCCATTAAAGATCGTCCAATGGCGGTAAATGGTCAGGTAGTGATCTTGCCAATGATGTACCTGGCGCTCTCTTACGATCACCGTTTGATCGATGGCCGTGAATCTGTCGGCTATTTGGTTACGGTGAAAGAGATGCTGGAAGACCCAGCACGCCTGTTGCTCGACGTATAAAAAAGATAACGGTTAAAGGCTGCCTGACGGTTGGGGAATATCCCGATCTGTCAGGCTCCTGACGCCATAAATCTAGTGTTAAAAAACCTATGTGTTAACAAAAACCTATGTGCTAATTGCGGTCGATCCCAGGGTCGGCATTATCCAGACACTGCGGGGCTCGTCCCGTCTACAGACTTAAATGGATAGAACATCATGAATTTACACGAATATCAGGCCAAACAACTGTTTGCTCGGTATGGTCTGCCGGCTCCAACCGGTTACGCCTGTACCACACCCCGTGAAGCAGAAGAAGCCGCATCAAAAATCGGCAGCGCACCTTGGGTGGTAAAATGTCAGGTTCATGCTGGCGGTCGCGGTAAAGCGGGCGGCGTGAAGCTGGTTAATAGCAAAGAAGAAATTCGTGCTTTTGCGGAACACTGGTTAGGCAAGCAGTTGGTCACTTACCAAACTGACGCCCACGGCCAGCCGGTACACCAGATTCTGGTAGAAGCCGCGACCGATATTGATAAAGAACTGTATCTGGGCGCTGTAGTCGATCGCGGTTCTCGTCGTGTGATCTTCATGGCTTCAACCGAAGGCGGTGTTGAAATCGAGAAAGTTGCGGAAGAAACGCCGGAACTGATCCACAAAATTGCTCTGGATCCACTGGCGGGTCCGCAGCCATACCAAGGCCGTGAGTTAGCCTTCAAACTGGGTCTAACCGGTAAACAAGTCAGCCAGTTCACCAAGATCTTTATGGGTCTGGCAGCGCTGTTCCTGGAACGCGATCTGGCGATGGTTGAGATCAACCCGCTGGTGATCACCAAACAAGGTGATTTGGTGTGTCTGGATGGCAAACTGGGTGCGGACGGTAATGCCCTGTTCCGTCAACCAGAGCTGCGCGAAATGCGTGACCAGACTCAGGAAGACGCCCGTGAAGCTCAGGCTGCGCAGTGGGAACTGAACTACGTCGCGCTGGATGGCAACATCGGCTGCATGGTCAACGGCGCAGGTCTGGCGATGGGTACTATGGACATCGTGAAACTGCACGGCGGCGAACCGGCTAACTTCCTCGACGTTGGCGGCGGCGCAACCAAAGAACGCGTAACCGAAGCCTTTAAAATCATTCTGTCCGACGACAAAGTGAAAGCGGTGCTGGTCAATATCTTTGGCGGTATCGTACGTTGCGATCTGATTGCTGACGGCATCATTGGTGCGGTAGCAGAAGTGGGTGTTAACGTACCGGTTGTTGTTCGTCTGGAAGGGAATAACGCTGAGTTGGGTGCCAAAAAGCTGGCAGACAGCGGCTTGAATATTATTGCTGCGACCAGCCTGACAGATGCGGCTCAGCAAGTTGTTGCGGCAGTGGGGAGTAAATAATGTCTATTTTAATCAATAAAAACACCAAAGTTATTTGCCAGGGTTTCACCGGCGGCCAAGGGACTTTCCACTCCGAACAGGCGATTGCTTACGGCACTAAAATGGTTGGTGGTGTAACGCCAGGCAAAGGCGGCACTCAGCATCTGGGTCTGCCGGTATTTAATACCGTGCGTGAAGCCGTGGAAGCAACCGGTGCGACCGCTTCGGTTATCTACGTGCCGGCTCCGTTCTGTAAAGATTCCATCCTGGAGGCGATTGACGCAGGCATTCAGCTGATTATCTGTATCACTGAAGGTATCCCGACGCTGGATATGCTGGTTATCAAAGTGAAACTGGAAGAAAGCGGCGTGCGCATGATCGGTCCTAACTGTCCGGGTGTGATCACCCCGGGTGAATGTAAAATCGGCATCATGCCAGGCCATATTCATCTGCCAGGCAAAGTGGGCATCGTTTCTCGTTCGGGTACCCTGACTTATGAAGCGGTTAAGCAGACGACTGATATTGGCTTCGGTCAATCAAGCTGCGTCGGTATTGGTGGCGATCCGATCCCAGGCTCTAACTTTATCGATATCCTGAAACTGTTCCAGGAAGATCCGCAAACCGAAGTGATTGTGATGATCGGTGAGATCGGCGGGACCGCGGAAGAAGAAGCCGCAGCCTACATCAAAGATCACGTCACCAAACCTGTTGTGGGTTATATCGCCGGTGTGACTGCGCCTAAAGGCAAACGTATGGGCCATGCTGGCGCCATCATTGCCGGTGGTAAAGGTACGGCTGAAGACAAGTTTGCGGCTCTGGAAGCGGCAGGCGTGAAAACAGTTCGTAGCCTGGCCGATATCGGTGACGCGGTGAAAGAAGTTTTACCTCAGTAAGCTGACTTAAGTCATTCGAGCGGCGGCAAGAGGGTAGACAGGTGAACCCGATGAGTTTAGGCGACTAAGTGATTTGGGCGATCGGGTTAAGCCAACGCAGAGGCAGCTTGAGGCATACAGGTCTAGATATAGATAAAAATAACGATTAGCTCGACATATATTGGCCACCTTCCGGTGGCCTTTTTTTTATAAAGAAACCGCGTGAACCTTCCGATATCGCAGAATTCCCCTCCGTTAGAGAGGGGAGGGCATCAGAAATTATTCAGGGCGGTAATCAGTATCATATCCGTTTGTGCCTGCTGCTTAGCTTGCTCGCTTTTAGCGTTGCCAAGCTGCTGCTGAAGTGACGCCAGCGCTGCGTTATAGCTGGCTTTATCGCTAAACAGCTTATCCTTAACGTTAATCGATGCGATATTGGTAAAACGTCCGTCTTCGGTGGTAGGAACCGCTATTTTCCCTTCATTGATTAGCTTTTTCACCACTTCTCGCTGCGGTTCATAACCTTCCAATCCAACCAGCTTCCAACGTTGCTCGGTTTTTCCTTGGTATTGACCGTGTTTGACCTCGGTTAGATAACGGATGGTCAGATTACGAATGGTGCCGTCCTCTTCGCCATATTCTGCCTTAGTATCGGAAAGTACCGGGAACTGCTGACCCGCCAGTACACCACCTTTCTGAGTCAAATGTCCCATTCGATAGCTGTTCATTCCTAAGCGAATTGGCGTGCTATCGGTAACGGCTTCGCCATGGTTAAAACGTAAATTGGTGATACGTGAACCCGCAGGTTGGCGTAGGTCGATGGTGTAGGTGACGCCATCAAAGAAATCATTGGTGGAATATTTAGACGCGCGACGTTGCGGATTAAAACTGTAGGTGACATCGCCCGGTTTAACCTGATTGAAATAATCGGCTGACCACTCCATATATTTTTTCAGTTCTTTACCCGTAAGCTGATAAACCGTTATTTCCCCGCCGGCGTATTGATAGTTAAAAGCAATATCTTTAGCTTTTATCTCACCTAAATCTAATTTAGCTCGGTCATTATCGATCTGTAAGGCAATAACTTGCGCTTTAGGCGCATAGTGGCGTGCGGCTTCCTGGAACAGAGCACTGATACCGGTATCCTGAATATGTACTTGCGGAATGCCTTTTATCTCATCTTTAGGCACTAAGTCTACTCCGCTTAGGGTCGCAATAACCCGATTTGCATTGGCGCGCAAAATACTGTGATAAGGCTGATAAATAGCTTCAAGTTCTTTATCAGAATGAATTCCTTTGATGGGGTAGGTATAACTGTCTTTATTGATTAAATGATATTTTCCATCCCGCTGTTCAAATTGCAAATCGATACGGGAAAGGGCGCGGCCATATTTATCCGGTTCAGTAATAATAACGCCGTTCACTACGGCCTTATCAATTTTGACGTGCATATGGCCCGCGACTATGGCCGCTAGCTCCGGGTTGGCTTTGGCAATGTCCCCCACGCCAGTACCGGGACGCTGGTTCTCGTTATCAATCCCCATATGGGCAACCAGCACGATAGCGTCGACCTGCGGCTGAATTTGTTGAATCACCTTCTTAACTTCTTGCACAGGATCGGTAAAATTCAGCCCCTTGATACGATCGGTACCTTGGGCAAATTCCGCTGTCATTGGCGTATCCATACCGATGATGCCGATTTTGACGCCCTGGCGTTCGATAATCTTATAAGAGGGCAGGTAAGGCTTGCCGCTGTCCCAGAAGATATTCCCCGCCAGAGCGGTACCTTTAAACTGGTTTAAAGAGGTGGATAGAACCTTCAGACCGAAATCGAATTCGTGATTACCTAGCACCCAAGCATCGTAATTCAGGGCGTTGAAACCGAGCATCATCGGGCTGACGGCCTCGTTTTTAAAGGTTTCCACGAAGTTGCCCTGAATGGTATCACCGGCGTCAACCAAAATGATATTGGGCTGTTCGGCGCGGATTTTTTTCACCTGCGTGGCGATTTGGCTCAGGCTGCCGGCCAGATTTTCACTGTCGCTGGCATAGTCCCAGGGAACGAAGGTGCCGTGCAGATCGGAGGTACCTAAAATCGTCAGGTTGACAGTTTCAGCGGCGAAGGAGGAAGAGGTGCTGATACAAAGTAAGGAGGCGAGCGCTATTTTTTTCATTTTAATCTTCTTGAAGGGGCCAATGTTTCATCATGTAACCGAATTTTATGATGCAACAAAATAGCAACACAAGCGAACGCTTCCCCAAGAATCGATTAATATATTCATATAAATTGTTAAGTTGTGATTCAACTCACCATGAAGATTATAAATTAAAAAAGTTAATCTTGATCGCGGAAAAATGAAAAAATAAATCATTACTTAAACCATTAAATCACATTTATTTAACACTGGAGGTTTATATAAAAATATTTGAACGATTAATTAACACCTCCAGAAGAAAATTGTTCTAAATCAAGTTTTCAATATGGCAATAATGTTCATATGAGCTTAAATTGTTCTGGATCAATTTGTCCTGCTATCGATAATTAGTTGGTTTGTTGACCTGTATCCAGAACTCAAAGCCAGGTCACGTAAAATCCTATTTATTGTATGGGATTAGAAGCGTACTATTATCGCGGTGTAATACTGGGTAGTTGATATTGTTATTTTTGTTGTGTTTTTTTGGGCATTCACTGCTGGTAGTTATGAGACTTCCAATTATAGCGGAGGTCGCGTTGCCGCAAGTCGGAGTCTTCCTGCGAGGAGCAAGGAGTCAAGATGTTTGATATTGTCGAACTGTCACGGTTACAGTTTGCCTTAACGGCTATGTACCATTTCCTATTTGTCCCGCTAACGCTGGGTATGGCGTTTATGCTGGCAATTATGGAAACGGTTTACGTACTGTCTGGCAAACAAATCTATAAAGATATGACCAAATTCTGGGGCAAGTTATTTGCTATTAACTTTGCTCTGGGGGTCGCTACGGGTCTGACTATGGAGTTCCAGTTCGGGACTAACTGGTCATATTTCTCTCATTACGTCGGTGATATCTTCGGTGCCCCTCTGGCAATCGAAGGTCTGATGGCGTTCTTCCTGGAATCTACTTTTGTTGGTCTCTTCTTCTTCGGTTGGGATCGGTTAAGTAAACATCAGCATCTGGCCGTTACTTGGCTGGTTGCATTGGGGTCTAACTTCTCTGCCCTGTGGATTCTGGTTGCCAACGGTTGGATGCAAAACCCAATTGCGGCGGATTTCAACTTCGAAACCATGCGTATGGAAATGCTAAGTTTCTCTGAGCTGGTTCTGAACCCGGTTGCTCAGGTTAAATTCGTGCATACCGTTGCTGCTGGTTATGTTACCGGTGCGATGTTTGTTCTGGGTATCAGCTCGTACTATCTGTTGAAAGGCCGTGATATTCCGTTTGCCAAACGTTCCTTTGCTATCGCTGCCAGCTTTGGTTTAGCCGCGACGCTGTCCGTTATTGTTCTGGGTGATGAATCCGGTTACGAAATGGGTGACGTACAAAAAACCAAACTTGCTGCAATTGAAGCCGAATGGGAAACCCAGCCGCCTCCGGCAGCCTTTACGCTGTTTGCTATTCCTAATCAGGAAAAAATGGAGAACTCGTTCGCCATTCAAATTCCTTATGCATTAGGCTTGATTGCCACTCGTTCATTGGATACTCCGGTGACCGGCCTGCGCGATCTGATGTCACAGCACGAAGTCCGTATCCGTAATGGTATTCAGGCTTATCGTTTGCTGGAAGAACTGCGTGCGGGTAACACCGATCCGGCTGTTCGTGCCGAGTTCAACAAAACCAAGCAAGATCTGGGTTATGGCCTGTTGCTGAAGCGTTACACGCCGAACGTAACTGACGCTACCGAAGCGCAGATTCAACTGGCAGCAAAAGACTCTATTCCTAAAGTTCTGCCGCTGTACTTCGCGTTCCGCATCATGGTGGTCTGTGGCTTCCTGCTGTTGCTGATTATCGGTCTCTCGTTCTACAACGTATGCCGTGGTCGTATCGGTGAGAAAAAATGGCTGCACCGTCTGGCGCTGTGGGGTATTCCATTACCTTGGATCGCGATCGAGTCTGGCTGGTTTGTGGCTGAGTATGGCCGTCAACCTTGGGCAATCGGTGAGGTTCTGCCCACTGCCATTGCCAACTCTTCGGTGACAGCAGGGGATATTCTGTTCTCCATGGCGCTGATTTGCGGTCTGTATACGCTGTTCCTGGTCGCAGAAATGTACCTGATGTTCAAATTTGCGCGCCTTGGGCCTAGTAGCCTGAAAACTGGCCGCTATCACTTTGAACAGCCGACTGCGCCTGCGCAAGAAGCACGGTAAACGGGAGTCCACTTATGTTTGATTATGAAGTATTACGATTTATCTGGTGGCTACTGATTGGTGTGCTACTGATAGGTTTCGCCGTCACCGATGGTTTTGATATGGGCGTAGGTATCCTGCTACGCATTATCGGTAAAACCGATACTGAACGCCGTGTCATGATTAACTCGATTGCTCCCCATTGGGATGGCAACCAGGTTTGGTTGATTACCGCCGGTGGTGCGCTGTTTGCCGCGTGGCCAATGGTGTACGCCGCTGCCTTCTCCGGTTTCTATATTGCGATGATTCTGGTGTTGGCTGCGTTGTTCTTCCGTCCGGTCGGTTTTGACTACCGCTCGAAGTTGGAAAGCAGCCGCTGGCGCAATATGTGGGACTGGGGCATCTTCATCGGTAGCTTCGTTCCTGCTGTAGTGTTCGGCGTCGCCTTTGGTAACCTGCTGCAAGGTGTTCCATTCCATATGGATACCTACATGCGCTTGTTCTACACCGGCAACTTCTTCCAACTGCTGAACCCGTTCGGCCTGTTGGCGGGCGTAGTCAGTCTGGCCATGTTGGTGACTCAGGGTGCTACCTACCTGCAAATGCGTACCCGCGGTGAAATTCATCTACGTTCCCGCGCTGCCGCACAGATTTGTGCGTTAGTGATGGGCGTAGCCTTCCTGCTGGCGGGTATCTGGGTAGTGAAAGGTATCGACGGTTTTGTGATTACTTCAGCGCTGAACACCGCTGCGGAATCCAACCCGATGCGTAAAGAAGTGGCACATCAGGCGGGCGCCTGGTTGATTAACTTCAACAAGTACCCAAGCCTGTGGGCGCTGCCAGCGTTAGGGGTAATCCTGCCGTTGTTCACCATCCTGTTCTCGCGTATGGAAAAATGCGCGTTGGCGTTTATCTCCTCGTCACTGACGATTGCCTGTGTGATTTTGACTGCCGGGGTTACCATGTTCCCGTTCGTTATGCCGTCAAGTACCATGCCGAACGTTAGCCTGACAATGTGGGATGCGACATCAAGCCTGCTGACGCTGAAAGTGATGACCATTGTTGCGATTATCTTTGTGCCGCTCATCCTGCTCTACACCAGCTGGTGTTACTACAAGATGTTCGGTCGTATCGATAAAGAATATATCGAAAACAACAAGCACTCACTTTACTAAGGAGCATAAAGCATGTGGTATTTTGCCTGGATTCTCGGAACACTTCTGGCCTGCTCCTTCGGTATCATTACTGCTCTGGCGCTAGAGCAGAGTGAGGCCAATGCGGCGGAGAAGAAAGCCGCTAAAAACGGCAGCGAAGATGTTGTCCGATAAGTTGTACGCTTTAATGGATAAGGGCCCGCTGCGGGCCCTTTCACTTATTCTCGCCTTCACGCTGGCTTTCTGTATTTTCTGGGACCCGACGCGCTTTGCCGCCGCCACCAGTTCGTTAGAAGTCTGGCAAGAGGTGTTTTTAGTGTGGGCTGTCTGTACTGGGGTCATCCATGGCGTAGGTTTTCGACCGCAGCGGGTATGGCTGAGAGCTTTTTTCTCGCCTCTTCCTGCAATTGTGATCTTAGGCGCGGGAATTTTCCATTTTTTCGCCTAATCTTGCAGCTAATCATCCCTATGGGCCGTTCGGCCCATAATTATTTTCGTTCTCACCTTGCAAGTCATTCCAAACCGAATCGCTCTTCAGTATAGTGTGTCCGTTAATTGCATTACTGGGAAGTAGAGTGAGTAATACGTTATTTCGATGGCCGGTTCGTGTCTACTATGAAGACACCGACGCTGGTGGCGTGGTTTACCATGCGCGCTACGTAGCCTTTTACGAAAGGGCGCGCACAGAAATGCTGCGCCAACGCAATTTTCACCAGCAGCAATTGTTCAGTGAGCATATTGCTTTCGCTGTCCGACGCATGACGGTAGAGTATCTTTCTCCAGCACGTCTTGATGATATGCTAGAGGTGGAGAGCGAAATTACTGAAATGCGGGGGGCCTCTCTCTCGTTTGCTCAACGAATTTTCGATTCCCATGGCAATCTTCTGAGTAGTGCAGAAGTATTGGTCGCATGTATCGATCTACACAAAATGAAGCCAAAAGCGCTTCCCAAGTCTATTGTCGCGGAGTTTAAGTAGTGGCTGACATGAACATTCTGGATTTATTCCTGCAGGCGAGCCTATTCGTTAAGCTTATCATGCTGGTACTGATGGGCTTTTCCATTGCGTCTTGGGCAATTATCATTCAGCGAACGCGCGTTCTGAATGCTGCCACACGTGATGCCGAAGCCTTTGAAGACAAGTTCTGGTCCGGCATTGAGCTTTCCCGTTTATATCAGGAAAGTCAGGCGCGCCGCGATAGTCTGGGTGGCTCAGAGCAAATTTTCCACTCTGGTTTTAAAGAGTTTGCTCGTTTGCATCGCGCAAACAGCCATGCGCCGGAAGCCGTTATCGACGGCGCCTCCCGTGCTATGCGCATCTCGATGAACCGCGAGCTGGAAGCGTTGGAAAACCATATCCCGTTCCTGGGCACCGTCGGTTCTATCAGCCCGTATATCGGTCTGTTTGGTACCGTATGGGGGATTATGCACGCCTTTATCTCCTTGGGCGCAGTGAAACAAGCAACTTTGCAAATGGTTGCACCGGGTATTGCTGAGGCACTGATTGCTACGGCGATTGGTCTGTTTGCGGCAATCCCTGCGGTAATGGCGTATAACCGCCTGAATCTGCACGTCAGCAAGCTTGAGCAGAACTATGACAACTTTATGGAAGAGTTCATTGCTATTCTGCATCGCCAGGCTTTCGCCAGCACCGAGAGCAAATAAGTAGGGGGTTGTATGGCGCGAGTACGTGGTCGTAGACGTCGCGAGCTTAAGTCTGAAATTAACATTGTGCCCTTGCTCGACGTATTGCTGGTATTGCTGCTGATCTTTATGGCCACAGCGCCCATCATTACACAAAGCGTTGAGGTTGATTTGCCTGACGCTACGGATTCGAAAACGGTATCCAGCGATGATAATCCGCCGGTGATTGTGGAAGTTTCTGGTGTTGGTCAATATACGGTGGTGGTCGATCATCAACGGATGGAGCAGTTGCCAGAGCAGCAGGTTGTTGCGGAAGCTCAGGCGCGTCTAAAAGCCAATCCGAAAACCGTGTTTTTGATCGGTGGTGCTAAAGAAGTTCCTTATGATGAAATCATCAAGGCGCTGAATATGCTCCATCAGGCTGGCGTTACTTCGGTTGGGCTGATGACTCAGCCGATCTAAGTCTGTGTTGATGTCGATTAAGCGCGAAATATCGCTGTATCGGCATTGACCCTGTTTTTGAATATCGAGTGTGGAAATCGAGCGTGGGAAAGGCAACCGAGCAAAACGATAAGTTGAATCGCGCCGTTATTGTTTCGGTCGTTCTGCACATTATATTAATTGGCCTGCTAATTTGGGGCTCGTTGACGCAGAAGACTGAAATGGGCGGCGGCGGAGCTGGCGGCGAAGTGATTGACGCCGTGATGGTCGATCCCGGTGCGATAACACAGCAATATAATCGCCAGCAGTCACAGCAGGCTGACGCGAAGCGCGCTGAAGAACAGCGCAAGAAAAAAGCCGAACAACAGGCAGAAGAATTACAACAGCAGCAGGCCGCAGAGCAGCAGCGCCTGAAAGAGCTGGAAAAAGAGCGGCTACAGGCACAGGAACAGGCCAAGCAGTCGGCGGAAGAACAGAAAAAAGCGGCGGCTGAGCAACAAAAACAGGCCGCCGAACAGCAAAAACAAGCGGCAGAGGCAGCAGCCAAAGCCAAAGAAGAACAGAAGCAGGCCGAAGCTGCGGCTGCTAAAGCGAAAGCTGAAGCCGAGCAGGTAGTGAAAGCCGCCGCCGACGCGAAGAAAAAAGCCGAAGCAGATGCGAAGAAAGAGGCTGCCGTAGCGGCGGCAGCGAAGAAGCAGGCAGAGGCTGACGCCAAGAAAGCGGCAGAAGATGCGAAGAAGGCCGCAGAAAAAGCCGCTACAGAAGCTAAACAGCAGGCCGCTGAAGCCGCAGAGAAGAAAGCTGCCGCCGACGCTGAGAAAAAGGCTGCTGCTGATGCCAAGAAAGCCGCAGCAGATGCGAAAAAAGCGGCTGACGCCAAGAAGAAGGCGGCAGCAGAAGCAGCGAGTGCTACGGATGTTGACGATCTCTTTGGTGGCCTGGCGTCATCCAAGAATGCGCCAAAAAGTGGTACTGGCGCAGGTGAAGCCGCAGCAGGTAAAGGCGGTGGCAAGAAAAGCGGTGCGTCGGGTGCAGAAATCAGCGGCTATTTAGGCCAGATTACTGCGGCGATTCAGAGTAAGTTTTATGATGCAGACTTGTACAAAGGCCGCACGTGCGATCTCCGGATTAAACTGGCACCGGACGGTCTGTTGATAGACGTAAAAGCGGAAGGTGGCGACCCTGCATTGTGTCAGGCCGCGATAGCCGCAGCGAAACAGGCTAAGATTCCTAAACCACCGAGTAAAGATGTTTACGAAGTATTTAAGAATGCGCCGGTTTCCTTTAAGCCACAATAAGTGTTGATTAACGGGGTATAAGTTTGTTAATCAACCACGGATTATGTAGTTTTGTTTGCGTTGGTTTGTTAAAATTCTGCTAATTATCGCGGGCATTCCGCTCGGATAAGGGAGACAAGATGAAGCAGGCATTTCGAGTAGCACTAGGCTTTTTAGTTTTATGGGCATCTGTGTTACACGCAGAGGTTCGCATTGAGATAACCCAAGGGGTGGACTCTGCTCGTCCGATCGGCGTAGTTCCGTTCAAATGGATGGGGCCGGGTACGCCTCCTGAAGATATCGGCGCTATCGTGGGTGCAGACTTACGCAACAGCGGCAAATTCAACCCGATTGACGTGGCGCGTATGCCGCAGCAGCCGTCTACCGCAGCGGAAGTGACGCCTGCGGCATGGACTGCATTAGGCATTGATGCCGTGGTTGTGGGTCAGGTACAGCCGGGCGCTGATGGCAGCTATTTGGTTTCTTACCAATTAGTTGATACAGCAGGTGCAGCGGGAAGTATTTTGGCGCAGAATCAGTATAAAATAACCAAGCAATGGTTACGTTATTCTGCCCATACCGCCAGTGATGAAGTATTTGAAAAACTGACCGGTATTAAAGGGGCGTTCCGTACGCGTATTGCCTATGTAGTGCAAACTAACGGTGGCAAATTCCCGCATGAATTACGTGTTTCAGACTACGATGGCTACAATCAGTTTGTAGTACACCGTTCTCCTGAGCCACTGATGTCACCGGCCTGGTCGGCGGATGGCAGCAAAATTGCTTATGTAACATTTGAGAGTGGCAAGTCTGCACTGGTTATTCAAACGTTGGCGAACGGCGCAATCAAACAGGTTGCTTCTTTCCCTCGTCATAACGGTGCACCAGCATTCTCACCTGACGGTACCAAACTGGCGTTCGCTTTGTCTAAAAGCGGTAGCCTGAATCTCTACGTGATGAACCTGGCGTCTGGCCAGATCAGTCAGGTAACGGATGGCCGTAGCAACAATACGGAGCCAAGTTGGTTCCCGGACAGCCAGAATCTGGCTTACACCTCAGATCAGGGTGGCCGTCCGCAGGTGTATAAAGTGAATATAAACGGCGGTGCGCCGCAGCGTATCACGTGGGAAGGTTCTCAGAACCAGAACGCGGACGTTAGCGCTGATGGTAAGTTCCTGGCACTGGTTAGCTCCAGCAGTGGAACCCAGCACATCGCCAAACAGGATCTAGAAACGGGAGCCGTTCAAGTGTTAACGGACACGTTCCTGGATGAAACGCCTAGTATCGCGCCTAACGGCACCATGGTTATCTATAGCTCGACTCAAGGGCTAGGTTCCGTGTTACAGCTGGTCTCGACTGATGGGCGTTTCAAAGCGCGTCTTCCGGCAACTGATGGACAGGTAAAATTCCCTGCCTGGTCGCCGTATCTGTGATGCATGTGTAAATACGTATGTATGGCAAACTATAAAAAAGGATCAAAGAGATGCAACTGAACAAAGTGCTGAAAGGGCTGATGTTGGCATTGCCAGTTCTGGCTATCGCTGCTTGTAGTTCTAACAAAAGCGCAAACAATGACCAATCTGGCATGGGCGCTGGCACTGGTACAGAAAGCAGCAACCTGTCTTCAGAAGAGCAAGCTCGTCTGCAGATGCAGGAACTGCAAAAGAACAATATCGTTTACTTCGGCTTCGATAAATACGATATCGCTTCTGACTTCGCTCAAATGCTGGATGCACATGCTGCATTCCTGCGTAGCAACCCGTCTTACAAAGTTGTTGTTGAAGGCCACGCGGATGAACGCGGCACGCCAGAATACAACATCGCTTTGGGCGAGCGTCGTGCTAACGCAGTGAAAATGTATCTGCAAGGCAAAGGCGTTTCTGCTGACCAAATCTCTATCGTATCTTACGGTAAAGAAAAACCAGCGGTACTGGGCCACGACGAAGCAGCATTCGCTAAAAACCGTCGTGCAGTTCTGGTTTACTAAGAGAATCGCATGAACAGTAACTTCAGACGTCACCTGTTGAGTCTGTCGTTACTGGTTGGCGTAGCGGTCCCATGGGCCGCTACTGCCCAAGCGCCAATCAGTAATGTCGGCTCCGGCTCGGTAGAAGATCGAGTCACATCTTTAGAGCGTATTTCTAACGCTCACAGCCAGCTATTGACTCAACTCCAACAACAACTGTCCGATTCGCAGCGCGATATCGATAGTTTGCGTGGTCAGATCCAAGAAAACCAATATCAGCTAAATCAAATTGTCGAACGGCAAAAACAGATCTACCAGCAAATGGATAGTCTGGGCGGGCAGGGTGCGCAAAATTCTGCGTCTGCTGCAGCTGGCGCGTCGACAGAGAGTGCGGCGACAGGTGGTGGTTCTGATTCTGCGGCGGGTGCAGCGGCTAATACAGCCGCACCGGCAAGCAGTGGTGATGAGAACAGCGACTACAACACGGCAGTTTCACTGGCTCTTGAGAAGAAGCAGTACGATCAGGCGATCGTTGCTTTTCAAAACTTTGTGAAACAGTACCCAAAATCGACTTACCAGCCTAACGCCAACTACTGGTTAGGGCAGTTGTATTACAACAAGGGTAAGAAAGATGATGCTGCGTATTACTACGCTGTTGTTGTAAAAAATTATCCAAAGTCTCCGAAAAGTGCAGATGCAATGTATAAAGTTGGGGTGATCATGCAGGAAAAAGGCCAGGGCGATAAAGCCAAGGCGGTTTACCAGCAAGTGATCAAGCAATTCCCTAACACTGATACGGCGAAACAAGCGCAGAAGCGTTTATCTGCTCTTTAGTCTTTTTAAGCCCAGTAATTGGTCTGATCGGCTAATTTCTGGGCTTGATCGTGTGAAGAACAAGCAGTTAAACGATTGATTCGAAATTTAAGTTGCGCTGCGAAGAAAAATTAGTAATATATGCCGCCGTTGCCAAGACAACTTGCAAAACGTTAAAGCGACGAAAAAATAGCTTCATATAATGGGTCGTTAGCTCAGTTGGTAGAGCAGTTGACTTTTAATCAATTGGTCGCAGGTTCGAATCCCGCACGACCCACCATGATGAAGTGATGTACTGTTTCAAATCGTAGGGATGAGAACCGTGAAGGTTCGAGCCGAACGAAGTGAGACAGCAACGCGAAGGCGTTGCCCCGTAAGGGTGAGTCCGCAGGACGAATCATCCCGCACTTTCACCATTATGAAGTGTTAAAAGTAAAGTAGTTGAGTAGTACCGCATCACAGCGGGTCGTTAGCTCAGTTGGTAGAGCAGTTGACTTTTAATCAATTGGTCGCAGGTTCGAATCCCGCACGACCCACCATTCTTTCCTAATTGGCTGGAATGAAAAGAAGTTGAAGTTATCGCAGCGATATTCCTCTTCCTGTTTTGTCTGGTTTTATTCTCTAAGTGTTGTAATGCAATAATACATAATGGGTCGTTAGCTCAGTTGGTAGAGCAGTTGACTTTTAATCAATTGGTCGCAGGTTCGAATCCCGCACGACCCACCATGATGAAGTGATGTACTGTTTCAAATCGTAGGGATGAGAACCGTAAAGGTTCGAGCCGAACGAAGTGAGACAGCAACGCGAAAGCGTTGACCCGTAAGGGTGAGTCTGCAGGACGAATCATCCCGCACTTTCACCATTATGAAGTGTTAAGAGTAAAGTGGTTGAGTAGTACCGCATCACAGCGGGTCGTTAGCTCAGTTGGTAGAGCAGTTGACTTTTAATCAATTGGTCGCAGGTTCGAATCCCGCACGACCCACCATGATGAAGTGATGTACTGTTTCAAATCGTAGGGATGAGAACCGTGAAGGTTCGAGCCGAACGAAGTGAGACAGCAACGCGAAAGCGTTGACCCGTAAGGGTGAGTCCGCAGGACGAATCATCCCGCACGACCCACCATGATGAAGTGATGTACTGTTTCAAATCGTAGGGATGAGAACCGTGAAGGTTCGAGCCGAACGAAGTGAGACAGCAACGCGAAAGCGTTGACCCGTAAGGGTGAATCCGCTTGACGAATCATCCCGCACGACCCAGCATTCCCTTCTAGTTCAGTCAACTCCCCAAAGAAAGAACAATCTCATACTGTACGATTTGTGTGGTGCGATAACACTTCATGCCAGTTTTGAACAACGCTTGCGTTGGCCCGAAGGGCGAGTATCAGGATGATACGAGTCACCTGCGTTCAGATTCGATCCGTGAGTTGTGAGTCTGTGAAAATAGTCAGGCTTAAACCTTTTATCTCAGCTCTGTTATTAATAGCCTCCAAATCGTCTCTCTATGGCGCTGTCAGCGATCAAATACTTCCTTTGCCACCTAAGTCTTTTTCATAGACTGCGCCAGATACGGGCTGCTGTGGCTCTTTCCATTGGATCTAAACCTGGTTGACTCGTCGATCATAATTCTAAGCTCGGTAAAACCATAAATAGAAACGATTCATCTACTATTTTTAACTCTATTAAACATATTTCGCATATATCAACAAATTCGGGCGACTTTCACTCATGTTTTGGGTATTTTGTTTAGGATAAAAAACAAAATCCCTTATTTTATGTATAACAGCGTGAGTAACCGGTGTTTTTCCATATACCTTGCGATGAGATGTGAGCGATGAGCGAAATTTTTGATATAAATGCGGCGATTTATCCCTTCCCGGCGAAGCCGGCGCCCTTAAATCTCGATGAGAAGGCTTTTTATCGTCAGAAGATCAAGATGTTGCTGAAGCAGCAGGATGCTGTATTGGTCGCTCATTACTATACCGATCCTGAGATCCAATCGCTGGCGGAAGAAACCGGTGGTTGTGTGGCCGACTCTTTGGAGATGGCTCGCTTCGGCAACACGCATCCGGCTTCTACGCTGCTGGTTGCCGGGGTGCGTTTTATGGGTGAAACGGCAAAAATTCTTAACCCTGAGAAGCGGGTATTAATGCCTACTCTCAACGCCGAGTGCTCTCTGGATTTAGGCTGTCCGGCCGATGAATTTGCTGCGTTTTGCGATAGCCATCCTGATCGTACCGTTGTGGTGTACGCCAACACTTCCGCAGCGGTTAAGGCGCGGGCAGACTGGGTTGTGACATCCAGTATCGCCGTTGAGCTGATTGAACATCTGGACAGCTTAGGTGAGAAAATTATCTGGGCTCCGGATCGTCATTTAGGCCATTACGTGCAGAAGAAAACCGGTGCGGACGTACTCTGCTGGCAGGGGGCCTGTATCGTCCATGACGAGTTTAAAACTCAGGCGTTGATGCAGATGAAGGCGCTACACCCGGATGCTGCCATTTTGGTGCATCCGGAGTCTCCTCAGGCCATCGTCGATATGGCCGATGCTGTGGGTTCCACCAGCCAGCTAATTCAGGCGGCTAAAACGTTACCGCAGCAAAAACTCATCGTTGCCACCGATCGCGGTATCTTTTACAAAATGCAGCAAGTTTGCCCAGAGAAAGAATTATTCGAAGCCCCGACAGCCGGTGAAGGCGCTACCTGCCGAACCTGCGCCCATTGCCCGTGGATGGCGATGAATGGCCTGCAGGCGATTGCTGAAGGACTTGAGCGGGGCGGGGCACTGCACGAGATACATGTGGATGAAGAATTACGTCAGCAGTCGCTGATTCCGCTTAATCGCATGCTGGATTTCGCCAATCAGCTAAAATTGCAGACACAGAGTAATGCCTGAATTCCTTAATCCTTATTATTGGCGAGAGCTATGGGTTTTCGGAAATGGTTCGTTAAAGCAACGGATTGATAAATATAAAGTTTGGCAAGTCTAAAGAGGCCGCTTCGGCGGTTAACTAAAAGGATTATCGGATGGACTTTTTCAGTACGGGTAACATATTGGTGCATATCCCGCTGGGCGTACAGGGATACGATTTATCGTGGATTGAAGCCATTGGCACTTTATTTGGTTTGCTGTGTATTTGGTTCGCCAGCAAAGAGAAAATTATTAACTATCTGTTTGGCCTGATTAACGTGACGTTATTTGCCGTCATTTTCTTCCAGATTCAGCTGTACGCCAGCCTGTTGCTTCAAGTGTTCTTCTTTGGTGCCAATATTTACGGTTGGTATGCGTGGAGTCGTCAGACCACCGATAATCAGATCGAGCTGAAAATTCGCTGGCTTTCACTGCCAAAAGCGTTGGGATGGGGCGCTGTGTGCGTCATCGGTATTGCACTGATGACATTCAATATTGATCGCGTCTTTGCCTGGCTGACAGGAATAACCGTCGCCATTATGCAGGCATTCGGAGCCAACGTTCAGGTGCCGCATTTGGAACCGGATTCTTTCCCGTTCTGGGACTCAACCATGATGGTGTTATCCATTGTGGCAATGATTCTGATGACGCGAAAATACGTGGAAAACTGGCTGGTTTGGGTGGTTATCGATCTGATTAGCGTGGTGATTTTTACCTATCAAGGCGTTTACGTGATGGCGCTGGAATACGTCATCCTGACGTTGATTGCCCTGAATGGCTCGTGGCTGTGGATTAAAGCCGCCAGAGAGAATCATTCGCAACCATTAGCCGTTCAGAGTTAAGTCAGTATTTACTTTTGATATAAAGGCCTGACAGCGGCATTGCGGCTGCTGTCAGGCACGGATACTAACGATTTAGTGGTGATGATGGTGAGCGCTAGCGGAAGTCGCGGCTTGATTAATATCGCAGTCTGGTTCTTCACAGTGCTGATATTCCATCTGAATCGTGGCGTGCCCAATCTGATAGTGATGCAGTAAATAATGCTGAATGCGTTGCAGCAACTCATCGTGATCGCGCGGCGGAATCACCTGCACATGCAAGGTCATCACCCGTTGTTCACCGACTTTCCATAGATGCACATGATGAACGTTACGGACTTCACTAATATTCAGGCAGAGCGATTTGCGTAATTTATCGATATCCACATCCTGCGGTGCGCCTTCCAGCAATTCATGAAAACTCTCTTTCAGCAGGCCCCACGCGCTGCGTAAAACCAGCATTGAAACCAGCACGGACAAGATCGGGTCGATAGGCATCCAGCCGGTGGTTAAAATCACAATTGCCGCCACAATTGCCCCGACAGAGCCTAAAAAGTCACCGATAACGTGCAGCATGGCAGCGCGGACGTTGATATTTTGCTCCTCGCCATCGCCGCGCAAAATCCACAGAGAAAATAAGTTGGCTAACAGACCAGCAACGGCGACGATCAGCATTGGCGTGCCCATCACCTCATGCGGCGTAAAGAAACGGCTAGCGGCTTCCCATAAAATAAATACCACGATCAGTAATAACGCGGCTGCATTGACAAAGGCGGCTACCGTCGTTAAGCGCAGATAGCCAAAGGTATGGTTGGCGTCAGGTTTACGGCGAGAAAAGCGAACCGCCATCAGTGCGATAAATAGCGCGGCTGAATCAGTCAGCATATGGCCGGCGTCTGCCAACAGAGCCAGTGAACCAGATAGCCAGCCACCTATCGCTTCCGCAACCATAAATACGGTCGTCACGATAAAGGCGATAAGTAGGCGCTTACTGTTACTGTTTTTCGGGGAGTTTGGAGTTGTTGTCATCATTCATCCTGGATTTTGACAAAGCAATTTACGACAAAACCTAGCTGATACTTTGGGTTATCAAAACCATCTGCTGATGGTTTGCTAAGTGAGTATTGAAGATATCTTATTCAACTTATCAATTGTTTCATCTAGTATCTTCAATAACTGAGTATAGGTTTCCTCGGTAATTTTTCCTTGCTGGCATTGAATAACTACCTGCTGACACAATTCAGCCTCTGGCGCGTGCTGTAAAATCAGGAAGCTGCCTTTAGTTCTATGGGCGGCTTTCTCTATAGTGGAAAGAGAAGCATCTGGCTGGCTAAGTAGCTGTTTATCCTGGATGAGGGAATCGAGCAGCGTGCTAGTCAGTTTGTGCATCATCTCACTATTTTGATGCGCCAATGATTGGAGAGTTTTCTCCAGATCGCTGAAATCGGTCGGTGCAGCAAGAGTGGTCGCTTCCACACGTAAAATATTTTCAATGGCAGCCAGAGATATGGGTTTGGTCAGCCAGTGATCAATCGCCACTTTTCCCGGCAGAATTCGGGTGAATTCTTGCACATCGGCAGAACAAAGAATGATTTTTGCCGGAGCTTGATCTTGCTGACGTTCGATATAGCGGATGATTTTTGCCAGCGTAAAACCGTCCGGATGCGGCATATTGTAATCAATAAACAATAAATCAAAGGGTTGCTGGCGGTGGGCTTTAAGGAAATCTCGACCATTCTCAAACAATTCTGACGACATACCTAAGTGGTTTAGCTGTTGCTGCATAAGCAGTAAATTGGTTGGATGGTCGTCCACAACCGCGATTCTTAACGGTTGTAGCGCCGTCAATGGCACCTGCGATTGCTGTGACGGCAGGCTAACCGCCGGTTCTTCCTCTGTTAGGGTGGCGGGCAGGCTGATGTCTACCTGCGTACCCTGACCGTATACCGAGGTCAAGTTAATCTCGCCTCCCATACGTTCAATGATTTCTTTGCAAATGGATAAACCTAAACCGCTGCCTTGTACCGACAAGCTTTTGCTATTTCCAGCGCGATAAAATGGCTGGAACAGGTGAGGCAGGTCTTTGGCGGCGATACCGCAGCCGCTGTCTTTAACCTGCAATAATAGTTTGCCGTGGGTATCTGTTTGAGGCTGCCACTGAATATTGACGTTAATTTCTCCGCTTTGGGTGAATTTAATCGCATTGGTAATCAGATTATTGATCACCTGAAGCAGTCGGCCTCCATCCACCAAAATCGCCCCCGGTAAGGACTCACTCTGGCTGACAGCGAAGCTAATTGGGCGCATTCCCAAAAGCGGTTGATAAACGGCGCGGATATGCCCGATCCACGGTTCCAGTGGCGTCGGTTTAGGATTCAGTTGCAGGCTGCCGGTTTCGAGCTTGGCGTAATCCTGTAAGTCATTGAGCAAGCTCAATAAGGATGAGGCCGAACTGTATATCACCGGTAAGTTATCCTTCTGATGATTAGCCTGCTTTAACTCCAGCTCCAGCAACCCCAGAATAGCGTGCATCGGCGTGCGTAATTCGTGGCTAATCATCGCCAGAAAACGACTTTTCTTACTATTGGCGGCCTCTGCCTCGCGGCGCGCCTGTTCCAACCAATTCCGCTCCCGTTGCTCTTTTCGCTGCTGAATGAAACGTCGTAGCAATACAAAGAGTAACCCGGCAATAATCAGCCCCAGTAAGGTTAGCAACCAACCGGTTTGCGGTATCATGCGATTATCATTCACCGCATCTATCAAACTGCTGCGATCCGAGGTCCAGCCTTCGCGCAGCGATTGCAGAGTGGCTGGCGGAATTTGCAGCAGATTTTTATTGAGAATAGACAGCAATAGTGGCGTGTCACGGCGCACGCCAAACGCAATGGGATAAGCGATGTTGTTAGCGGCAAAGGCCAGTTTTATCGCGCCGGCATAGCGAGATAGGACAATAAAGTTGGCGGAAATTACGTTATCAATCAATGCATCGACCTGACCATTCGCCAGAGCATTGTAAAGGGCTTTACTGTTCTCAAAACTGACTACGCTAAAACCGTCGGGAATCAGGTGTTGCCCCAGATTTCCATTCACTACGCCAATACTCTTCCCCTCTAAATCCTTCCAGGTAGAAATATTGTTAGCGTATTCGCTTACATAAACGCCCCACAAAGCCCGATGAATGGGAGTGGTGCTGTCGTATTGTTCTTTAAAACCCCGGGTTAATGGCAATACGGCTCGGAATAATGCCTGTTTATCGCTGACCTGCTGGTCTGCCTGTTGCGGGTTGCTGCTCCAGACCGGAGCGAATTCCAGCCCGGTATTTTGAGCTATGATATTAATAATATCAACGATATAACCATGAGGCTCGTCGTCAGAACCTCGATAGCTGAAAGGGTAGTCATTTTCGATTGCGGCATAGTAAATCCGCGGATTTTTCTTCACCCATTCCTGTTCCAACTGCGAAAGGTCGGCGTTGCCGGTATCCAGATAGCTGGGAATTTTTTTGCTCCAGCGATTCTGAATAACATTGGCCATCGACATGGGCAAATTGCTGATAACCTGATCGAGCATCTCAATTAACGGTTTATCGGTAGAGGCAAAAACAAAGGATAAATTGCCTAATTTAATCGCGCTTTCAACCTGATAGATCTGCCCGAGCTGTAGCTGATCGATAATAAAACTGGCGCTGGTTTCATCGGCAATAAAGTAATCATTGGTGCCATTTAATAATGAGTAAACCGCCTGTAAATTACTGTCGAATAAGCGTACGTTGGCCGTCTGGCTATTTATTTCGTCATAAGCCTGCATACCGGTAATTTTGCTGATGGCAATTCGGGCATTTTCCGAGTTCAGCATAATGGAACGGTTATTTTGCCGGTTGCGCAGTACGCGTAAATTACTGACGTAATAAGGGGCAGAAGAGAACAGGTTAGGCGTAAAGGCATTTTGCGGTATGCCAAATAGCAGGTCGATCTGTTTGTTTTTAATTGCCAGATTGAGCTGCGCCAGATCGGTAAAGCCGTAAATGGCAATATGGGCACCGGTGGCTTGATGAATATAGTTTAGATAGTCGGCGTTCAGGCCATAGAGATCGTCATCAACGATAATATTGTAGGGGCTGAGGTTATCGCTCAAAATCCCCACACGCAGGGTTTTGCCGTGCCAGTCATTCTTCAGCGTAGCAAAGGTCTGATCGGTGGGGACGTTGATGCTACTAACCAGATTATAGCGTACCGGTTCGGCGGCAATCGCTCCCGTAGGCAGGCAGAACTGAATAAGGGTCAGGAGCAACCAAATGAATTTCATGGCTGTAGATCGTTAAATACGGCAATTAATTCAAGAAGATTCGCCGCCCCAGTTTTATTCAAAATATTCTTTTTATGCGTACTGACGGTTTTATTACTGATGTTTAACATTTGCGCAATATGCAAATTGGAGTTCCCTTTCGCTAATAGGCCCAATATCTGGATTTCTTTTGGCGTGAGATTATGTTTTTCATAATTATCTGCCGAGGTAACAAAAGAAATTTCTTCCGGGAAAGCGGTATTACCTGCGAGTACCTGGCCTATGGCATCTAACAGGTGAGTCATCTGGCTACCTTTGTGCACAAATCCTTGAGCACCGGCGCTGTGAGCCATTTTAGCGTATACCTCTGTCTCTTGCGAGGTATAGACGATCACCGGAAGCTCGGGGTAATGGCGTCGAATTCTGCGCAGGAATTGCAGGCCGTCTACTTGCGGTAAGCCGATGTCGAGGATCAGCAATTCAAAAGGCTGTTCGGCTAGACGCTGGACTGCCTGCTGGTCGTCGGAGACACTTTGCAATTGATAAGGAATGGCCGATTGAAGCAGCGCGGCTTCAAGGGCGACGTGTACAACGGGATGGTCATCAACTAAGAGCAGCCTTGGCATAGTGTCCTTTTATCCTCTGATATATATATCATCCCAAATAATAACTTTGCTAAATTCATTATGAGTGAGATAAGTACAGACGAATAGGGAAATATTTATAATTGTTAATAAAATAACTAATTAAAATAAGTATATTTCCTATAGATAGCAAACAAATAAGTATCAATGTTTCTGATCGGTAGATACAGGTTATTTTTAGCCGCATATGCGCCTGGCGGAGGGCTGGATTTAGGGACTGAACCTAAGTGGTATACCTAAAGCGATAAAGTAGATTTACAGCGTTCCATTGACAGGCTAGATTGGTTGAAACCTCAAATATGCAATGATTGTCATAAGACTGAATGGAAGAGCTATGAATTACCAGAATGATGATTTACGGATTAATGAAATTAAGGAACTCCTGCCCCCTGTTGCGCTGTTAGAAAAGTTCCCAGCCAGCACTCGCGCGGCAGAAACCGTCGCTCAGGCCCGCAATGCGATTCATCACATTCTGCGTGGTGCGGACGATCGTCTGCTGGTGGTTATCGGCCCTTGTTCAATTCATGACACTGAAGCAGCAAAAGAATATGCTGCGCGCTTGCTGAAACTGCGGGAAGAACTGAGCGGTGAGTTGGAAGTGGTTATGCGCGTGTATTTTGAAAAACCGCGTACCACCGTGGGCTGGAAAGGCCTGATTAACGATCCGCACATGGATAACAGCTACGATATCAATGAAGGCCTGCGTCTGGCGCGTAAACTGCTGTTGGATATCAATGACAGTGGATTACCAGCTGCCGGTGAGTTTCTGGATATGATTACGCCGCAGTATCTGGCTGATTTGATGAGCTGGGGCGCTATAGGCGCGCGAACTACCGAATCTCAGGTGCATCGCGAGCTGGCTTCTGGCCTGTCTTGTCCGGTTGGTTTCAAAAATGGCACCGATGGCACCATTAAAGTGGCGATTGATGCGATCAATGCCGCGGGTGCACCTCACTGCTTCCTGTCTGTGACGAAATGGGGCCACTCCGCAATCGTTAACACTGCCGGTAACAGCGATTGCCATATCATCCTGCGCGGTGGTAAAGAGCCAAATTACAGCGCTGCGCACGTGAGTGCGGTGAAAGAAGGGCTGAATAAGGCCAATCTGGCAGCGCAAATCATGATTGATTTTAGCCATGCCAACAGCAGCAAACAATTCAAGAAACAAATGGAAGTTGGCACCGACGTATGTCGTCAGGTAGCTGAGGGCGAAAAAGCGATTATGGGCGTGATGATCGAAAGCCATTTGGTGGAAGGTAATCAGAGTCTGGAAAGCGGTGAGCCGCTGGTCTATGGCAAAAGTATCACCGATGCCTGTATTGGTTGGGAAGATACTGAAGTTCTGCTAAAACAGTTGGCAAACGCGGTGAAAGCCCGTCGCGACTAACAAATTGACGTAGAAATAGTGGGTATCAGTGAGTACCGAGAATAAAAACCCCGCCGGAGCGGGGTTTTTTATGGATGAAATTCATCCGGCGAATTACTTCGCTTTACCTTGGTTAGCCACGGCAGCTGCTTTCGCTGCGATTTCGTCGGCATTGCCCAGATAGTAACGTTTGATTGGCTTCAGATTTTCGTCAAATTCATAAACCAACGGCACGCCAGTTGGGATATTCAGCTCAAGAATTTCATCTTCGCTCAAATCGTCCAGATATTTAACCAGCGCACGTAGAGAGTTACCGTGAGCAGCAACAATAACGCGCTCACCGCTAGCGATGCGCGGTTTGATTTCTTCGTTCCAATAAGGAATAACGCGTTCGATGGTCAGTGCCAGACTCTCGGTCGTTGGCAGCTCTTTGTCAGACAGTTTTGCGTAACGCGGATCGTGTCCTGGGAAACGTTCGTCTTCTTTGCTCAACTCTGGCGGAGTGATGGCAAAGCCACGACGCCATTGTTTAACCTGCTCGTCACCGTATTTTGCAGCGGTTTCAGCTTTGTTCAGGCCTTGCAGCGCGCCGTAATGACGTTCATTCAGTTTCCAGGATTTTTCGGTAGGCAACCAAGCCTGGTCCAGTTCATCCAGAATGCTCCACAGGGTGTGGATAGCGCGTTTCAGTACGGAGGTGTAAGCGAAGTCAAACGTGAAGCCTTCGTCTTTTAACAGCTTACCTGCCGCTTTTGCTTCGGTACGGCCTTTTTCTGACAGATCAACGTCATACCAGCCAGTGAAGCGGTTTTCGTTGTTCCACTGACTTTCGCCGTGACGTACCAGAACCAGCTTTGTTACTGCCATAGTTCGAACTCCTCAGATGTCTAACTTATTCAATGATAACTATTATCATTATATTGCGGGATTACTGCGAACAGCAATCGATTGTGTTTAACCATAGCCAATTTTTTGCCGCAAAGTAAGACTCTTTGCCGAATCGATTCGTCTATAAGTCTATGCAGCGAACAAACGGGGTACTAAACATACCCCGCAGCGCCACATCTAGCAATGAAACTGGATTACGCAGCTTTTTTCAGGCAGGTGCTCATGAAGGTTTTGCGACTATCGCCTTTCAGATCTTTGGTTTTGGCTTCGGCGTTACAGGATTTCATTTTTTCCTGCTGCGGTGTCATTGCCGCCGGTGCCACTGGTGCACCGGCTTTCAGGCAGGTGCTCATGAATTTCTTACGGTCGTCACCTTTCAGCGCCTTGCTGGTGGCTTCGTGGTTACAGTCAGTCATTTTTTTCTGCTGTGCCAGTTGAGCCGGAGAAGGCGTTTTTGCCGTATCGGCAGCCATTACGTTTGCGCTGAGCAAAAGCCCCGCGGATAACAACCACAATGTAGTCAGGCGCATAACATTTCCTTTTGGTTCAGTAAGCAGAATGAATATCGATCCGTCGCGAGCCATTAACACAGGCTGATTTCACGATGAGAGATAGCTACCTCAAATCATGGAGTTGCCTGTTATTGGCTTTACGGATGACTCTAAGCGTAGTCGGCGTCGTTGAGGAAGGGTAGGAACGGGCGAAAAATCAGTTATATCTTATGCCAGAAGGCGGGGTGGAAGGAAAGAAAACTCTCCGTAAACAATATGTTACGGAGAATGTGTGGTCGTGAATACTTTATTTTAAAGGTATTACAGCGCCGTAAATTGATAAACCGTGGTCGCGCGGTAGCGTTTGTCCGGAGTGACCCAACAGTCGGGCTGTGGCCATTCCGGATGATTAGGGCTATCGGGTAAAAATCCACTTTCCAGCGCTATACCTGCATAATTAGCGTAAGTTCCGCCGAGTCGAGCCGGTGTTCCATTCAGGAAATTACCGCTATACAGCTGTATTGCCGGTGCGGAGGTAAATACGCTCATTTTGACTTTGCCATCGGCTGACCATACATGAGCCGCAGGGCTGTCGATTGCGCCGCAGGTTCGGTGGAGCAAATAGGCGTGATCGTAGCCTTTAACCCGTTGTTGGCAGGGATCTTTGAGGAAATCCTGTGCTAGCGTTTTTGGCTGGCGAAAATCCATACCGCTGTGTTCTACGCTGGCTAAAGGTTCCGCCGGAAGGCCTGTAGTGTCCACCGGCAGGTAACGATCGGCGAAAAGTTGCAGCCGATGTTGTCGTGCGTCGCGACTTTTACCATCCAGATTGAAATAGGCGTGGTTGGTCAGATTAATTGGGCAAGGCTGGTCGACCGAGGCCTGATAATCAATTTCCAGCCGATTGTCATCGGTTAACCGATAGTGAGTTTCGACGATCAAATTGCCAGGAAAACCCTGATCGCCATCAGGGGAATGCAATTGATAACAAACCTGACGTTTATCCTGATGAATAATCTGCCAGCGCCGGGCGTGGAACCCTTCCGGCCCGCCGTGTAACTGGTTTGGACCACTGTTGGCGACCAGAGGAAAAACCTGTCCGTTACGCTGCAATTGAGCCTGAGCAATGCGGTTGGCGTAGCGGCCCACGGTGGCACCCAAATAGGCACCTTGCCGCGGGTAATCTTCCGGATTCGGGCAGCCTAGCAGCAATTCACGTCGGCCCCCATCGTTAAGCGGAAAAACAGCCGAAAGCCAGGTTGCGCCCCAGTCCATCAGGCTCACCGACATGCCTGATTTGTTGCGTAATTCGGTTAACTGGAACGGCTGGCCGTCCGGCGCTAATGCATTTTTCAGCATATTCCGGCTCCTGCCGAAGCCTGACAAACATAGAATGTTTCCCGCATACCGCCGGTTTTTTGCGGATATTCCAGAGCGACGGTCGCACGTACTTGCTCGACTAAATCCTGAGGCATCAGCGCGACAATGCAGCCGCCGAAGCCGCCTCCGGTCATACGGACACCACCTCGCTCACCAATGACAGATTTCACAATATCGACCAACGTATCAATGGCTGGCACGGTAATTTCGAAATCATCACGCATGGAGATATGAGACTCCTGCATTAGCTGGCCCATTAATGTCAGATCGCCAAGAGCCAGAGCATCGGCGGCAGCCTGCGTGCGCGCATTCTCACTAATAATATGGCGTGCGCGTTTGGCAACTATCGGTTCCATTTCGCTCTGATTGGCCCGGAACTGTGCCGGAGTGACGTCGCGCAGGGCTTTTACACCAAAGAAGCGAGCGGCAGCTTCGCATTGTTGGCGACGAGTGTTGTACTCGCTATCGACCAGACCCCGCTTTACATTGGAATTGATTATGACTACGGCGACGTTTTTTGGCATAGCAACCGGGCGGGTTTCCAGCGAGCGGCAGTCGATCAGCAACGCCTGATCCTGCTTGCCCAATGCCGAGATTAATTGATCCATAATGCCGCAGTTACAACCGACAAACTGGTTTTCTGCTTCCTGACCGTTGAGCGCCAGTTCCACGCCGCTGAGCGGGAGCTGATAGAGTGCCTGGAATGCCTGACCTACCGCGACTTCCAACGATGCAGAGGAACTTAAACCGGCACCTTGAGGCACATTGCCGCTGATCGCCAGATCGGCACCGCCAAAATCACGGTTTCGCAGCAACAGATGTTTCACCACGCCGCGCACGTAGTTGGCCCAGCGCAGTTCAGGGTGGCTAACGATAGGTTCATCGAGAGAAAATATATCTTGCTGGTTATCATAATCTGCGGCAATCACACGAATCTGTCGATCATCACGTTTCGCCATGCTAATAACCGTGGCGTAATCGATCGCGCAGGGCAGCACGAATCCGTCATTGTAATCCGTGTGTTCGCCAATCAAGTTGACCCGACCGGGTGCCTGAATGGTCAGGGCGGGTTCTTTGGTAAAAAATTGGCTAAAAACGGCCTGGGTATGTTGTTTTAAAGACATTATTGAACTCCAGCTTCTCGATAATGAACATCACTGACTGCCCGCAGGTGCTCAGCCGCCTGTTCAGCCGTAAGATCGCGCTGGCTTTCCGCCAACATTTCGTAACCCACCATAAATTTTCGCACCGTAGCTGAACGCAGCAGCGGCGGATAAAAATGTGCATGTAATTGCCAGTGGCGATTGTCTGTATCGTTGTAGGGCGCCCCGTGCCAACCCATGGAATAGGGAAAGGAGCAGGAGAATAAATTATCGTAGCGGCTGGTCAGTTTTTTCAGCGCCAGTGCCAAGTCGGTCTGCTGTTCCGAGGTGAGCTCATCGATCCGCATGACCTGGGCTTTAGGTAGCAGTAAAGTTTCATAAGGCCAGGCGGCCCAATAAGGCACGACGGCCAGCCAGTGCTCGGTTTCTACCACGGTTCGGCTGCCGTCGGCGGCTTCCCGACGGACGTAATCCAGTAACAGTGGCGATGAATGCTGTTCAAAATAGTTTTTTTGCAGCCGATCTTCTCGTTCGGCCTCGTTGGGCAGGAAACTGTTGGCCCAGATTTGACCATGGGGGTGCGGGTTAGAGCAGCCCATCGCCGCGCCTTTATTCTCAAAAACCTGGACCCACGGATAGGATTGGCCTAATTCCGCGCTTTGCTCCTGCCAGCTTTTCACCACGCCGGCCAGTTCAGGCAGAGAAAGTAACGGCAGGGATTTACTGTGATCGGGGGAGAAACAAACCACCCGACTGGTACCGCGCGCGCTTTGGCAGCGAATCAGAGGATCGGCGGTTTCCGGCGCATCGGGTGTATCCGGCATCAATGCGGCGAAATCATTGGTAAATACATAAGTGCCGGAATAATTCGGGTTCGCATCACCGGTCACCCGTAAATTACCCGGACACAAAAAACAATCAGGATCGTGAGCGGGCTGTTCTCCCGTGGTCAATGGTTCTTGCTGCCCTTGCCACGGGCGCTTGGCCCGATGGGGAGAAACGAGAATCCATTGATCGCTCAATGGATTATAGCGACGGTGTGGATGATCCACGGGATTAAAGCCAGTCATTTTTCTTCCTTAATCAGGATAACCTTGAGGATTTTGTGATTGCCAGCGCCAGGTATCGATAGCCATTTCGTCCAGTGAGCGCTGTACGCGCCAATCCAGATCCTCGGCAGCTTTGGTTGGGTCTGCCCAATAAGCGGCAAGGTCGCCTTCGCGACGTGGAGCAAAATGGTACGTCAGCTGTCTACCGCAGGCTTTGCTGAAGGCATTCACCACGTCCAGCACGCTGTGGCCGCGACCGCCACCGAGGTTATAAATATGTACTCCAGCTCGGTTGTGGCATTTTTTCAGTGCTGCAACGTGACCATCGGCTAAATCTACAACGTGAATATAATCTCGCACAGCGGTGCCATCGGCGGTGGGATAGTCATTGCCGAAAACGGCCAGAGAATCGCGTCGGCCGACGGCGACCTGCGCAATAAACGGCATTAGATTATTGGGTACACCCTGCGGATCTTCGCCCATCAGCCCGGACGGATGGGCGCCAACCGGATTGAAATAGCGCAAAATAGTCATGTTCCATGCGGCATCGGCACGCTGGAGGTCTTGCAGAATATTTTCGACCATCAGTTTGCTTTTGCCGTAGGGACTAGAGGGAATGCCCGTGGGGAAGCTTTCGACATAAGGGATCTTGGGTTGATCGCCGTAAACCGTGGCGGAGGAGCTGAAAATAAAGTTTTTAACCCCGGCTGCAGCCATAGCTTCCAGCAATACCAGCGTGCCGCAGACGTTATTATCGTAGTAGGCCAAGGGTTTATTTACCGATTCGCCGACGGCTTTTAAACCGGCAAAGTGAATCACTGAACCGATAGTATGCTGGCTAAAGATATGATCCAGTAGTGCGCGGTCGCGAAGGTCACCCTGATAAAACAGTGGCGATTGCCCCGTTAATTGATGGATGCGTTTTAATACGCTGGATTTGCTGTTGCATAGGTTGTCGATAACGATTGGCGTATAGCCCGCTTCAATTAGCTGCACACAAGTGTGGCTGCCTATGTAACCGCTACCACCTGTCACTAAAACATACATACAAAGCTCCTGAATCGTACTTATGAGATGAAGATACCACGCCAATAACGGTAAAAAAGTGATCTAACATCAAAAATGGAATCGTTTACACTCATATTCAATAAGGCATTGAACAGCAGGCATACAGTCAGTCTGAAGGGCATAAGAGGGGAGGAATAAGTGTAGCATTATGGTAACGCTTTCATCCACCTAACCGACAGGAATGTCCTGCCGGTTGATGAATTCAGTGTGGCAGATCTGCCTAGTGATGCAGTGCCAACGGGTAGGTAAAGAACAGCAGATGAGTCAGATTCAGCGCGAAATGGAAGGCAACGGCGATCCACAGGCGGCCACTCCACATCCATGCCAGACCGTAAATCACGCCGGCTAGCGCTGCGAAGACCATCAACAGGGGGCCTCCGGGATAATGCGCTGCACCAAATAGTAATGAAGCAATAATCAGAGCGGGAAATGCACCAAGCCACTGGCTTAAACGCTGTTGCAGGTAGCAGCGGAACAGCGCTTCTTCAACCAGACAGACAAAGAACAGGTTGCCGATAACAAAAGTACCGAGCCATTCTGGCGTGTGCAGTTCGATTTTCAGGCCGCCTAAACCCACTGCCAGCAGCAACAGTGCTGGAACAGCCAGCACCAATACAGCCCAACCGACTTTCCCTACGGAAGGATGTTTTTTAGCAACAAATAAGCCCGGCAAGCAGCTTAACAGAACAAAGGGAATCAGAGCTTTGTCCAGATTGTAATACATTGAGAACGGGGCGCTGAGTGGCCCGATCTGCACTTTATCCAGTACTTTCAGATTGTTGAAACCCGGAATGTAATGGAAGAACAGCGCCACAGAAGCCGCTACCAATAGCAACTCTAATCCGCCAGCCAGCCAGGTTATCTGGCGGTATTTTTGCAATGCTAACGAGGCGAGCAGAATTAACAACAGTGCGGTGATGGCCGGTAAGGTCAGTACGCCGGTCGCAGTGGCAATACCTAAAGTAATAGCCAAAAGTAACAGGGCGATGATCCGGTTAAATGGCAAAAAGAGTAACGAAGCAGCAAGAACGCCCCACATAGACTAGTCCCTTTATGTGTTGAATTTAGTGATAGATTCAGCGCCGATAGCCCTGGCACTGAATGTAAATCCGATCGATGTCTATCGATCGGCATAAATAATAACATAATGAAATGGATTAAAAGGTCGGGTCAGTTGTCGACAAGCCGATTTGCCAGTCCGAACTGCGCCAATTGCCCTTAAGGTAACGCTCTAATCAGGTAGTTGGCTAAACTGGTAGCGATAAATATCGCCGTCGGCAATAAAACTTAAACGATGAGTTATGCACTCTGGCGCGTCTTCAGCGTGATGAGAGACAAATAACAGCTGGGTTTCTCCTTCGCCAATCATGACATCAATAAAACGCCGCACTAACAAACGGTTCAGCGGATCCAGCCCTTGCAACGGTTCATCTAATATCAACAGTGCCGGATGTTTTACCAAAGATCTGGCAATCAGCGCCAGCCGTTGCTGTCCCCATGACAGACTGTGAAACGGCTGGTCAGCTGCCGCGCCGGACAAACCGAGCAACGCCAACCATTTATCTGCCAACTGCCGCTGTCGATCGGAAACTGTCTGATAAATACCAATGGAATCAAAGAAACCGGAAATAATCACATTACGCAGGCTGGCGCTGACGCGATAATCCAAATGCAGGCTGCTGCTGACATAACCGATATGGCGTTTGATATCCCAGATGGTTTCCCCGCTGCCGCGACGACGACCAAATAGCGTCAGATCATTACTGTAGCCCTGCGGATGGTCGCCGGTAATCAGGCTCAGTAGCGTGGATTTTCCCGCTCCGTTTGGGCCAATAATCTGCCAGTGCTCGCCGCGATTTACCTGCCAGCTCAGATTGTGCAAAATGGGACGGTCGTTGTACTCCACCACGCCATTTCGCAGAATAATTAACGGATTATCTACTGCTAATGAAGGTTGTTGCTGCGGGTCTTCTGCTTCCGGCAGGGATAGTCCATCCAAGTTTTCACTGTGAGCCAGTTGGGCGACTAGGGCTTCGGCTAAAACCTGCTTACGTTCACCTAAACTGACTAAATGGCAATCGGCCAATACTCCCACTTTTTGAATAAAATCAGGAATATCATCGAATCGGTTGAGCACTAATATCAGCGTCACGCCTTCAGCGGACAGTTCCGCCAGATGTCGCGCCAGCTGTTCTCTAGCGGCGACATCCAATCCGTCAAAAGGCTCATCCAGCACTAACATATCAGGCTGCGGCATCAGAGCCTGACAGAGCAGGGCTTTGCGGGTTTCTCCGGTAGAAAGGTATTTAAAGCGGCGAGATAACAAATGACCGATACCAAACTGCTGCGCTAACCGCTGGCAGCGCTGCGGGTTGGTGACCTGATCCTGAATAATTTCCGCGGTGGTACGGCCGGTATCGTCTTCATCCTGACTGAGCATATCGGTATTGTTGCGTTGCCATTCTTCGCTGACTAACTGCTGAAGTTGCTCGAACGATAAACGCACAATATGCCGAAAATCGCTGCTGCGACTGCCGGTCAGGAGAATTAACTCATCGGAGAGCGCTCTGGCTAACGCTGATTTACCGCTGCCGTTAGCGCCGACAAAGGCCCAGCTATCACCAGAGTGAATATGCAGATCTGGAAGATTCAGCGTTCGGATATCGCTTAAACGAAAACAACCTTGCGCTATATGCAACTCTGACATCATTCCTCCCATTTTCCGCAACGTATTTACGTTAAGGGATAAGCGGATTAGTGGGGAAAGTCAAATGACAAATCTGCACGACTGCGCCGGTAACGCAGCGTACAGATAAGGAAACTGTGCTAACAAAGCGTGGCGATAATGACTCGATCGGCGTTGAACTGGGCGATAACTTGCGCGCCATTATGTAGATTCAGTTTATGTAACTCTTGATTGGATAAGGTGGCGCACAAACTGGCTCCGCCGTGAAGGGTAACAATCACTTCACTGTAGTCGCTTCCTGGCTCTATGCTGGCGACGATGCCGGGCAATGAGTTGTCTGCTGCTCCTGCCAGCGCTGGATCGGTGGCTAATTTCACCCAAGGGGCCTTAATCAGCGCCAGCACCTCTTTGCCTGTTGCCAGTTGCAGGCGATCGGCGCTTTGTTGAGTGACAGCGGCGGAAAGACGAGTTTTTCCATCTGCCAGGAGAATATTGATGTGTTGCTGAACCTGATGATGATCCCGCTCAGTGACCGTGCCAAAGAACTGATTGCGGGCGCTGGTTTGTAAGGAGAAGCGGGAGATTGCTGCTAGCAGGCTGTCCAGCGGCAGTGAATCATCTTTCAAGGTATCGAAAGCTTTTTGCTGAATTTGCTCGAGTAATTCGTAAAGTTGAATCAAGCGTTCGCCATAGCGGGTTAAACGCGCGCCGCCACCGCCTTTCCCTCCGGTTGCGCGATCCACCAGCGTTTCTTCGGCCAGAGTATTCATTTCATTGATGGCATCCCAGGCACTTTTATAGCTAATGCCCGCCAGCTTGGCTCCTTGACTGATGGAACCTGTCAACCTGACCTGCTTGAGTAGGGCGATGCGGCGCGGGTCAGCAAAAAGACGCTGCTGAAGCTTTAGCGTAAGAAGAATTTCGGCTTGCATGGTCATTTTGGCTCCGGCAGTAAAAGCGCCATTGTGACCGATTGGCGTGCGGGGGCGCAAATCGCACTTTTGGCTGGTTACATTTTTTTGTCAGTTGCTAAAATAATAGGGCTTATTCACTTCAAATATGGTTTAAAGTGAATTATTGAAAGTGGTGTAGTATACCGCTCAACGAGCAGTTAAATGAGGCTACCATCGTGGAATTATTGAAAAGTTTGGTCTTTGCCGTGGTTATGGTACCGGTGGTAATGGCCGTTATCCTGGGGCTGATTTATGGTTTAGGTGAGGTGTTTAACGTCATCTCCAAAACAGGCCACGGTAAAGAACGGGGCTAATGACATGCTCCTTCTGCGTTGAGTTTTTCTTCGCAGCGACCTGAAATTCAAGAATGCCCGGTTGATTTCCCCAATTGGTTTAGCTGTTGCACAAGTTGCGGCCGTTAAACGAAAGGGTTTCAACCGGGCGTTTTCGTTTCTGTTATCCCACGTTATTTCTGCCATTATTTCTGTCCTATCGCTAACAACTCAAGATCTGTCACAGCTTGCCGATAAACTGCATGACCCTGTTATTTGCTTACGTTATATTGTTCATTACATAACGATATATTCACTCGGAGCAGAAAATGAAAAAACAATGGGGTAAATGGGCACTAGGCGCGGTTGTGGCTGCAACTTTATCTGGGCAAGCCGCGGCGGCTGAAAATATCACCGTCTTCGCTGCCGCTTCTCTGACCAATGCGCTACAGGACATTTCCAGTCAGTATCATAAAGAGAAAGATGTCGACGTGGTGGCTTCTTATGCCTCTTCATCTACGTTGGCCCGCCAGATTGAGCAGGGCGCGCCCGCCGATCTGTTTATCTCTGCCGATCAGCAGTGGATGGATTATGCCATTGATAAAAAGCAAATTGTTGATAATACCCGCTACACTTTGCTCGGTAATAAATTGGTGCTGATTGCGCCAAAAGACAGCAAAATTGATAAAGTCTCCATCGATAAACAAACCGAATGGAAAAAACTGTTAGACGGCGGTCGTCTGGCCGTGGGCGATCCGGATCATGTACCCGCTGGGATTTATGCAAAAGAAGCATTGGAATATTTAGGTGCCTGGACAACTCTCTCTCCGGAAATGGCTCGTGCTAACAACGTGCGTAGCGCGATGGCACTGGTTGAGCGCGCAGAAGCGCCTTTGGGTATTGTTTACGGCTCTGACGCCATAGCCAGTAACAAAGTGAAAGTTGTGGGTGTATTCCCGGAGCAAAGTCATAAGCCGGTTGAATACCCAATGGCAATTGTCAAAGGCCATGAGAACGCCACGGTTAGCGCTTTTTATGATTATCTGAAAGGCCCAGAAGCGGCGGCTGTTTTCAAACGTTATGGATTTACCCCACGCTAATGATATTGAGTGAGTATGAATGGCAGGCGATAGTGCTTAGCCTGAAAGTTTCGGGCGTCGCGGTCGCCTGTAGTCTGCCGTTAGGCATTCTGATGGCATGGATTCTAGTCCGCTGCCGTTTCCCCGGTAAATCATTGTTAGACAGTATTATTCATTTGCCACTGGTGCTGCCGCCGGTGGTCATTGGCTATTTATTGCTGATCAGTATGGGGCGACGCGGTGTAATAGGCGAATGGCTATATAGCTGGTTTGGGATTAATTTCAGCTTTAGCTGGCGCGGAGCGGCACTGGCCTCGGCGGTGGTTGCCTTCCCGCTGATGGTGCGAGCCATTCGGCTGGCGTTGGAAGCGGTGGATACCCGATTGGAGCTGGCCGCCCGTACGTTAGGTGCCAATCCGTGGCGGGTGTTTTTCACTATAACTCTGCCACTTTCCCTACCCGGTGTGATTGCCGGTACGGTGCTGGCATTTGCTCGTTCACTGGGGGAATTCGGCGCCACTATCACCTTTGTATCCAATATTCCAGGGCAAACCCGAACTATCCCGCTGGCCATGTATACCTTGATCGAAACACCGGGTGCCGAAGCGGCTGCGGCGCGGCTGTGCGTGATCGCTATTTTGCTGTCGCTGGTTTCGCTGTTGCTCTCCGAATGGTTAGCGCGTTGGGGTAAAAAACGCATGGGGGCCGCATGTTAGTACTGGATTTTAGCCAGCAACTGGGCGACCTGAATCTGCAGGTCAACGCCGAACTGCCTGCGCAGGGCATTACGGCCATTTTTGGGCTGTCCGGCGCGGGGAAAACCTCGCTGATTAACGTGGTGGGTGGGTTAAGCAAGCCGCAGCAAGGCCGGGTTGTGCTGAACGGTCGGGTGTTGGTGGATGCGGAAAAACAGATCTATTTACCACCAGAGAAACGTAAAGTCGGTTATGTGTTTCAGGATGCACGCCTATTCCCGCATTATCGGGTACGCGGTAATTTGCAATACGGCATGGCGGCATCGATGCGTTCCCAGTTCGACACCATCGTGAATCTATTGGGAATCGCGCCGTTATTATCCCGCTTTCCCATGACGTTATCCGGCGGTGAAAAACAGCGGGTAGCGATTGGCCGCGCTTTGCTGACTGCGCCGGAGTTGCTGTTGATGGATGAGCCTTTAGCCTCGCTGGATTTACCGCGCAAGCGCGAGTTACTGCCTTATCTGGAGCGTTTGGCTCATGACGTCAATATTCCCATTCTGTACGTCAGCCATAGCATGGATGAGATTTTGCGGCTGGCGGATCGGGTGGTGGTCATGGATGCAGGAAAAGTGCGCGCAGTCGGCGGTTTAGAGGAAGTCTGGGCCAGTAGCGCTTTGCGCCCTTGGCTACAGCGAGAAGAACCGAGCAGCATTCTGCGAGTGGCGGTGATTGGCCATCATGAACGTTACGCTATGACCGCGCTGGCGTTGGGCGATCAGCGTTTGTGGGTAGGTCATGTGGACGCCGAGCTGGACAGTATGCTGCGGATTAAAATCAACGCTGCCGATGTGTCTTTGGTGTTACAACCGTCGCATAACAGCAGTATTCGCAATATTATTCCGGCGAAAGTGGCGGAATGTCTGGACGTAGACGGTCAGGTTGACGTGAAGCTAGCGATCGGGGAACAGTGGCTATGGGCGCGAATTACTCCGTGGGCGCGCGATGAACTGGCGCTAAAACCGGGTCAATGGGTGTACGCTCAGATCAAAAGCGTTTCGTTTAACCGCAAAGGGGAATGACGGGAAGTTTGTTGCCCGCGCGCGATTTTCCTCAGGTCTTTATCAGCGAAAAGGCTCCATAAGTGGAGCCTTTTGATGAATCAATTCTGGATTTCCGAACTCATCACGCTAATACATGCTGACGAATGGCGGCGGCGATACCCGGCTGCTCGTTATCCGCGATCACCAGATCGGCACGCTGTTTAATGGCATCGGCGCTGTTACCCATTGCCACGCCCAAACCGGCGGCTTCCAGCATACTCAAATCGTTAAAGTTATCGCCGAAGGCAATGACTTCCTTCATGCTCATTCCTTGAGATTCAACCCACTGCTGCAGACGCTTGCCTTTACTATTGCCTGCCTGTGCAACATCCACCTGATCGTGCCACGACCATTCGCAAGCCAGACCCAATTCGTCTTCCACCATAGTGGCGAAGGCTTGCAGTTTGTTGGTATCGGCGTGGGATGTGGCGAATTTCCAGATGGAACTGGCGCTGCGAGCCGCGTCGTGCAGGCTATTCACATGTACGATCGCCGGACGCTGATGTTCAGGTAAATTTCCGGCCCAGTTAATCGAGCGGCTAACGTGGCCGTTAAGATGTTGATACAGCATGGCGTCATCCACGTACATCAGGCCATGAATCTCGGCGTGATCCAGTAGCTGAATTACCTGAACCGCCTGTTGAGCTGATAGCGGATCGGAAGCTAATACCTGCTTCGCCTGATAATCGTAGAGATAGGTTCCGTTGCAGCAAATGGCTGGCGTATCTAGCGCTAAAGCCTGATAAAACGGGTGAATCGCCACGTGATGACGGCCGGTCACCACCACCACTTTCACTCCGGCGGCGCGGGCTTCAGCCAATGCTGACAGCGATTCTGGCAGGATACGTTTCTGGTGATCTAATAGGGTGCCGTCCAAATCCAGAGCAATTACGCGATAGGTCATAGCGGTCTCATCATTTATTCGATTATTAATACACATTGAACCGATGTTACACCGGATAGGTGAGGGATTAAACTGAACAGATTGATTCCCTGACCATTATGGCGAGAGCGCGCGCAGGTGCCGCAGCAGGGCAGGTAAGCCGTGGTATTGGCAGACAATCGTTAGTTGGCCTGAGTGATTATTCTGCTAAAACGAGAGCTATTTTGCCCAAAACGTTGTTCTGCTGCTGAAAGTTGTTATGCCAGCCCAGTCAGGTAAGCTAGGATTCAGTTAGCCGCGTCACGGCAATAATTTGACTAGCATGCATGATTAAGGAGTAGCGATGAATCAAGTGGTTTATGTGGCAAGCCCAGACAGCCAGCAGATCCACGTCTGGCAATTGGATACGGCAGGGGCTTTAACGCTGCTGCAAACCGTTGACGTACCGGGGCAGGTACAGCCAATGGCGATAAGCCCCGACCAGCGCCATTTGTACGTGGGTGTGCGGCCTGATTTTGGCATTGTCACTTATCGCATTGCTGCTGATGGTCAATTGCAGGAAGTGAGTATGGCACCGTTACCCGGTAGCCCGACGCATATTTTAACCGACTTACAAGGTCGTTTTCTGTTCTCGGCGTCCTACAGTTTCAACTGCGTTAGCGTCAGCCCTATTGATGAACACGGCCATGTGCAAGCACCGATTCAACAAATCGATGGCTTGACCGCGCCGCATTCAGCCAATATCGATCCTACTAACCAAATTCTGTTAGTCCCTTGCCTGAAAGAAGACCGCATCCGTCTGTTCGATCTGAGCTTAAACGGTAAATTGACCCCACACGATCAGGTGGGCGTTTCCACTGCAGCGGGCGCTGGCCCACGTCATATGGCATTCCACCCTAACCATAAAGTGGCTTACTGTGTAAATGAGCTAAACGGTACGGTTGATGTGTTCCAGATCGAAGATAACGGTCAGCAATACCGAATAGTTCAGACGCTGGATGCGATGCCAGCCGATTTTGCTGAGACTCGCTGGGCGGCAGATATTCATATCACGCCGGATGGCCGTTATTTATATATCAGCGACCGCACCGCCAGCCTGCTGGGTATTTTCAGCGTTTCTGAAAGTGGCAACGTGATTTCTCTGGTAGGTCATCATCTGACGGAAGCGCAGCCTCGCGGCTTTAATATCGATAATAGTGGCCAGTTCCTGATTGCGTCCGGTCAAAAATCCGATCATATCGAAGTGTATCGGATTGACCCGGCAACGGGTCAGTTGACGACGCAGGGGCGCTATCCGGTGGGTAAAGGTCCGATGTGGGTGAGTATTCTGGCTCCTAAACATGGATAATCCATTTTTAGATTTCAGTCTGTTATCAGTGAGATAACGGGTTGAGGAACAAATAATAAAGCAGCGCTCTGTAAACCGGTCGCTGCTTTTTTAATGCCAATAAACCGGCTTATTCTGCGACGGCCGCGGTAATCGCCTGGGTCAGACGGGTGAGCTGTTCCGGCTGAATAATATACGGCGGCATCAGGTAAATCAGTTTGCCAAAGGGCCGAATCCATACGCCCCGTTCGACAAAGCCGCGCTGCAAAGATGCCACATTTACCGCGTTTTCCATTTCGACCACGCCTATCGCTCCTAGCACTCGTACATCGGCAACGCCAGGCATCGCGGCCAGCGGCACTAATTCACGCTGTAATTGTGTTTCGATGCTTTGCACCTGCTGTTGCCAGTGGTTGCCCGCCAACAAAGCCAGATTCGCCACCGCCACGGCGCAGGCCAGCGGATTACCCATAAAGGTTGGCCCATGCATAAAGCAACCGGCATCACCATTACTGATGGTTTCAGCGACTTGACGGGTGGTTAACGTAGCGGAAAGCGTCATATAGCCACCGGTGAGGGCTTTGCCGAGACAAAGAATATCCGGCACGATTTCCGCGTGTTCGCAGGCAAAGAGCTTGCCGGTGCGCCCAAAGCCGGTGGCGATTTCGTCAGCAATCAGCAGAATATTGTATCGATCGCACAACGCTCTAACTTCACGCAAATAAGCTGGATGATAAATCCGCATTCCGCCGGCGCCCTGCACGATGGGTTCGAGAATAACGGCGGCAATTTCGCCGTGATGCTGCTCGATTTTTTCGGCAAAATCGTGAATATCGTCTGGATTCCACTCTTCATCAAAACGGCACTGCGGTGCGTCGGCAAACAGATGATTAGCCAGATAACCCTCATATAGGCTATGCATTGAGTTTTGCGGATCGCACACTGACATCGCGCCAAAAGTATCGCCGTGATAACTGTGGCGCAGCGTCAAAATGCGCTGACGCTTCTCTCCTTTGGCCTGCCAATATTGCAACGCCATCTTCAAGGCCACTTCTACTGCCACCGAGCCTGAATCGGCTAAAAATACGCATTCCAGCGTATTGGGAGTCATGGCGACCAATTGTCTGCACAGCGCAACGGCCGCCGGATGAGTAATGCCGCCGAACATCACATGAGACATTTTCCCCAGTTGCTCAGTAACCGCCTGATTTAACACGGGATGGTTATAACCCTGTATGGCAGCCCACCACGACGACATGCCATCAATAAGCAGTCGGCCATCGGATAGTTGTAGCTCGACGCCGCTGGCAGAAACTACCGGATAACACGGCAGCGGCTGAGTCATTGAGGTGTAAGGATGCCAGATGTGGCGCTGGTCAAAGGCAAGGTCAGAAGGTGTCATAAGGATCTGTTGTAAACTAAATTAACCATGGAATGGTTGACAGTATATCGAGTTTACATAAACTGACGAGACTTTTCTCATTCTTTGGAGATGCCAATATGGCAGATCGCATTCACTGGACAGTAGGGCAAGCCCAGGCCCTGTTTGATAAACCGCTGTTAGAGTTATTGTTTGAAGCTCAACAAATTCATCGTCAGCATTTTGATCCGCGTCAGATTCAGGTCAGCACTTTGTTGTCGATTAAAACCGGTGCCTGTCCGGAGGACTGTAAATATTGCCCGCAAAGCTCCCGTTATAAAACCGGTTTGGAAAGTGAGCGTTTAATGCAGGTTGAGCAAGTGCTGGAATCGGCAAAGAAAGCCAAAGCCGCCGGTTCAACGCGCTTTTGTATGGGGGCCGCGTGGAAAAATCCCCATGAGAGGGACATGCCGTATCTCGAGCAAATGGTGCAGGGCGTGAAGGCGATGGGAATGGAAACCTGTATGACCTTGGGAACGCTGGATAAAAGTCAGGCGCACCGTCTGGCGGATGCGGGGCTGGATTACTACAACCACAATCTGGATACCTCGCCGGAGTTTTACGGCAGCATCATCACTACCCGTAGCTATCAAGAACGTTTGGATACGCTGGGGGAAGTGCGTGACGCGGGGATTAAAGTCTGTTCCGGCGGCATTGTCGGTCTGGGTGAAAGCATTAAAGATCGAGCCGGATTATTGGTGCAGTTGGCAAACTTGCCTAAGCCGCCGGAAAGCGTGCCGATCAATATGCTGGTGAAAGTCAAAGGCACGCCGATGGAAAATAACGAAGACGTGGATGCTTTTGATTTTATTCGCACTATTGCCGTTGCACGTATCATGATGCCGTCCTCTTACGTGCGCCTGTCCGCAGGTCGTGAACAAATGAGCGAGCAAACCCAGGCGATGTGCTTTATGGCCGGAGCCAACTCGATTTTCTACGGTTGCAAGCTGTTAACTACGCCAAATCCGGATGAAGACAAAGACTTACAGCTATTCCGCAAGCTGGGCTTGAATCCGCAGCAAACGTCTACTGAGCACGGCGATCGTCAGCAACAGCAGGTGCTGACTGACCGCATCAAATACAGCGATACGCCACAGTTTTATAATGCGGCGGTCTGATGAGTTGGCAGCATAAGATCGATCAAAGCTTGCAGCAGCGGTTAGCGCAGGCCGCCTACCGGCGCCGTCAGGTGAATCAGGGTTCCACTGGGCGCTTTCTGCGGGTGGAAAATCGCCAATATTTGAATTTTTCCGGGAATGATTATCTGGGATTAAGTCAGGATGCGACGGTGATTGCCGCTTGGCAGCAGGGCGCCGCTCGCTATGGCGTCGGCAGTGGCGGTTCCGGGCATGTCACGGGCTACACGCAGGCGCACGCCGATCTGGAACAACAACTTGCCGATTGGCTGGGGTGTCCTCGCGCGTTGTTATTTATTTCCGGTTATGCCGCCAATCAGGCGCTGCTAGCGGCTTTAACCGCCGCAGATGATCGGGTATTGGCCGATCGCCTTAGCCACGCTTCCTTACTGGAAGCGGCGGCGAGTTCACCGGCTCAGCTTCGCCGCTTTCAGCATAATCAGCCAGAATCCCTGCAAAATCTGCTGAATAAACCTTGCTCCGGCCAAACGTTGGTGGTGACCGAAGGGGTATTTAGTATGGATGGCGACAGTGCACCGCTGGCGGATTTGCACCAACGCGCGTCGGCGGCGGGAGCCTGGCTATTGGTAGATGACGCCCACGGCATTGGTGTCAGAGGTGATGAAGGACGCGGCAGTTGCTGGCAGCAAGGGGTAAAACCTGAGTTGCAGGTCGTGACTTTTGGTAAAGCTTTTGGGCTGAGCGGTGCCGCTGTGTTGTGTTCGCAGCCGGTCGCCGAGTATTTGCTGCAATTTGCCCGCCATCTGATTTACAGCACTTCCATGCCGCCTGCGCAGGCTTATGCCTTGCAGACGGCGCTAAAACGCATTCAACATGGTGATGATTTACGCCAGCGTCTACAGCAGAATCTACGGCAGTTCCGTCAGGGCGCGGCCAGCTTGCCATTGCAGTTAACTGCGTCAGATACCGCCATTCAGCCGTTAATTGTCGGTGATAATCAGCAAACCCTCTCTTTGGCGCAGCGCTTGCGGGATGAAGGGCTTTGGGTGACCGCCATTCGTCCACCGACCGTTCCTCCCGGCGGCGCTCGTCTGCGTATTACCTTGACCGCCGCTCATCAGCCGGCTGATATCGAAAGATTACTGGAGGTGCTACATGCCACTTGCCATTGATACTGTGAATAAACAGGCGATAGCCAGCGCCTTTAGCCGTGCGGCAGGTAGCTACGATGGTGCGGCCGCTTTACAGCGCGAAACCGGTGAAATTCTGCTGGCATTGGGTCAACGGCACCCGGGTACTCAGGTGCTGGACGCGGGCTGTGGCACCGGTTATTTCAGCCGTCGTTGGCGGGATCTGGGCAAAAAAGTGGCCGCATTAGACCTGGCTCCCGGCATGCTGGAGTTTGCCAGACAGCAGCAGGCCGCCGATGAATACTTGTTAGGCGACATTGAACATATTCCTTTGTCGAATGAGTCGGTGGATATTTGTTTCAGCAATCTGGCGGTGCAATGGTGCGGCAATTTGCGCGCCGCGCTAAACGAGCTGTATCGGGTCACTCAGCCCGGCGGCATAATTTTATTTTCGACTTTGGCCGCGAGTTCTCTTGATGAATTAGGGCAAGCCTGGCAGCAGGTTGATGGCCAGCGCCATGTGAACGAATTTCTGCCGTTGGATGATATAACGGCCGCCTGCGGTGGTTTTCGTTATCAAATAACGCAACGTATTCATCATCAGTATTTCAACGATCTTATCGAGCTAATGCGCTCCTTGCAGGGAATTGGCGCCACCCATTTGCATCAGGGGCGAGCTAATGGGTTGACCGGGCGACGTCGACTGGCGGCGCTACAGGCGGCTTATCCTCAGCAAAATGGTATTTATCCGCTGAGTTACCAATTGGTTTATGGAGTGATTTATCGTGATTAAACGCTGGTTTGTAACCGGAACTGATACTGATGTAGGGAAAACCCTGGCTAGCTGCGCACTGTTACAGGCCGCCAATATTCAGGGTTATCGCACCGCGGGTTATAAGCCGGTGGCTTCCGGTAGCGAAATGACCGCTGAAGGGCTACGCAACGGCGATGCCCTCGCTTTGCAGGCCAGTAGTAACCAACCTCTCAGTTATCAACAGGTGAATCCACTGACTTTTCTGGAGCCAACCTCACCGCATATTGTGAGCGCGGAAGAAGGGCGTCCTATCGATTTTTCCGTTTTATCCAGAGGCTTGCGCGAGCTAGAACAGCAGGCTGATTGGGTGCTGGTGGAGGGGGCCGGCGGCTGGTTTACTCCATTGTCTGAGCAGCTTACTTTCGCCGATTGGGTTATACAGGAGAAATTACCGGTCATTTTGGTGGTTGGCGTGAAGCTGGGTTGCATCAATCATGCTTTGCTTACCGCTCAGGCGATTGCGTTTGCCGGGTTGCCGCTGGCAGGCTGGATAGCGAATGATGTCGTGCCCGCCGGGAAGCGACAGGAAGAGTATATGGCCAGCCTGACGACGATGATTGCTGCGCCGTTGCTGGGTGTGATTCCACATTTGCCCGAAGTGGCGGGACATCCGTTAGGTGAGTATCTGAATATTAGTCGGTTAAACGATTAAGAGCAGATATGATTCAGGGGCGGCATATCTGTAGGTTAGTCAGATAATTGGCTATTTTTTCTTAAATAATCGCGAGTATGGTATCGTTCTTTCAATAATTCTGCGATCGTAAATAGATTCTGAAAACTAATTCACAACATCTATTTATGGTCGTTATTTGAAAGAAAATAAAACTGGTTGTGATAATGTAAATCCACTTAATAAGGCTGATTAACGCTAGATTAGTTAGTCCTATGTCATCAATTTATCTTTGTATCACCCCCAGTGTTATTCAGGTATTGGATTGATAATTAATGCCACTTGGGTTTCTGGCTCATTATTCATAACGCAGTTTCAGTGGTTAAAACAAGACCGATCAATATTCGATTAATATTAGGAATGATATTAAGCATTATTTAAAAAGCCAATGCACGTCATCTGGTTTATTTCTCATCTGTTTTTAATTTACACCAGAGGTAATGGCATGACCTTTCCAGAACTATTAAAATTACTTTCTACTGGAACGAATCTGGATCTCGGTACTGCGGCAAAAAGCGGCGGATGCACGATTCAATTTGATAAAAACATTGATGTTACTTTTGAGAATCACGATAACAACCTATATTTATTTTCTCCGGTAATGAATATTACCTCGGTGTTGTCGGAAGATTTTTTTGCTTCACTATTACAAATTCAATTATTTGGCATTGCGACAAACCGCTGCTGGTTTGGCTATGATGCGGGTGGTCAGCGGGTGCTGTTATTCTGTTTATTCGATTTAAATAAAGTGACGCCAGAAGATGCAATTGAACGTATTGAGGTTTTAGTCGATCAGGTTCAGTACTGGCAGCAGAATTTACCGCAGATTGCCAAATTATCTGACACCCATTCGGGAGCATATCGGGTTAATGACAGCTTTCAACGGCCGAGGTAAACATGAATAATATTTCTTTACCAAGATTCGGTATGCAGATTTTGGCCTACACGGCGCTTGATCGAAGTCATTTATTAAACAGTCTGGTGAGCCGTATTTCTGGTAGTTCGGATAAACGTGACGAGCTGGCCAATAAAATAATTTCAAACACGGTAACCCTTGGGCAGAATGCGCTTATTTCCAATAAGACGCTTGGGAAGCGTAGCGCCGAGATTGTAAATCAAGGGCGAAGCGTATTCTTTGGCAATACGCTGCAGCAGGTTGATAAAGGCGTCGGCCCGTTGGTCGAGCTTATTTTGCAATCTAAAGGTCAAGGCGGATTGGCGCAAAATATCGCTTCAGGTATTGCCCAGTGTCTTGGCCCGGTCTTATTACAAGATCATGCGGTAGAAAGAGTTCTGGTGGCCTTAACCGAGCAGAAAGGGGGAGAAAACGTCCTCAAATTGGCATTAGAGAATACCTTGTCTGGCTATACTGGCGGAAAAATAATTTCGGCCACGTTTATGTCGGCATTAAAACGCGCCATATTGGACAGGCCAGAATATAAACCAACGTCACCATTACATCATATGGCGGCCTGGAAATTACACCAATCCTTAACTTCTGATCCGGCATCACTGCCGCCAGCCCCGTTTGGTTTACCCACCATAGAAGCCATCGCGGGAACTGTCCCTAGTTTGGTCAGCACGGTTTGTAAGCAATTAGATAATATTCAGAATTTATTGCAGCTTCCTCTTAGCGAAAAAGAGCTATCGAGCGTATTTTCAGAATGCTGGCCAAGTGATTTGGCGGTTACAAAGGATATGACGAGCAAAAATTTCGCCAGTATTGTCATGATGGCTCATGCCACAAAACAAGAAAGTATTCTCGACGAGAAAATCGCGGAATTGCCGGATGGAATACGTCAATCATTCCAGCAGCAATGCAAAGAGATAAGAATATTTTTATCCAGAATACCTGATGCGCAAATCAAACTTGCCCAAAATTGGTCTGGGGGGACTGAGAGTATCTCGGTCAATCATTCTAAGGAGCACTCACCGCCTGCAAAATTGGTGGATTTTATGGATAATCAATTTCGCGCGCCGGTTCATCATCCAGAAGAAGTGGCTTCCTATTTTGCCGATGGCGCTTTCATCGACGCTTTTAAGGCCGGTATCGATCTTAAAGTGGATAATCGCCACCAAAGTTATGGTCGTTGGGCGATGGGAATGGGGAATCAGTTGTTCTCGCAGCTGCAAAATATAATTGGGAACGATCGACAAGAACTGACTCATGCACAAAGGGGGCAACTGGGGCAATTATCTGAAATGGTAGATAATAACCCAATGAGTTTAATGGCCATGAGCCGTTATCTGGTCCCTGAAAGTATTGTTTCGGCCGTTCAGGATCAGGTTCTCGGCCAATTTACTCGTCAGGGACCGGATCTGATTCTTGCCGATAATATCTGGATGAAAGTAGGTAAGCCTAGCGTCAGCTTTGCGGTGAGTAAAAATAATGGCGTGGATATTGATATTAAACTGACCTGGCCGATTAGCCAGTTTGGTAAAACCGCACAGACATTAGAAGCTGCGAAAGATCATCAAAGTCATATCAGCTCCCAGGTAAAAGTACATATGCTTTTCAATGAGAAAGGCGTTGAGAAGCAGGATATGAGCATCTCCGCGACCCAGATTTCGCTTAGAGATGAACTCACGTTAACCGCCGCAGAAGATTTGACTGAAAATACCCCGATCGCTTTCCTCAATCGAGGGGTATTAAAGCAGGCGTTCGAAACGGCGTCTAATTGCTAAGTCACGGTAATTTTTTAAACTTATTACATTAGACGATACTGTCCGCACAGCTTCGGAACAAACAGATTTCATCCTCAACGCCTGCGGCCATTAAACTGAATAATGCCGCAGGTAATGTACTCGCTCGAACTTCATATCAATGCTTATCTCGAATAACAGATTTATCAAACCGTTAAGTATTCGGTGATCAAATCGTCATCTAACAGCGCAAATTTTCCTTGAGCCACATTTCTTCCCTCATCAATCAAATAAAAGCGATCGGCCACTTGCTGAATGTTCTCCAACCGGTGTTCAACCAGTAAGACCGTCAGGCCAATATTTTGGCATAACTGGCGAATGACACTGCCAATTTCCGCATTTAGCGCGGGCTGATCACCGCAACCCGGTTCATCCAGAATCAGTAATTCCGGTTCGGGAACTAACGCGCGCGCGAATGCCAACAGTTGCTGTTGGTTACGCGTTAGCTCCCCGCCGCGTTGACGGCGCTGCTGATGTAAAAACGGAAAGAAATCATAGATCCAGTGGGGAATAACCCGATCTTTGTGACGCCCAGCCAGAAGCGCGACCAGCAAATTATCCTCCACGCTCAGTTGAGAGAAGATTGGCTGCCCTTGTGGGACATAGCCAATCCCCAGTGCGGTTCGTCGCTCTACCGGCTGGTGAAGCAGGTTTTCAGGCGGTTCCCCCCCGGGTTGCCAAACCATCGTGCCGCTTTCCACTGGAAGATGACCCATTATGCAATTGATCAGCGTGGTTTTTCCTACGCCATTACGACCTATCAGACAGGTACATTGGCCGGGAGGTAACTCAAGATTGATATCCCATAGAATATGGGTGCGACCATAAAATTGATTGACCGATTGTAAACGTAGCATCAGAAAATCTCCTCGCTTGGCTAGGTGCTGAGGGCGTAGGCTGGCTGAGTTCTGCGAGCAACTTTTGCTGCCGTTAGGCCAATCCTCAGCATAAAAATCTCAAGATATGAAAAAACGTGTTGGCATAAAGAAGTGATAAATAACCAGTTTCAGATATTAACTTGCGGCTAACGGTGATTTTTACTGCTAAACAGCCGTTTTCAGCACTCAGTCTGGCCTATTAACACTGGAACGCAACTCCCGCTATCACGCTTCTGTTACGCCGAATCACAGTGAAATAAGCAACTCTCGAGCCAGGTTGCTAACGCATAAGAAAAAACCATTATGTTAGGACGATGTAACGAAATTATTTGGCCACTTGCGTAAAATTTATTGGAAATGGCATAAACCGCCGGCAGCTACGGGATGGCGGTTGCACCTAGGCGGTGCCACTCTGAGGGGGCGTGGTGCAAAAAAGAAACAATTTGAATCGGTTGCGCGGTGGATGACTCGTGTAGGCGGCGAATAGCAAATTAGCAAGGGGGATATTTAGCACTAATTGAAATATATAGAGAAATAAAAATGTAAAAAAATGACTAAAAAATCCTATTTGGACCTGTTTTTACCTTAACCGGCGGTTTTCTCCAGCTCGCACCACAGACGGGATTGAGTGAGTTATCCACCATTCCTGTGGATAACCTTGTGTATTAGACACAAAAAACTAGTCGCAAGCGAGAGAGGACGCGGCTTATGCCCCGGTTGTCTGGATTCTCTTCTTTTTCTAAATATACATAAATTACAATAAGTTAATTAAAATCAAGACTTGAGTATTTAACACTGGTGGTTATGTGTGATCTTTAATCAATTTGTTTTACAGAGGTTAACAACTGCCTCTTTCTGGGGATAAATGGGGTATTGTCATGCAAATGGCAATATGGAATCGAGATAACGGAGGTGTCGTGCCAGAACCAGCGCTCTTTTCCCTATATTTATACTTGATGCTGGTTTTATATCCAGTATCATAGCAGTGGAAAAAATCTGGGAGGCTCGCATAATTAGCTTCCTAACCGCGCGTGATTCTCCATCGGGTAGCTAATTCATGAGTAAATTATTCAAACTGCATTCTGAGTTTAAGCCTGCTGGCGATCAGCCGGAGGCGATCCGTCAACTGGAAGAAGGTCTGGAAAATGGCCTGGCGCACCAAACGCTGCTAGGGGTTACCGGCTCGGGTAAGACTTTTACCGTGGCGAATGTGATCGCCGATCTGAATCGGCCAACCATGATTTTGGCACCCAATAAGACGCTGGCGGCACAGCTGTATGGCGAAATGAAAGAATTTTTTCCTGATAATGCGGTGGAATATTTCGTTTCCTACTACGATTATTACCAGCCAGAAGCCTACGTCCCCAGTTCTGATACTTTTATCGAGAAAGATGCATCGGTAAACGAGCATATCGAACAGATGCGGCTTTCAGCCACCAAAGCCCTGCTGGAGCGGCGTGATGTGGTGGTGGTGGCCTCGGTTTCTGCTATCTACGGTTTGGGCGATCCGGATTTGTATCTGAAAATGATGCTGCATCTGACCAAAGGAATGATTATCGATCAGCGGGCGATTTTACGTCGGCTAGCGGAGTTGCAATATGCCCGCAACGATCAGGCGTTCCAGCGCGGGACTTTTCGGGTGCGCGGTGAAGTGATTGATATTTTCCCTGCCGAATCTGATGAATTGGCGCTGAGAGTGGAGCTATTTGATGAGGAAGTGGAGCGATTATCGCTGTTTGATCCCCTGACGGGCCAGCTGCATCAGGAAGTTCCGCGTTTTACCGTGTATCCGAAAACTCACTATGTCACGCCGCGAGAACGTATTTTGCAAGCGATGGAAGACATTAAAGTCGAACTAGCGCAACGGCGTAAGGTACTACTGGAGAACAATAAACTGGTAGAAGAACAGCGTTTGACCCAGCGAACCCAGTTTGATTTGGAAATGATGAATGAATTGGGATACTGCTCCGGGATAGAAAACTATTCACGTTACTTATCCGGGCGCGGAGAGGGAGAGGCGCCGCCGACGCTGTTTGACTATTTGCCTGCCGACGGTTTGCTGATCGTGGATGAATCCCATGTGACTATTCCGCAAATCGGCGGTATGTACAAAGGGGACCGTTCGCGGAAAGAAACGCTGGTGGAATACGGCTTCCGTCTGCCGTCGGCGTTAGATAACCGCCCAATGCGCTTTGAAGAGTTCGAAGCGTTGGCTCCGCAAACCATCTACGTTTCGGCAACGCCGGGCAAATACGAGCTGGAGAAATCCGGCGGGGAAGTGGTTGAGCAGGTGGTGCGTCCAACCGGTCTATTGGACCCTATTATCGAAGTACGGCCTGTAGCAACCCAGGTGGATGATTTGCTGTCCGAAATTCGCAAGCGGGCGGCGATTAACGAACGGGTACTGGTCACTACGCTGACTAAACGTATGGCCGAGGATTTGACCGATTATCTGGTCGAGCATGGCGAACGGGTACGTTATCTGCATTCTGATATTGATACCGTCGAGCGGGTCGAAATTATTCGTGACTTGCGCCTCGGTGAGTTTGACGTGTTGGTAGGCATTAACTTGCTGCGAGAAGGTCTGGATATGCCGGAAGTCTCGCTAGTGGCAATCTTGGATGCGGATAAAGAAGGCTTCCTGCGCTCTGAGCGCTCATTGATTCAGACCATTGGCCGGGCGGCGCGTAACCTAAACGGTAAAGCGATCCTTTACGGTGACAAAATCACCGCCTCGATGGAGAAAGCCATCGGTGAAACCGAACGTCGTCGGGCGAAACAGCAGGCGCATAACGAAGCCTTGGGCATCGTTCCGCAGGGCCTGAATAAGAAAGTCGGTGATATATTGCAACTGGGTCAGCCTTCTCTACGTGGCAAAGGCAGAGGTAAAGGCGGTAAGGCGGCGGCAGAAAGTGCGGCCAACTATGATGCACTGACGCCGAAGGCGCTGGATCGCAAGATTAGCGAACTGGAAGCGCAAATGTATGTCCATGCGCAGAACCTTGAATTTGAGCAGGCGGCTGAATTGCGAGATCAGGTACATAAATTGCGGCAGCAGTTTATAGCTATTTCATGATGTCGGGTTGTTCAGAAAGTGAGCCGTTAGTGGTGGATGCTATAAATCGGGAATTTCTGCTTGTCGCATCCGTCATTCCTGATTAATGTGTGCGGCTGATAAATTCGTCACCTAATAACATGTGAGATATATAATGAGCGACCACTTGTCGAAAGATCCTCTCCACGGAATTACGCTGGAGCAATTATTGACCAAGCTGGTGGAGCATTATGGCTGGGAAGAACTGGCCTATCGCATTCGCATTAACTGCTTTATCAGCGATCCCAGCATTAAATCCAGTTTGAAGTTTTTACGCCGAACCCCTTGGGCGCGCACTAAAGTTGAAGAACTGTACATTCATATGACGCAAAAACCGGTGTGGATGAAAGACGTCAACTGAGCGTTTTTTATTCGGTTGACTTTAGCCCTTCAGGCTCGCGAAAGCGGGCCTGATTTGTTTTATGCTATGGGAGTCTGGTTTTATATATAAGCTGAACCTATGAAATAGCTTCCATAGTTGTGCAATGATGTATTTTTATTTCACTGTTTTTTCATTAGTTTTATTAACAGATAAAAGTTTTACTTTTTTATTTTTTTTGTTTGTTTCATGTTAATGATTTATCCTCTTAAGATATTGTGGATATTTAAGAAAATGCAAAAAATAAAAAGAATATTTTACCGCTGTATATAGGCATGCTTTCTGTGGTGAATTGTTTATTCTTGACCGTAAATTACTTTGCCGATATTGTCTTGAAAAATTAATACATTATATCCTTAAATTAAATAATGGCTTTAGCCGTTTTTTTTGTTTTTATTATTTAGCGACGCTGTGGGTTTATCTTTTATTTTATATTGCAGTTATGGACGGTTCAAATGAATGGAATCTATAAACCCCATTTATTATTTTCTATTTTTATTTTAACGCCAGCCACATCATTACAGGCGAAACCTGTTGAAGATGAACACCAGTCTTACATGGAGGTTACAGGCCAGATTTTTTCGCCAGGAAACATGCTGCGCAGCTCTTATCAGCAGGAACAGGGCAAACTGGCCAAAATTGCCGGCGGAACAAATCTGATTACGCCAGAGGATGAGGGGCGTCTGGGGACTTTGCAGGACGCACTGGATTATCAGCCGGGTTTGGTGATACAGAATTTTTTTGGCGGGGTCGATCAACCGCGGTTGAATATTCGTGGCTCTGGCGTGCAAAGTGCGCCTTTGTCACGGGGTGTTACTTTATTACAGGATGGCCTACCGTTAAATGATGCCGACGGCGGTTTTCATATTAGCCTGTTGGAGCCTCGCGAAAGTAAAATTATCACTGCGCGGCGAGGAGCAAATGCCACCAGTCCGGTGAGCAACGCGCTCGGCGGCGAAATTGATTTTATGTCTTATACCGGTGCCGATGAAAATGGGCGGGCACGCTACGAATACGGTAGCTTTGGTCGCCACGGATGGCAGGGCGCGCTGGGCGGTAGCGAAGGCAATCTGGACGGACGTATCAGCGTGAGCGGCGATCGTTTTAGTGGCTATCGGCAGCATTCGTCTTCACGGCGAAATGCGGTTAGAGCCAATATTGGCTATGAAGATGAGAACTTTGCCAGTCGAACTTGGTTCAGCTGGACCGATCTTGCTTTTGACGTGGCGGGTTCTTTGTCTCAAGAGAAAGTTCAGACCGATCCGCGTTCGGTTTTTCCAATGGTATGGACGCGCGATCCTCACCGTAACGTCGAACAGGCTCGAATCGCCAATCGCCTTAGCTGGCGGGGCGAAGATTGGAAAAATGAGCTGGGCGTTTGGGCACAGCACACCCATGATAACTTTGTGACGCCGGTGGTCTACGTGCTCAGCGCTGGTAACACTTACGGCGCGCAGTGGCGAACCGAGCTACAGCGGGGGGATTGGGATTATCGCCTTGGGGCCTCGGCAGAACGCTCCGATATGGAGCGAGATTTACGGCAAAATCGGCGCGGGACGCCCGATAATTTCAAGTTGCTCGGCGCGTACACCATGCTGGCAGAAAATCAGAATCTGGCTTTTGGTGCCGGCTGGCAGATAACAGAGCAATTACGCGTTGATACCGATTTGAAAGGTACGCATTCCGTTCGCAATGCCAAATCCCGCGATAAGCGCAATGGGCTGGATCAGGATTGGTATTTTCTCTCACCTAAATTGGGAGCCGTTTGGTTCACCGGCAGCGATCTGCGTTGGTTTACCAGCCTGAACTGGAGCCATGAAGCGCCGAGTTTTCGTGAGATTATCTCCAATAAAGGCGAGCTGACCCTGCTACGCCCGCAAAAAGCCGTGACGTGGGAAGTGGGAGGTGAAGGTGCGTTAACCCGCAGCCTAAAATGGGATGTGACGCTATATCGCAGCCTGATTGACGATGAGCTGATTACCACTTATGACAGCGAAGGTCATTCGATAGGCACTTTTAACTACGCGGATAAAACCCTCCATCAAGGGGCAGAGATTGGGCTGAAAGGGCATATTCCGATCAGTGATAACAGTATCGAATATCGTCTGGCATGGACTTATAACGATTTTCGTTTCCGTGGCGGAGAATATAGCGGAAAGCGAATTGGCGGTATTCCGAAGCAAATTATTGCCGCAGAGGTTTTATATAAATGGAATAACTGGAGTATTGGGCCAAATCTGCATTGGTTGCCGGAAATAACGCCGATTGATCATCTTAATCGCACGGACATACAGGCTCGCGATAAATATGCGGTATGGGGAATGAAAGTCGATTATCGCCATCCTGACGGCTGGTCTGCTTATCTCAGTATGGATAATTTGACCGACAAACTTTATGCCACTGCTTCGGCAACGGAGCGAGAAGTAACATCGAAAAAGAGTAATACACTATTTCCTGGCATGGGGAGATCAATTAATGGCGGAGTTACCTATAGTTTTTAGCGCTAGGCAACTTATCACGCCCATTTTTAATTTACTTTATTAATATTTTTAGGGCATGGGGTAAGTGCCATCACGACCTTACTCTTTATTTTAACGGCGCTATCTTAACAATGAGTATTCTAAAACTCGCGATTATTGAATAAT